>JARKOL010000380.1 GCA_029975745.1 Myxococcota bacterium | reverse complement strand
AGACGAACCTGCTGATGCCCGGGGTGGGGTTCGTCGGCACGGGGTTCCTGTTCTCGCGCTGGGACAGTCTGGATCCCGCGGACGCCCGCGTCGCGCCCGGGGGATTCACCGAGATCGGCACGCACGAGGGCGAGTTCATCGGGGTCCGGCTGCCCTACGACTGGACCGCCGGCGAGTACATCCTGCGCCTGGAGCGAAAGGAGGCCTCGGGCGACGGCGACTGGTTCGACCTGAGCGTGACGAGTGTCGCGACGGGCGTCCAGACCTTCGCCGGCGGGCTGCGCTTCCCCCGGAAGGCGCCCGGCGTCCCCGGCAGCCTGGACCCGGCGGTGACGACCTTCACCGAGGTCTACTCCGGCGTCAGTGACTACAGCGAGGTCCCGGCCTGGGGCCTTCGGATTCGGGCCACGGGAGACGGTGCGCCCCCCTCGCGCGCCACCTCGGAGTACCCGGCGGTCCCCTACGCCGAGTACCCCAACACGGATGTCCTGTACGACTCGGAGACCGGGGAGGTCCGGATGCGCTTCGGGGGCATGACCCCCCGCTGCACCCCGCCGGGCCGCCTGTTCTGACGCCGTTCGCAAGCGGCCACGTTCGGGATCGACAGACTCGCGGAATGGGACTACGCTTTCGACAAACGGAGTCGTGCGCATGCGCATCCAGACCTACGGCACCCGCGGCTCGTCGCCGATCGCGCGCCCGCAGTCCCTGCGCTACGGTGGCAACACCACCTGCATCCGGGTGAAGTCCGCGTGCCTGCCGGCGGACACGGCTCTGCTGGTGGACGCCGGCACGGGCATCGTGCCCGCCTCCATGGACCTGCTGCGCGAAGGCATCCGGCATGTCCTGCTGCTGATGACGCACTACCATCACGACCACACCCAGGGCTTTCCCCTGGCGCCGCACACGTTCGCTCCCGGCGTGCAGATCGAGGTGTTCGGCCCGCGCGAACACGGCGTGGGCCCCGAGCAGACCTTCGCGACCCTGATGCAGGCGCCGTTCTTTCCCGTGGACTTCGCCCACGTGCGCGACCGCGTCACCTGTCACGATCTGGACGGGATCGGGTCCCAGGCGCTGGTCATCCATCCCGACCAGGGCGCCCGACTGGTGCCGACCGCGATGGCGGAGGATCCAGGGGCCCCCCGCACGCCATCGTCGGAAGGTTCCGCCCCCGAGGGCTGCCTGATCGTCCGGATGCACCGGACGGCCCACCCCGAACACACGGTGTCGTACCGGTTCGAGGAGGGCCCCACGGGCAGGGTGGCCGTCCTGCTGACCGACCACGAGCACACGGACATCCTGCCCGAATCGCTGCGCGCGCACCTGGCCCGGGCGGACCTGCTGATCCAGGATGCCCAGTACACCCAGGAACAGTACCTTGCCAGCCGAGTTGGCTTCGGCCACGGGACCGGGGCCTACGCCGCCCGCGTGATGCACGATTGCCAGGTGGCTCGCCTGGCCTTGACGCACCACGACCCGATGGCGAACGACACGGACATCGACGCGATCGTGGAGGAGGCCCGCGCGTGGCTGCGGGACCACGGGGCGCCGGAACTGGCGGAACACGTCTTCGGCGCGGCCGACTACCAGGAAGTCCGCGTCTGAGTCGGGTTCACGCCAGGGCGGGTTCGCCCGCGTCGGTCGGTTCCGCAACCGAGCAGTCCACATCCAGCGCGAACACCTCGACGGGCTCGCTCTTGCCCTTCACCTGAACCTTCCCCAGCGAGCGGTTCGGCACGTCCAGGCCCTGTACCCGTGCCAGGTCCAGGGTCCGGGCGCTGACGATGATGCGCTCGCCGTAGGTCTTGCACAGCCCCTCCAGGCGCGCGGCCTGGTTGACGGCATCCGAAATGACCGTCACTTCCATCCGCAGATCCTCGCCGATCGTGCCCAGCATCAGGCGCCCGGTGTGGATGCCGATGCCGATGTCGATCGGAGGCCGGTTCGGCAGGCCTCGGCTGGCGTTGAACTGGTTCAGGCTGCGACACATCGCGGCGGCCGCGCGCAGGGCATCCGCCGCCCCGCCGGGGAACAGCGCCATCACCGCGTCGCCGATGTACTTGTCGATGAAGCCCCCGTGGCCGCGGACCATCGGTCCCATGCTGCGCAGGTACGAGTTCAGGAACCGGAAATTGTCCTGGGGACTCATCTGCTCGGACAAGGTCGTGAACGACCGGATGTCGGAAAACAGGACGGTCATCTCGATTTCGGTGCAGTCCCCAAGCCCCACGTCCGTGATCGACTCGACCCCCAGGTAGGACAGCATCTGGCGCGGTACGAAGCGCTCGTAGGCGCTGTTGATCCGCTCGATTCGGCGCAGCAGCATCGAGTTGGAAAGCGCGACGTTGACGCCCGCGCGAATCGCCTCCAGGAAGTTGATGTCCGCCCGCTTGTAATGGCCATCCCGCCGGGGCCCCAGGTTGATCGCGCCGATCAACCGGTCCTCCATGACCAGCGGCACCGACACCTCGGCCGAAACGCTGGCCAGGTAGCGCCTGCCCGATTCGCGAACACGCTCCGAGTAGTCGGGATTGACCTCCAACTGCTCGCGCTCCAGAACCTCGGCGTTCTCGACGATGAAGTGCGCCTGATCCTCGGAGATCCGGAACCCGGCCACCCCTGCGTGCTCGCCGCCCCCACTCACCAGCGCGAACTGGCCACGGCCCTCGCCGGGCACCACGAACGACAGCGACGCCGGATACAGCGTGTCGGACAGCAGGCGCTGCAGGGAATCCAGCAGTTGATTCAGGTCGGTCAGCTTGGACAGGCGACGGTTGAAGTCCTCGACAAGTCGCTGATAATCGTGGGACTTCTTCAGCAGGCGCTGGTCCACGCGCGGCTGAACATAGCGATGGTACGCGACCACCAGCCCCAGGCCCAGCATCATGAACGCCGTGCCGGACAGCGCGTTGAAGGCGGACGGCCAGCGCAGCAGGATCCAGGTGAACAGGCCGAACGGGACGCCGGCCACCGAAAGCGACAGCAGCCACAGCACCGACCTGCTGAGCAGTTCGTCGATGTCCATCGCCTTGAAGGTCCGGATGTTGTAGACCATCATGCCGATGAACACCGGGATGCCGATGGCGGGCCCCAGGATGTAGTACTGCGGATAGCCGGCCAGAGGCAAGATGATGCACGACAGGGTCGCCGCCGACCCCCCGCCCCCCATCGCGATGCCCGTGTAGGCGACCTGCAGCCGCTCGATCGACGTCGTCGCCCGGCGCCACTGCCACGAAAACCCAACGATCGCCCCCAGCATGTTCAGGACGATCAGCGGGGCATACAGGGAGGCGTACAGGGGACCGACCTCCCGGTCCATCACCAGCCCGCCCCCGGGCAGGGCACGGATCTCCATCAGTCGCACGAACGCGTCCGCCGGAATCGCCCAGATCGCCAAGGCCACGGACGGCAACAGGTTCACCGAGAACACGACCCACAACCTGCGCAGACGCACGGCGGGGAAGACCAGCGAAAAGCACCACAGCAGCGCGGTCGTGACCGCGGTCAGCCCCACCGCCACCCGGTTCAACGATGTCGTCAGTTCGGGCTGTCCCGGGAACAGGTAGCCCACGTAGATGGGACCGGTGAAGGCCAGGACCGCGGTGCCGACGGCGAAGAACAGCCAGTTCTGGATCCGGCGGCGATTCGCCATCAGCACCCGGAAGCACATCAGGAAGCTGCCGATCCCGATCGCCAACGAGAGGTGATAGACCGTCATGGCCGGTCCTCCCCGTGCGCCGCGATGCGCTGCGCCACGGCCCGGTACAGGGCATAGAACGCCGCATCGGAAAATCCGGCGCCGCTGTCCAGCAGCCCCTCGTTCGCCCACTCGGCACGGCCCTCCGGACGCAGGGGGTCCCGGGGACGATCGTAGTGGCCGATCACGTCCGCGTGGTCCCCGACGACCACCGTGAAGCCGGCCGGGACGTCCGAGGTGGCCGGCGGCAGCATCGCGCCGCAGTTGACGACGCCGTCGCAGGTGGTCGTGGTCCATGTGGCGGGCAGGCGCGACCTGTCCCCGATCGCGTCGGGCGCCGCCTGGGCAAGGTTCGCCAGGTTCGCGGCCATCTGGGGCGCGAATCCCGGATCCCCCGCCTGGCGGACCTGCTGGTGGAACAGCCGGTACAAGGCCCCGGCGCCCGCGTGACGGGGGCACCCCGCCCAGACGCAGTCCTCGGGCGCAGGCGACACGGAAGCGAAGGCATGCAGCCCCCCCGGCACCGTGAAGCGGGCCTGGGCCATCAACCGCGCCATGGCCTGCGGCTCGAGGTCCGCGATCAGCCCATGGTCCCGTGCGACGTCCGCGGCCATGGCCACCGAAGCGCGTCCGTCGATGAGCGCGTTCAACATCAGGTCACCCAGGCCGCTTCCACGACACAGGCGCCCGCTGATCGCCACGCCGGCGCGCGCCAGGACGCGGACGCCGTCCAGCGCCTCGGCGACACCCCCAACCGTCCCCCCCAGCAGGCGAAGGGCGGGCGTACACGTGATCGCCGCGCCGAAGAAGGGCGACGAAATCGCGATGACCGAACGGATCCGGCGGCGAATCGCCTCGAACTCCCGGTGCCAGACACCGCCGAACCCCAGGTGCTTGCGGCGCGCCCGGGTCTCGACCAGCGGACGCTCGCACGCCAGCAGGAACGCATCCACTCCGCCCGTACTGTGTCCAACCAGGAAGATCCGATTCACGCCCCGCAGGGACAGGTCGTTGCGAATCAGATGGGCCAGACGGCGAACCAGGAACGCCTGGCGCCGAGCCAGACGCGCGGTGGGACGCGTGGCCAGGGGGATGACGGGAATATCCCGCCCGGTCTCGAACCACAACGCGGTCCGGATCGTGGCGGCAACACGGTCAGAAAAGTATTGAAAATCGTGCAGTTGGTCGAACCCCATCAATCCGGGCAACAGGAACACGGCATCCTTCGACTGCCCGACCTGTCGCGTGCGTGAACGACCCACCGGGATCCGCCTTCGGTCGTATGATGGATGGAATTCTGAGGCAATACCTCCCTGACAGGCAAGCGGAATCGATCCCCGAATGTCGAAAAGTCGGGGGGCGCATTGCACCGAATCCGTGTTTCGTGCTACCCATGGAGGTCAATCAAACCGGGGAGTCCCCATGCATCGCCTGCGCGTTGCGGTCGTCGGAGGCGGGATCGGCGGCATCACCGCCGCCCGCACCCTCACGGAAAAGGGCCACGACGTCGTCGTCTTCGAGAAGGAAGACCGTCTTGGCGGCAAGTGCTGGAGCCTGCGATTCAACGGCCAGGCCTACGAGATGGGCGCCTGCTCGGTCTCGCCGGAGTTCCGCACGGTCCTGCGCTACGCCCGAACGCTGGGGGCGCGGGTCAAGCGGCGCTTCCCCTTCCACGTCATGCAGCCGGACGGCACGTGGCGGTCGTTCCGCAAGGAATACTGGCCGCTGGAAAAGACGCCGACGATCCTGGCCCAGATGGCGCGGTACGTCTATCACGCGGCGCGCTTCGACCTGCTGTACAGCCGGCCCGCGACGTACGTGAATCTGCCCGACGAATACCAGCAGGACTTCATGTCGTTCTGCAAGGCGAACGGGATGGAGGACATCGCCCCCTGGATGGAACTGCCCATCACCTCGTTCGGCTACGGCGACCTGCGCAGCATCCGGACGTGGTACGTGCTGGACTACATGAACGTCATCAACTTCATGGGGTTCGCAACCCTGCTGATGATGCTGGGGCAGTCTCCGGTCCACAAGTTCCACCAGGGTTTCGGCGAGATGGTCCAGCGCATGGCGCTGGGGCTGAACGTCCGGATCGGCCGCCCCGTCACGCGGATCGAGCGCACCGGCCACGAGGTGCGCATCACCGTCCAGGGCGCCGAGGAACCCGAGGTCTTCGACAAGGTCGTCATCGCGCTGCCGCTGCCCGACATCGCGGAGTGCCTGGATACGACCCCGGACGAGCGCGAGATCCTGGATCAGGTGCAGTCCAACCGGTACCTGATCGTGGCCGCCGTCCTGGAGGGCATGCCCCACGACAACTACCTGCTGCGGTTCAACGCGAACCAGGAGAACTTCGGGCACGTCGCGCTGATCGAGCGCAACCTGCACGGCGAGGCGGCGGATCTGTCCGTGTGCTACATCCCGATCATCGACCTGGGGCGTTCGACCGAGGAGGTGCTGGCCGACCTGCCCGTGGACCTGCAGAAGCTGGGCATCCGGATCAAGCGCATCGTCACGACGAAGGAATGGAACTACTTCTCGCACTTCACCAACGGCAAGGTGTACGAACGCCTCCAGGCGATGCAGGGCGACAACGACA
>JARKOL010000371.1 GCA_029975745.1 Myxococcota bacterium | reverse complement strand
CCGTCGCGGCGTGGACGGCCTCGAGCACGGCCACCGGATCCCGGGCGTCCGCCACGATCGGGGTATCGACGTACCCCAGGTCCACCGCGGGCGCCAGGAACTCGGGCCGATGCGCGATGCCCAGCACGCGTCCGGAAGGCCCCAGGATGCGCCGGGCCATGGCCGCGCACAGCAGTCCGGACTTTCCGGTTCCCAGGATGCCCACCGACATGCCGGGACGGACCAGGCGGGCCGTCTGGGCCGGCGCACCGGCGACGTCCAGCGCCGCAAGGGCGAGGTCGCGGGGCAGGTCGCTGGGCAGCACCGCGGCGATGCCGCTGGAGAACAGAATGGCATGCCCCGACACGACCACCTGATCCCGGTCCAGGTGGACCTGGTGGATCGCGCTCAGGTGCAGTGGGGTCAACGACAACGAAACCAGCGTCGCGACGCGATCGCCGACCGCGGCGTGTACCGGCCCATCGTAGTCGTCGCCGATCTGCGCAACCGTGCCCACCAGCATGCCGCCGGATCCGGTCACCGGGTTGTGCTGCTTGCCCCGGGCCTCGACCGTCTGGCGGATCAGGTTCGCCACCCCATCGGGGGCGTTGCCGGCCGCCTCCTTCATCTGGGTGAACGAGGCGGCATCGATGTTCAGGACCTCGACGTCGATCCGCATTTCGGTCGGGTGGAGCGGCAGCGCGTTGTCGATTCGCCAGGCCGCCTGGGGCAGGCAGCCCAGGGGCTCGATCACTCGGTGCGTCCCGAAGCGGACGCCCGCGGGGTGGCTGGACATCACTCGTCTCCCGTCTTCAGTCGCGCCATCACCAGTTTCAGGTCTTCCCAGGTGGGGCGCTTGAACCCTGGATCGCGCAGCAGGGCGGCCGGATGATACGTCACGACCAGGGGGATGTCACCCAGCTGGTGCAGGCGACCGCGCAGGCGTCCCACGGATGCTTCGGGCTTGCCGAACAGGGCCTTCGCGGCGGTGGCGCCCAGGGCGACGATGAATCGCGGCTGGACCCGCCGGATCTGCGCGAACAGGTACGGCATGCAGGGGCCGGCCTGGTCGGGGCGCGGCACCGCGTTGTTCGGCGGTCGGCACTTGACGACGTTGGCGATGTAGCACGCCTCGCGCGTCAGGCCCATGGCCCGGATCATGCTGTCCAGCAACTGGCCCGCCGGTCCAACGAACGGGCGCCCCGCCTTGTCCTCCTCGGCGCCGGGACCCTCGCCGATGAACATCACGGGCGGGTTCAGGGCCCCTTCGCCGAAGACGGTGTGCGTGCGCGTCGAGGCCAGATCGCAGCGCGTGCAGGCCGCCACCAGGCCGCCGACGCCCGCCAGGTCCAGGTCCGGCCATGGATCGACCTCGGGCAGGGACAGGGTGTCCCGTGGCACCGGGGTCGGTGGGGCCGCCGCCTTCGAGGGGGCTGGGGGCGTTCGGACGGCCGCCGGGGGAGCCACGCGCACGGGCTCGGGCGGGCGTGGGGGCCGCACGACGCGAGGCAGCCCCCCGGCCTGTGACCGCAGCAGATGCCGGAGCGCCGCCACCGTGTTCGCGATGTGCATCGACAGGGGCGAGTCGTCCATTCGGCTCCCAGAGGGTTGCGTGGGGTCAACGGTCCGCGGGCAGACGCGCCACCCGCTCCAGGATCAGGTCCGCCAGGGCCGACTTCGACTGTGGCGGCACGTCCAATCGCGAGCCGTCGCGCGCCAACAGAACCCCCTGGTTCGTTTCGGCGCCGAAGCCTCGGCCTCCATCCACCGGGTTGGCGAACAGCAGGTCCAGGCCCTTGGATTCCAGCTTGCGACGGCCGGACGTCTCGATGTCCGTCGTCTCGGCGGCGAATCCCACGACCACCCTGCCGGCCAGCTCGGGGCGCAGCGTCTTCAGGATGTCCGGGGTGTGTTCCATGGCCAGCGTCGCGGGCAACGCCTCCTTGCGGATCTTGGACGCCACGGGGCTCGCCGGGCGCTCGTCCGCCGGGGCGGCCGCCATGATCAGGGTGTCGGCGTCGGCGATTGCGGCGCGCGTGGCGCGCAGCATGTCGTCCGTGGTGACGACCCGGGTGACGACCATCCGGTCCGGGGCCAGCGGCCGCGGCGGCGCCAGGTGGGTCGGTCCCAGGATCAGGTGAACGCGCGCTCCCCGGATCTGGGCGGCGCGGGCCAGTTCGATTCCCATGCGTCCCGAGGACGGGTTCGTCAGCACGCGGACGGGATCCAGTGGCTCCCGGGTCGGCCCGGCGGTAACGACCACCGATCGTCCCGCCAGGTCCTGGGGCGCCAGCGCGGCGGTCGCCGCATCCACGATGTCATCGACCTCGGGAAAACGCCCCGGTCCGCTGTCCCCGGATGCCAGGGCGCCCGACTCGGGCAGCAGCATGCGGTAGCGGTCGGGGTCAAGCAGTCCCAGGTTCCGCTGGACCGGCAGGCTCTCCCACATGGCCGTGTGCATCGAGGGCACGACCAGAACCGGCGCCCTGGACGCCAGCACCACCGCGCTCAGGAGGTTGTCGGCGAATCCGCCCGCCAGGCGCGCCAGCGTGGTGGCCGTGGCCGGCGCGATCAGGATCAGGTCGCTGGTGCGCGCGATCTCGACGTGCGAAACGCCGCCGCCCGTGTGGAACAGATCCTCGTCGGTCAGGCAGGCCTGCTCGGTCAGTGCCTCGAACGTCAGCGGCGTGATGAACCGTTGCGCCGAGGCGGTCATCGCCACGCGCACCGACCCGCCGGCCCGGATCAATGCCCTGGCCAGAAGCGCCGACTTGTACGCCGCGATACCGCCGCAGACGCCCAGCAGGATGGTTCGTTGGGTCAGTCGCATCGGACTCCTCAGCCAGGGACTACCTCGACAGGATGTGGAACTCGACCCGGCGGTTGATCGCGCGGCCCACCTCGGTGGCGTTGTCGTCCAGTGGGTTGTCTTCTCCGTAGCCGATGGCCGTCATCCGGTCCGGCGTCACGCCCCGGCTCATCAGGTAGCGGCGCACCGCGTCCGCGCGTGCCTGCGACAACCGCAGGTTGGTGCGGTCGTCCCCGATCGAATCGGTGTGCCCCTCGACGCGCACGCGCATCGTCGGGTGATCCAGCATCGCCTCGGCAACCTCGTCCAGCAGCGGATGCGACTCGGTCTTGATGCGCGCCTTGCCCGTCTGGAAGTGGACGGTCTGGCGCAAAACGATCTGCGACTCGGTGACCTCGACCAGCTTGTAGGGACATCCCTGGTTTCCAGGCGGTCCCGCCTCGTCGGGGCAGCGGTCGTCCCGGTCCATGACGCCGTCGCCGTCCCGGTCGGGCCAGGGGCATCCCTGGTTCGCCGCGGGCCCCGCCTGGTTGGGGCAGCGGTCCACGTCGTCCAGCACCCCGTCATCGTCGGCGTCGCGAATGGGGCACCCGTCATTCTTGGCCGGCCCCGGCTCATTCGGGCAGCGGTCGGACCGATCGGGCACGCCGTCCTGATCATTGTCCGGATCCGGGCAGCCATCCTCGTCCTCGAAGCCGTCCATGTCCTCGGGGGCGTCGGGGCAGCGATCGACCTCGTCCGGGATGGTGTCGCCGTCCCGGTCGTTCATGCACCAGGGACTGCGGGAAGCCAGGAACGCCTTCTTGGACGCGGCCTCGGCCTGCTCGACGTACCTGGACGCGGACATCGGTCGCCCCTGGGCCGTTTCGTGTCGCGCGAACACGATCGCCGCCCGCGCAGTCGCCAGTTCCCGAGGGGCACAGGCGTACATGGCGTCGTGGTGTTCGTCCAGCAATCGCGTCAGGGGCTGGGTTCGATCGGACACCTGGGACGAGGTGACGCAGCCGACGGCCACGAAGGGCAGCACCATCAGCACGAGGGGGCGCCCCTTGCTCATCGCGGTTCCCCCTTGTCGCCAGGCGCCGGGGTGTCCCTGGGGGCCTGGGTCTCGAGGGTCTTTCGAAGCCGTTCCCGGCCCGCCTCCAGCAGCCGGTTGTCGTCGGCACGGACCCGCGCCTCGACGGCGAACTGGACCGCCTTGCGCGCGTAGGCCAGGGCCGCCTCGAAGTCCCCGTGGCCTTCGCGCGCGCGGGACTGATCCAGGTACAGAAGCGCGGATTCAAACTCGTTGGGCGACGCCTCGTCGGCGCGCTCCGCCCGGGCGGCGGAAATCTCGCGGTCGGCGCGGGACAGGGTGCGGGTCGTCTGCACCGGGCCACAACCGGCGGCAAGGCACGACGCCGCGACCGCCAGGCTCGCCAGGAGCCATCGCATCAGGCAGGCCTCTCGAAACCCTCCGGCAAGTAGAACCCAGTCGGCCCTGGAGTGTCAAGGAAGCGCGATGAGCCCATGTCCACGAATTCGGGCTGAGGGGGAACGGTTGTCGGCGGCGATGGGGCGGCGCGAACGGGGCTAGTTGCCTTCCTCGTACGAGTAGGTCGAGGTGCCCCACTCGAAGGTCGCGTGCATGGCCCGGATCAGCTCCAGCTTGCCCACCAGGAACTGCAGCGGGTGGAACAGGTAGTCGCTGCGCAGGTCGTCCAGCGTCAGATCCTTGACCGCCTTCTGGCCGCGGGCGTACGACTTGCACTCGTTCTGGTCCTCGGTGGACAGGCTGCCGTTGCGCGTCGGGTCATAGCAGCTGAACAGGAAGTCGCACTGCGTGACCAGATCGTACGCGGGGTAGTAGGCGCCATCGGGCATCCGGTACGTCGTGTAGACCCGACCCGAGAACATGTCCTCGCACGTGGCGATCTCGGCGCCGGGCGGCGGGGTGATCTGGTACTTGTCGCCGGCGATCCACAGGCGCGTCGAGTCCATGAACGAGCGGTCGAAGTTGTCCACCAGCAGCGCCATGCCGTAGTAGGCCGCCAGCATGGGGATGCGGAAGCGCGTGGTCGGGAACGTGTACAGCGGCTCGGGCTCCAGCGAGATGCCGCCGATGTTGACCAGTTGCTGGCCGGCAGGGCAGGACGCGCTGTCGTCGTTGAACCCGAAGGTGCGAACCAGCCGATCGGGGACCACGCCGTTCATCGTGAAGCAGCCCCGGTAGCTGTTGCCGCAGTCCTGACCCGTGTAGCCCATGCCCACGAAGTCCCGATCCGCGAACGCGATGGGCTGGTTGCTGACCGGGTGGACCAGCACGCACCAGCCGTACTTCTCGGAGTTGTTCGCCATCAGGCCGCCGAACATCTCGCGAATCTCGTTGCGGAAGACCGACGCGTAGTTGACCAGGAACTTGCGGGAATCCGCCTGGGCGTCCTGGGCCAGGAAGCGCGACTCCGGGTCCGCAAGCATCTCGAAGGCGGCCAGGCGCTCGTAGATCGAGCCCGAGGAGGTGACGACCGGCTGGTAGCCCGAGTAGTCCCAGTTCGAGTAGATGGGGCGTGCGCCTTCCTCTTCCATCAGCATGAACTGGGTGGTGTAGTTGTTCCGGTTGACTTGATCGACCGGCTCGTAGCGCCGGGTCATCCAGTTGTAGCCGTAGTTGTTCGGCTCGGGCCGACCGAAGGCGCTGGCCATCGTGTTGAACGACTGGTAGGCGGCCATGGCGCCGGGCAGACCGCCGTTCAGATCCTCTTCCCAGCGCTTGCCGAAGCGGTTCTTCCAGTAGTCGTTCTTGTTGTAGATCGAGTAGTTGATGGCCCACCACTGGAAGTGGTTGCGCATCTGGTAGAAGTTCATCTGGACCGAATTGGCGTAGTTCGTGGGCCAGTAGGTCGGGTCCTGGTGCCAGTACCCCGCGAACACCCAGTTGTTCTCGTACAGTTCCGTCAGGTTGTTGACGATCTCGAACGAATCGACGCCCTCGTCCCACACGCCGACCGTCGGCAGCCTGAAGGCCATCTCGTCGCCGCCGAAGCGGTACGGGACCATGGTCACGTCCTGGGGCGAACAGCGCAGCCCTTCGTAGAAGCGCTTGCAGACCTGACCGTCCGCGCACGAGGCGCCCTCGGTCGAGCACTTGGCGCCGATCACCTGGGCGACGGGCACGTCCCGGCGCTGGTACATCGGGTCGATGTCCCCCCAGAAGTTCGGGTAGTTGGTCGCGTGAACGCGGCGCAGCGCCAGCCCGAAGTCCTCGCCGCGCTCCTTGAACACGGACACGTTGCCCGGCTCGCCCACCGAGGGGTCGATGTCCAGGTAGGCCGCGAACCTGGAGCGGTCCGGGTTCGTCTGGAACACCTCGACGGTGCGGGCGTAGGCGTACTTGACGGCGGCGATGTCGTACAGGCCCAGCCCCAGCCACGGCATGTTGAACTTGCCGTAGTAGTCCATGACCGACGAGTACTGGTACTCGCGCAGGCCGGCCGCGACCTGGCTGGGCGTCTCGCCCCACAGGCCCACGGGCATGTACGTGTCGCCCGTCTTGGACACGCGCATGTTCCAGTATGCCTTCGGGAAGTTCAGGGCATCGGTCGATGCCTCGAAGTTGTGGCGCAGGCCGAGCGTGTGGCCGACCTCGTGGATTGCGATGCCCCAGAAGATCCGCTTGTACAACTCCTGGGCGAACTGGGCGCGCAGGTTCTCCAGGATCTGGTTCATCGCCTTCTGCGACTCCACCAGGATGGGCTCGAAGGTCTCCATCTCCAGCGGGGTCGGAATGAACGTGCGTTCGTAGCCGTAGGGGCTCAACTGGTTGTAGTAGGCGAACGCCTTGCGCAACTGCAGGACCAGCGCCGATGTCGTGCAGGGGTTGGACTCGTCGAACACGCTGAAATCGAAGGCCGTGTTCGCCGCGCCCTCCAGGCCCGAGCAGATCGCCTGGTCGAAGCGTGCCTTGTACTCGTCGGCCAGGCGGAGGATCGCGCCGTCAAAGTACTCCGCCATGTCCAGCCCGCTGCGGGTTTGCTCGATCATAGCCTGGATTCGCTTCTGGACGCCTTGCGAGTTCGCCCAGTTCCTCAGGGCATAGGCCCCTGCCGGCCCTCTCATGGAACCGTCGGTGGCCATGCCCAGACGCGGATCCCTGAACATCAGGCGAACATCATCGGACACCAGCATCGCCTCGATGTCCGGGTTGGCGGCCAGCAGACCCATGCGCGCCGCGGTGGGGTTCTGGTCGGTCTTCTGGACGGCGCCGCCGGTCAGGGCGGACTGGACCTCGGGCACCACCAGTTTGGCGGCAAGGGCGGCCGCCTCGGCCTGGGTGTAGCCCTTCTTGAAGTAGCTCGAACGCTGCAGCCGGTCGTTGCGCACGTCCTGGGCGATGTAGGTGCCGTCCGCGACCTCGCGGAATGACTTGACGCCGGCCAGCAGTTCGATCCGGTCCAACGCGCGCCGGGCGCCCTCGCGCATCGCGGCCACGTAGTTGTTCGCGGCGGCCTTGACGATCCGGCCGGACAGGGGATCCGGCGACGGCGGACCAAAGCCCAACAGACCGTAATTCATCGGCGCGGTAATCGCCGCCAGGAAGCTGTAGCGCAGGTCGCCCAGCGGCTTGACCTCGTCCAGCGATCCGCAGATCGCCTCGTCCGTCTCGGCGGTGATGCCGTCGCGGGCGTTGACGTCGTCGCGATTGTTTTCGCAGACGATGAACATGTGCTGCACGGACACCGGGGTGCCGTCCGCGCGCAGCATCGGCTCGCCGGTGCGGTGGTACGCGGGGAGGTCGATGGGATTCTTGCCGGTGGCGGCACGGACCGTGGCGTCGAAGGCGCGGCTCCATTCCAGGCCCACGCCCACGGCCTCCTCGACCAGGTCGTTCGGGTAGCCCGGGTTCATGTAGTACAGGACGGGAATGACGCCGATGATCTTGCCGTCGGCATCCTTCTTCCAGATGTCGTGACGGTTGGCCAGACGCCGCACGCCGTCGTAGGTGAAGCCGTACTCGGGGTCCCAGGACAGCCGCTCGACCCGGAAATACCCGAACCGGTTCATCTCGAAGTCGTCGTAGTGCAGCGGCTCGTAGCCCGCCTCGCGCTCGATATCGACGGTCAGGAAGGACGATCGCACTCGAATACGCTCGGACACGCACTCGTACACACCACCCGAGTACCAGGCGTAGAACCAGCACAACGGGACGGTTCCGTAGCCTTCCAGCTCCTCGGTCTTAGCGTTGAAATTCCAGTCGTTGACGAAGTCCATGTATCCCGAGTCCGGGGTCAGACGCGGCGCGATCTCCGGGTGCGATGCGTCGTCGTGGAACACCGTGGGGAGGGTCAGACTACCGCTCGGATCGCCCGTGAGCCTGAGGCCAAACGCGACGCCGGTCCAGGATGCCATCATGTTGGCCCCCCACTTGACCCGGACGTATTCGCGTTCATACCACATCCGGTCCGACGAGTTCTCGACCCGGACGTTCGTCTTTTCGCCGGTGTTGGGGTTGTACTCCCAGATGATGTCCAGGTGCGCGGCGATCGGGTACGCCAGCAGGGGCGCGTTCTTCGAGGTCCAGACCTCCTGGCCGTTGATCAGGTACGGCGTGCCGTCCCGGTTCGTCAGGGGGCGATCGACGTCGCGCCGCGGGTTTCCGCTCCACTCGTTCTCGGCGAACGAGTAGGACCGGTAGAAGTACAGGACGCTTTCCTGGATCTCGAACACGCCCCGCTCCATCGGGCCCTGCTCCCCAATGAAGCTGTACGCCGAGGCGTACGGGGCATCGACGGTGGTGACCTGGACGTACCACTCCTTGCGGGTGCCGTCCGGGTGGAACAACAGATCCTGCTTGGACACCACGTTCTGCTGGACGCGGTCGATCGTCCCCAGGTCCTGGGCGCAGGACGCGACCAGAAGGGCGACCAGCGCGGCAGGCAGGACGGCCTTGACGGAATGACTCATGAACGTACCTCCGTTCGCCGGGCGAGGAGCCATGTTGTCGTTACGCTGCTTCATGGTCTGCCTCCCTGCCTAGATCCGCATCGCGCTGTAGACTTCGTACAGCCCGCGCATCAGGTCCAGCACCTCGACCGACTCGCGCAGCGCCATCTCGGCCGCGATCTTGGCGTCGTCGGTGGCCGCTTCCCACGCCGCCAACTGCGCCTGGGCCTTGCGGACCAGGGCCACGTTGGGCGAGTACCAGTCCGTCCGGTACGTCGGCGCCCACACCCGGTAGGTCTTGCCGCCGAAGGGGTCGGTGAAGAACTCGGGGACGATGCCCGAGTTCGGTCCGATGTCCGAGCAGTTGCCGCTGCCGACGACGCAGATGGCAAACGAGTCCAGGAACGACGGGTCGAAGGACGCCGGCAGGTACGCCATGCCGAACAGCATCAGGTAGGCCTTCATCGTGATGTTGTCGATCGACGGCTCGACCGTCCGGGTCGGCTTCGTCGTCAACTGGGTCAGGTACGGGGAAGGCGTGACCGTGTAGGCATCCATGTTGAACTCGTCGAAGTACTTGCGCGGCGCGGCCTTCGTTCCGTCGCCATCCCACGCGAAGTGGCCGGAGTCGCCGGCGACCATGCCGCCGAAGACCTCGGTGAGCTGCCGCGGGTACATCGTGTTGAAGCCGATGGACGTGCCGACGCCGATGTTCAACTGCTCGCCGACGTAGTTCGTCGTGAAGTACACGGTCGAGTCGGTCAGGGTCATCATCGCCGCCATCTTTTCCCAGAAGGACCCGATGGACGCCGCGTGCTTCCAGTAGAAGTAGCCGGATTGTTCCGAGAAGCGCGTGTAGGGGTACTTGCCCAGTCCCAGTCCGATGTCCAGTTCCGAACCGAGCGCGCCGGTATCGTAGCTGATGTTCCGGAACATCTGGGTGCCCGGGTCCAGCTTGTACGAGCCCGGTGCCGGGGACGACAGGCTGTTCGCCAGGATCTCGAAGCCCGTCTCGGAGGCGCGGCGCAGGCCCCAGCCCATCATGCGGGCGTTGGCCCAGATGGCCCGCCATCCGTAGTTCTTCAGGATGTGGGCGAACAGGGCGTAGTACATCGCCGAGCCGCGCATCGCGTCCATGTAGCGGCTCTGCAGGCGGGACATGTAGGAATACGGATTCGCGTTCAGGCCGAAGCCGTAGCGGTCCCGCTTGAAGGCGTCCATCAGGTAGTAGTCCTTCAGCGAGATGCCGAAGTTGTGGACGATTTCCAGCGGGTCCATGCCCGTGTCCCACGTGTACACGCCGACGTTGCCGTTGTACTCGTCGCCGCTGAACTTGTACGGGACCATGACGCGGCTGTACTCGGTCAACTGGCGGTAGTAGTTGTTCACCATCTCCTGCTCGAGGCGGAGCTGGTTGTACGGGACGGCGGCACGATTGCGCGCGAAGCCGCCGTCGGTCCGGTTGGCTTCGATGCCGATGTAGTTGTTCAGGTAGTACAACTGCGAGAAGTAGATGCCCCAGTTCCAATAGGATGTGTCCAGATTGTCCGAGGTCTGGGTGTCGGACGTGTACCCGTAGGCCTGGGCGTACTGGTGGATGCTGTCCTGCAGCTTGCGCGTGTTCTGGTAGACATCGACGATCATGCCGTACCCGAACCGGATGGCCGCCGTGTCGTACTTGCCCAGTTCCAGGATGTCGCTGTTCCAGCGCTGGCCGTAGTCCATGATGGACGAGTACTGGTAGATGACACGGTTCTTGTCGATCTCGTTCGCGTTCAGCGGGCCGCGCGGGATCATCTGGCGGACCAGCGTGTCGCTGCCGCCGGCGACCGGCGTTTCCTTCCGCGTCATCGTGCCGCCGACGTTCTCGTAGCAGTTCCGGTCCGCGCCGTTGCAGACCATGCCCTCGGGGCACTGGCCCTGCAGGCCGCAGCGGGTCAGTTCGACGCACTGGCCGGAGACGCAGTCGAAGGTGTCGTAGTACTCGACCGAGCCGCTGCCCAGGATGTAGCCGCAGTCCGCCGCCTTGCTGCACGTGGTGGCCTTGCGCTGGTGGCAGTAGCCGCCGTCGCAGTACTGGCCGAAGACCTGCTCGCACTCGCTGTCGATGGTGCAGGGGATCGGTTCCTTGGCGCGGATGTCGTAGTAGCCGTCGAAGTAGTTGAACACGTCGGTCGATGCGGCGAAGTTGTGGCGCAGGCCGACCGTGTGGCCCACCTCGTGCTCGACGACCGCGGTGTAGAACCGCATCAGGATGGCCTCGGCCAGCAGCGGGCCGTCGTCGATGCAGCACTTGTTCTGGTAGTACGTCGAGACGTCCAACGGGTCGAAGTTGTCCCGGGTGCAGCGCGGCCGAGGGTCGTCGCCGATGCAGGCCCAGGACTTGACGCCGCCGATCATGCCCTCGTCACTGAAGTCCGCGAAGCAGTAGTTGTGGTTGGACAGGAACTGCTGACGCTCGCGCTCCTTCTGGTTCAGGTCCTGCAGCGTCGCCCAATCGAGCGGCGAGTGGCTATGCACATGCCCGGCGTCGGCGGCCATTTGCACCTCGGTGTTTTGCAGCAGGTGCTCGATGGTCGTGCCGCGGACGGCATTCAGGCGGGCCTTGCCCCGTCCGGTCGAAAGAGCCGGAAGCGTGCCCTGGAGCTGGCGCGCCAGTCCCTTGTCCCGGATGACGTTGATCATGTCCATGTGGCTGACCGGGCGTCCCATCTCGGTCCGGGCGATGGCCGGATCGACCTGGTACTGCATCGCGGCCCGCAGTTCGGCCGACGTATCGGGCATCGAGATCATGGAATCGACGGTCTCGGTCTGCAGGGCGGCCTCGCGGGAGCCGGCGCCCTTGCCGGCAACCCACTCGCGGACGTTTTCGCCCAGCACGTAGTCGGACGTGCTCAGCTTGCCCGAGATCAGGTCGAACAGGTCGCGATACAGGTTCGCGTAGTAGTACATGAACGCGCCGTAGATGTTGGCGGTGGCCCAGAAGATCTGGCCGGAATCCGGGTCGGCGGAGCTGGGACCGTAGCCCAGCGGCGACGAGAACTGGGCCTCGCTGACCCAGTTGACGCTGCTGTAGCGCGCGTCGCCGATCTTCTTCATGGACTGGGCCTGCGCCAGCTTTTCGGCGGGCGTCATCTTGTCCGCGGCGAACAGGAGATCGACGCAGGGGTTCAGCAGGGGCAGTTCGTCGAGCTGCTGCTGGGTCGCGTTCTTGATCGCGGTCCAGGGCGCGTACATCCGGGACTGCCACAGGTCGTCGTTCAGGGCCCCGGTCTGGTCGTTCTTCGGGGTGTAGCTGTTGCGGCACAGCACGAACATCTCGGGCAGCGTCGCCTGGATTTCCTCGAAGCGCTGCCAGTCCTGCTCGGACAGCGAATGGCCGTAGCCGACGCACTTGGCAATCTGGTCGCTGCGGTAGCAGGTCAGGTCGCCGCGGGTGCCGGCGGGCGTGGCGACCAGGCGCTGGGGCATGAAATCGGACGGCAGGTTGGTGCCGTTGCCGCCGCCGCCGATTTCCATGTAGCCGGTGTTGGCGCCGGGCTGCAGGTTTCCGAAGCGAAGACCGCCGTTGATCGAGACATCGAGGGCGGTCCCGGTGGCGTTGATGACGCGCAGGCCCGAGATCGTCGCCGCCGCCTTCGACGTGGTGGCGGTGTAGACCGCGTTGCCCGTCGCCACCACGGTCACGACGTGGTTCGCGGGGCAGTCGGCGTTGGCGGTCCCGATCCCGGGAACCTCGAACGTCACGTTCAGGCCGGCATCGACCAGCGCGTGGGCCGGGAAGTCCGGGTTGAACGAGTCGCCGGTCAAGGCGGGCACGTCGCTCATGACCGGGACGCCGGCCACGGTCAGATCCAGGTTCTGGTTGCCGGTCACGTTGACCAGGCGGACGGCGCAGCGGGCGGCCATGCCGTCGGGCATCCGCCAGTCGGGCATCGTCACGCCCTGGCCCGGAAGCGCGATCAGGGTCTTGGCCATGCTGGCCCACAGCACGCGACCGCTGGCGTTCTTCGGCAGGTTGTCGCCATCGACGCGGTCCAGCTCGAAGGTAGCATCGACCAGCGCGTGGCCCGCGCAGTCGGCGTTGGTCTCGCAATCGCGAACCTGGGTCTGGCCAAGGATCTCGCCCTTTTCCTCCCAGAAGTACAGCCAGGCGACCGTGTCCTTGAACGCCTTGGACCACTGGTCGGCCATCCGCATCGTCGCCGGCCACAGCAGTTCCGGCAGGTCGGGCGACACGGTGAAGACGACCGGGCGCAGCCCGCGCTCGGTGTAGGGCAGCGGGGTCCGCAGCACGCAGGTACCGTGGGTGTACCACTCGTCCGCCTTGCAGAACTCCTTGGACCCTTCGATGTTCCGGGTGTCGCAGCCGGTGTTCCGCCAGTCCTTGAAGCAGGGCTTCGGCTTGCCGTCCAGGCCGACGACTTCCTGCTCGGCGAAGCTGTTCGCCCACAGGTTCCAGCGGTTGATGTAGGACACCTTGCCGGATTCCGTCAGGCCCCAGTCCTCGTCGTACGCGTTGCGCTCGGTCAGGAAGTAGCCGAACAGGTACTGCTCGGATTCGTTGTGGAAGCGCAGCGGCTCGTAGTTCTGGTCCGGATCGACCTTGCGGAAGGCCGTCCGGAACTTGACGATCGCGGGCGCGCAATCGCCGTAAGAAACGCCGTAGATGTCGCAGCTGCCCGTGCTGGTAGGAAGGCCGTAGACCTTGGTGACCACATCCATATAGTTGGAGGTGAAGGTCGGGGCGTCGGGGTTGCCGGTCTCGCCCTCGAACTCCTGGACGTAGTAATCGACCGGGGTCTGGTCGATCATCCGCGCCATGAAGGTGTAGTCGCTGATCTGGTTGCGTGCCCAGTTGACGCGCATGTACTTGCGCTGCCACCAGCGCCTGTCCGACGTGTCCTCGACGATCACGTTGGTCTGCTCGCCGGTCTGGGCGTTGTACTGCCGCATCACGTCGAAGTGGGACTGGATCGCGAAGATCGCGACCGGCTGGCCCACGTACTGCTCGATGTAGCAGCAGACGCGCGACGGGGTTCCCAGGTTGTCCTTGCCGTCGATGCAGTTGTACGCCGGATCCTCGCTCTCGCGGGTCAGGCAGGCATCGTCCCAGTACTTGCGAAGGCGCTCGACGTGCCACTTGTTCTCGGAGTCCTCGATGTACTCCGAAACCGGGTAGACGATGAGCTTGTCTTCCTGGATGTCGAAGACAACCTTGCCGGTCGCGCCTAAGTTCGTCTCGCCGACGAAGCTGAACGCACCGCTCTGCGGGATGTCGATGACCGTCTGGGCCAGGTACCACAGCCCAGCGAACATCTTCTTCTCGAGCTTGTCGTTCTGCGTCCGGTCAATCGTGCCCACGTCCGTGGCGCAGGCCGCCATGCCCACAAGGGCAAGCGCCAGTCCCCAAAGGTGCCATCGGGCCTTCATCTGTAACCTCCAAACCCTCGAAAGGCGGAACATTCCGGGCGCGCCCGCCCGAAAATCCGTCGATTTATACCCGGATTCAAGCCAAAGAGAAAGGGGCAAAACCGGGAAAGAGCGTTGCTCTGAAAGTTTTTTTGTCGTGGGCCCGGCGGGTGAACTCTTCGGGACCGAGCCCCCGATGAGCCCCGCGTTCCGAACCGCAGGGTGGGGCCCCGTCTTTGCCTTCGCGGTCCAACCATGCTAGACAGAGAGCGGATGTTCCCGGTGATTCTGGGGCCTTCGACGTTGCGGGCGGGCGTGCGGCCATGAAGCGGGATGGCGAGCGACACGGCGAACGACTCGGCGAGCGGGAAGCTGCACTGGCCGACGAGGCCCGTCTTTGCGCGTCGGTGCTTCGCCTGGCGGCCGAGGTGCGCCAGGCGCTGGTCGAGGATCTGGCGCACTTCCCGATGGTGGAGGCCCGACGTCGGTTCCTGGCCGATCCGGATGTCGCCGGGGCCTTGCCGGACGTCGCGATTGCCCGGATGAAGTCGGAACTCGAGGCCGGCGCCCCCGTCGCCCGGGATCGCGTGATCGAGGGCTTGTCGGACGACGCGCTCTGGCTTTCGGGAACCGCATGTCCACCGGGGGAGGGGCGCTCGTTCGAGGAGCACCCGCGCCTGTGGGGCGCGCTCCAGCCGGTCGAGGTGCTGGTCGGCGAGGTGCTGCGCAGGCACGGGCTGGCCATTCCGCAGGACGACCCGGTGCGCTACCGGATGCCGATGCGGTTCATCGGGCGCCGGTATCTGCCGGGGCTTGCCGAGAAATACTGGGTGTTGATCGAGGATCTTCGGCAGGTTCGGCAGCGCCTGGCCGAACTGGACCGGGCCCGGATGCGGGACATGCTGGGGCGACGCTGGGACGAGGCATGACGGAAGGCTGCGAATGGTGGCGAAGGAGGGACTTGAACCCCCGACTCGGCGGATATGAGCCGCCTGCTCTACCGTCTGAGCTACTTCGCCGGCAGCGACAAAGGCGCGGGGAATATATTGCATTGTCTTGAATGCTGTCAAGTGGAGGATTCCGGGATGTCTCGATTGCTTCCGGCCCGACTTCTGCGGGTCGCCATCGTGGCGGCATGCCTCGCGGTTCCGGCGCTGACCGTCGCGGCGCCCCCCTCCCTGGCGGTCCTGGAACTGACGGTCGGTCGCAATCCGGACCCGGCGGCCGGAAACTGGTCCCAGGTGCTGGAACGCGAGTTCCGGGACATCCACCGCGTGTCGCTGATGGACCGATCGATGGTGCTGGCCCGGCTGGGCCAACTGGGGGTCGTTCCGGCGCGCCATCTGTCCGCCGAGCGACTGGCGGCCATCGAGGACGTCGTGCGCGTGGGCGAGGAGCAGTTGTACACCGAGCCGTCGGCCGCCATCGAGGTGCTGGCGCGGGCCCTTCGGGATCTGGAGGCGTCCGCCGAGAGCCTCGCCTCCCAGCCTCGGATGCGCACCCTGTGGCTGCGAGCCATGATGCTGCTGGCGAGGGCGCATCTGGATGCGGGCCAGGAGGACGGGGCGCTGACGGTGCTGCGGGAGGTCGTCCGCGTCTTCGGTGACGACCTTCAGGTGACGACCCGGGACTATCACCCGGCGCTGGTGAATGCGTTCACGCGAACGGTCAAGGCGATGTCGGGGATGCGGACTGCTTCGCTGGCGGTTTCGGGCCGCTTGGACGGGTGTCGGGCCCGCATCGACGGGCGCGACATCGCGACGTCGCTGCCGGGCACGCTGACCGGCCTGTATCCGGGACCTCATTTCCTCCAGGTTCGATGCGGGGAACGTCAGGGGCTGATCCGGCGGATCGGGACGGGCGACGTTCCCCCACCCGTCATCGACATGACCTTCGAGCATGCGGTCGTCCACGACGGGGAACACCTGGGCCTGGTCTTCCAGGATGCCGCCGAGGCCGGGAGGCTGGGCGTCGCATTCGCGGCGCGTCTGGGCGCGATGGTCGGCGTCCAGCGCGTGGCGCTGCATTGGCGGGAGTCCGGCGAGTCGGGCGCCGATGCGGTCCTGGCGATGATCGATGTCGAGTCCCAGGTCGAACTGGGGCGGTTCCGCGTCGATTCTCCGACGGCAGGGGCTTCGCGGGAGGCTGCGCGGCTCCTGGCCCAGCAGGCGTTGCGGGATGGCGGGCCGGCGGCCGGGACGGCGGGTGGCTGGCGTCGCAACGCGGGGGCCTGGGTGCTGTCGTCCCTGGGCGTTGCGGCCCTGGTGGTCGGTGCGGTGGAGGGGGGGCTGTACTTCAAGTATCGCGCCGACGCGACCCGTCCCTACGACCTGTCGGTGATGACCGCCGAGGCCATCGAACCGCAGTTCCAGAAGCGGAAGCAGGCCGCCCGGAACGCGAACGTCGCGCGCATCGTGGGGCCGGTCATGCTGGGGGTCGGGGCGGCGGCGCTTGCCGGCGGGATCGTGTGGTTCCTGGTGGACGACCAGGCCGACCGTCGTTCGGCAGGTCAGGCCGCGGGGCGCGACGTGCGACTTGCCCCCTTCTGGGCGCCGGACGGCGGGGGGCTGGCCCTTTCGACCCG
Source organism: Myxococcota bacterium (assembly GCA_029975745.1). Lineage (GTDB taxonomy): Bacteria > Myxococcota_A > UBA9042 > DTJE01 > DTJE01 > DUVQ01. Next base: position 18,044 of record JARKOL010000371.1, on the reverse strand, counting down.
CTTCTAATCATCGATTTCAAAGGGTTTTGACCCACGGCTTGACGCGATCCTCCCCCAGATCTAATGATCCGGGTACGTCGATAACCGACGGGTGACCCAATTCCTGCGCAGGAGCAGTCCATGAAGTCCATGATTGCGATTCCGGTGGTCGCGGCGTTGCTGGCGCTGGCCGCGTGCAGTGGCGACGGCGTCAAGGAGTTCACCCCCTCGGCCGAGGAGAAGGTGCAGGCGACCTCGGTCGTCCAGGACACCCAGGCACTGCAGGCCCTGAAGATGGACCTGTCGGGTGATAACGCCCTCGGCAAGTTCTCCGAGATCCAGTCGGGTGCCAGCTACCTGACGTCCCAGCAGATGTCCCGGAATTCCTCGTCCGGTTCGGGCCTTCCGAGCCTGTTGGCCGCCGAGCCGGTCTTCCGGATGGGGGATTGCGCGGTCGTCACCAGCACGAAGGTCACCTACAACAACTGCGACTTCAGCAGCGGCAACATCAACGGCTACATCACGGTCAGCGGCGACGTGATCGAGATGGACGTCTCGATCACGTTCTCCAGCAGCGGCTACAGCGGCGTCTATCGGTATCGCGGCGCGATCACCGTGACCGACACCCGGGTCGATGGCGCGCTCCGCATCGAGTACGACATCAGCTCCGTGTCCTACGACATGGACATTCGCTACAGCGGCATCCAGCTTGCGGATGGCTGTCCCATCGGCGGCATGCTGCGCGTCGAGGTCGATACCAGCGTGTCCGGCTACGGCAACATCGGCTCGGGCAGCGCGGTCGTCGAGGTTGCGTTCGGCCCCGCTTGCGGCGAGATGACGATGAAGGGCGGCAAGTAGGTCGGGCGACTCGGTACCTGGGCGCGGGGTCAGTCCAGACGACGCGTCCGTCGCAGTTCCTCCTGCACCTTCCGATACTGCACGTCGAACGCCACCGTCCCTTCCTGGAAGTTCTTGATCCGCCGCTTGACCTCGGCGTCCAGTTCCTCGTCGGCGCCCAGGTGCTTGCGGAGCACGGGGGTGATCGCGACGACCAGTTCGTTGTCCATGCCGAAGACTTCCTCGACGTGGCGGCTGTGCAGCAGGGCCTCGATCAGCTGGGCGGTCAGGTACTCGGGCATGGTCTCGCCGATGCCGAAGCCCCGCTCGCGGGCGATCTGCGACTTGATCTTGTTCAGTTCGCTGTAGTCTCGCTTCTGGGTCGCGATGACGTCGCGCGCGCGATCCGTGACTTCCTTGTCCGAACGGATGTATTCGCGGAGCACCGACTCCACGTCCATCTCGACCTCGGAGATCTCGTCGTCCAGAACCTCGATCAGCTCGGCCGAGCGGAGGGCTTCCACCAGGTCGTGGGCCAATGCGGGGACTTTCCCGCTGAGCAGTTTCATCGCACCCTCCCAGGGAGTGTTGCTATCCGCGCCGTAAAGGCGATCGATGATAGCACGCGAACGTGGCGTCCCGCAATGAGTATTTGGGGACAAATCGCGAGGGTGTGTCCGGAGTTCGTGTCGAAAGGATCGTGGTACAATCCCCCCCGGCCGACAGGGCGAGGAGACGACGATGGGAATCGAGGAACGCATCAACGAGGAACTGACGCTGGCGCGGAAGGCGCGCAATCGGGAACAGGCCGACGCGCTGGGCATGATCAAGACCCGGCTGGCGGAACGTCGCACTTCCCCGGGCTTCGTTGGTCAGATCACCGACGCCGTGGCGGTCGAGATCATCGGCGCCTACATCAAGAGCCTGAAGAAGGCGCTGACGGAATTCGAATCCGGTGGCGTTTCCGACGGTCCGATCGTCGATAAGTATCGCTTCGAGATCTCGTTCCTGTCCCGCTACCTGCCCCAGACGCTGGACGATGAAGCGACTCGCGCGCTTGTGCGGCAGGCCAAGGCGGACCTGGGGCTGGCCGGCCCTTCGCAGGTCGGACGCCTGATGGGCGCCGTCATGAAGACCCACAAGGACCAGGTGGACGCGACACTGGTTCGCCAGATTGCCGAGGCGGAACTCTCTTCCTGATCGACTTCGTTTCCGTGGCAGGTGCCCCGCCGTCAGGGCCGTCCGGCGCCCAGGCCTTGTCCATCCTGGACAGAGCCTAGAACGCGGCCGCCTCGGCGTCCGCGGCCACGGTGCCGGCCTCGGGGGCCGCGTCGGTCGGCTCCGTTCCCGACAGGTGCGGCATGGTCATGCCTCCCGACGTCGCCAGCAGGCCGGTCGAGGGGTCGATATCGACCATCGTGATGCCCTCCGGCGGCACCTCCAGGTCGTCGATGACCGGCAGCTCGGCCGTGGCGACGGTCATGAAGTCCATCCACGCGGGCAGGGCGGTGTCGGCGCCGAAGACGCGACCCGAGGACTTGGTGCGGCCCAGCCAGCGTTCGCGTCGGTCCTGGCCCAGCCACGAAACGGTCGCCAGTTCGTGCGTCCAGCCGATGAACCAGACGTCGAAGGGCAGGGTGCCGGTCTTGCCGCAGACGGGGCGCCCCAGCTTTCGGGTGGTGCGTCCGGTGCCTTCCTCGGCGACGTTGCGCAGGTTGTGGGCGATCAGGTACGCGCTCTGGGGCGTCAGGACCCGTCGGGCGTCCTCGCTGGGGCTGGCGATCTCGCGAGCCACGGCGTCCAGCAGGGGGACGGCGGGATCTCGCGACGAGCGCCGATCGACCAGCAGGCGTCCGGTCGAGTCCCGGACCTCGCGGACCAGATGCGGGGTCACCGTGATGCCTCGATTCGCGAAGGTGGCGAACGCCGTCAACATCTCCATGGGCGTCGCGTCGGCGCCCAGGGCCTCGGGCGTGTAGCCCTGGAGGGCACGCGACCAGCCCAGGCGGCGAAGCCAGTCGTTCAGTCCGTCCAGTCCCACCGCGTCCAGAACGGCCCTGTACACGCGCAGCGACACGCGGTTCTCGGACTTCGTGAGGGCCTCGTACAACGTCATGTCCGTCGAGTCCTCGTCGCCGACGGGCGCCCACTGCCCCTCCCGGTAGGGCGTGCCCGCGAGGACGGTGGACGGCGGGATCCCGGCGTCGTAGGCCCGCGCGTAGTACAGGGGCTTGATCGCGCTGCCGGTCTGTCGCACCGACTGGTTCCGGTTGACCTGCGATACGTCGAAATCGGTGCCGCCGACCAGGGCGACGATGCGGCCGGACCGGGGATCGACCGACGCGAGGGCGGCCTGGGGACCCGGAAAGACATCCAGTTCGAATCGTGGCGTGTCAGGCCGCAATCCGGTCGGCTCCGGGGGCGGCGCCTCGCGGCTCCGTCGGCTGCGGCGAGGCGGGGGCTCGGCCCCGGCCGGTCGCACCAGAATCACGTCGCCGACCGCGACCGCATCGGCGGCGGACTTCAGGCGGCCATCCAGGGACACGCGGACCCGGTCCTTGTCGGGCGCGTCCGGCGGAAAGGCCGAGTAGGGCGTGGCCCACCGCATCCGGTCCAGCGGCAGGAATCCCGTGATCTGCGGCGTGATCATCAGGTGGACGCCCGCGGGCTCGACGCGGGTCGCCAGGGCCAGGACGGGATCCAGGGGCGGCAGTTCCGACGCGGACGCCACGCCAAGGTGCGTCGCGTTGCGTCGTGCGAACTCGTCCCATCGCGAGGCAATCAGATGCGCGATCGGGCCCGGATAGCCCTGGCGCCGAGCCAGGCGAACCGCAGCCTCGCGAGCCGCCTGCTGGGCGGCCAGTTGCAGTCCCAGGTCGATCGTCGCCACCGCCGTGATGCCGCCCTCGCCGGAAAGAATCGGGGTGTTCGACGCTCGTCGGGCCAGCGGACCGACCTCCTTCATGACCTCGGTGGCCGGAATCGGTGCGCGTTCCGCCAGATTATCGTGGCCGGGAATCGCCAGGATCTCGGTGCCCAGCGCGGCTTCGAGCGCCTCGTCATCCAGCAATCCGCGCAGATGCATTCGTCGCAGCACGTGGTCCCGCCGGGTGCGCACCACGTCCGGTTTCGATACCGGCGTGACCGAACCGGGGGACTGGGGCAGCACCGCGATGGCGGCGGCCTCGGCGGGCGTCAGGTCGGCCAGCTCCTTGCCGAAGTAGACGCGCGACGCGGCCTGGACCCCGTGGGCGCCATTGCCCAGGAAGATCAGGTTCAGGTACAGGGTCAGGATCTGGTCCTTGGAATAGATGTCCTCGATGCGTCGGGCCAGGATGGCCTCGCGCACCTTGCGGACGACTCGTCGCTCCTGGGACAGCAGCAGGGACCGGGCCAACTGCTGGGTGATCGTACTGGCCCCTTCCTTGACCCGACCGGCCCGAAGGTTGGTGACCGCCGCGCGAGCGATTCCCCGGAGGTCGGTCCCCGAGTGCTCGAAGAACCGTTCATCCTCGGACGCCAGGAATGCCTGCACGATCAGCGGCGGCATCTCGTCGGCCGGCACCAGGTAGCGCCGCTCGGCGAACATCTCGGCCAGCACCTGTCCATGCGTCGCGCGAACCCGGCTGACCGTATCGAAGCGGATGGCCTCGAAGGGGGGGATGACCGGCAGGTCCCGGGCCAGCAGCAGGTACGCGGCCGCAGCACCCAGGATGCCGGCACCCGCGCCGACGCAAAGAAGCCAGAAGGTCAGCCGGGCGGCGACGCACCAGGCCGACCGCCAGCGTGGATTCTCGATGTCGAGTCGCGGCCCCATGGCTTGCTCCGGCCGGTCCGTCCGGCGTCCCCGATTCTAGCCCAAGACGGCGCGATGCGGGCGCAGGCGATCCGGAACCGCCACCAGGGGGTCCAGGCAGTCGTCCTCGACATGATTGAAGGGGAAGACGAGGAGTCCCCGGGGCGCCCGAAGACGCCCCGGGGAGTACGTTCGGTTGGCTACTGAGCGAACCCGCGAACCGTGGCCTTGGCCAGTTCGTAGGTCATGCACACGGAGATCGCGTTCGCCGGGTACGGGCCGGTGGCGGCGGTCTTCACGAAGTACTCGCCTTCCGCGGTCCGGTGCAGGTCGAACAGGGTCGGCAGCAGCTGCTTCGCCATGTCGAGGTAGCCGCAGTAGCTGGGCTCTTCGCCCTCGGGGGCGTCGTCGCAGCTCGCCTGCAGGGCGTCGATGGTGCCTTCCAGCTCCTCGCGGGTCAGGACGCCGGACAGGACGCCGTCCGTCAGGACCACGCCGTCGGCGCCGCCTTCCGTGACCGTGCCCTTCAGCTGGGCGTCGATCAGGTTGGCCTCGATGACCAGGTTCGCGTCGATCGGAATCGACAGGGAGAACCGGCTCTTCGGGGTGGACAGCTCGCCGCCTTCAATCTTGGCGTTCAGGAAGTAGATCAGGGGCTGGCAGGTCTCCTTGACGTAGCCGTCCTCGGAGACGTCGTACTCGCCGCCGACCACGGCCGGGTCCGCGGTGGACTCGCCCAGCAGGCCGTTCAGCGTGAACGTGCCGGAGTTCGTGAAGTCCACGACGTCGCCGAACTCGAAGATGATGCCGATGTCGCCGCCGGAGATGGCGTCAGCCAGCGCCGGGTTGACCTGGCCGGCCAGGCCCGCCAGGCCGGAGTCGCCGGTGCCTTCGCCGGTGTAGTCGAAGCACACCTCGCCGGCCGCGGTCTTGTTGGCCGGGGTCTGCAGGTAGCTCACGACGCCCGCGGGGCCCCACTCGGAGGGCTTGTCTTCGGCCCAGTCGCAGGCCTCGAAGCACTGGCCCTGGATCTCGTCGCAGACTTCGCCCTTGTCGCAGTCGCCGCAAGGCTCGCCGCAGACGGGATCGACGCCGCACACGCGGATGCCGCACTGCGGAACGCAGGGGACGTCCTCGACCGTGCCCGGATCCTCGACCGTGCCCGGATCCTCGACGGTGCCCGGATCCTCAACGGCGTTGTCAGGCCGCGGGCCCTCGTCCGTCGTCGTGCCGGGATCTTCCGTGCCCTGATCCTGGATCACGTCCTGCGTGGTCCCGTTGTCCTTGGTTCCGCCATCGTCGCTGTCGCAGGCGACAAACGCGGTCAGTGCGACCGACATCAGCCCGACAGCCAGGATCTTTGCAAACACCTTCATCTCCAACCCTCCAAAAGAATTAGCCGTGGTTCGAGGACGACTGCCTTTGAACCGCGCACATCATAGTCGTTTTGGATCGCGATGGCAAGGGAATTTTTGGGGTCGGCGCACAGAAGCCCCTGGAATTCCCAGGCGGAACGCTCCCTGGGAGGGGGTTCGGAACGGTGCAACGGCGGTGCAAGGCGGCCTTCCGGGAGGCGGGACCCTCGGGCGCGCCTTTTCAGTTATCATCTTCGGTGGAGCGGAATTTTCGGGTAGCAATGCCATGGCCGGAGTCCTCGACAGGCGTTCTCGATGGGGTGTGCCCGGTGGCGTACCGGGGGCACGGGTCCCGATCGGGTTGCTGGCCGCCGGCCTGGTTCTGTCCGGGTGCGGCGATGCGCACACCCCCGATTTGGATGCGATCACTGGCGGGGCGGATGTCGAATCGGAGGCCCTGGGGCCCGACGATCGCGACGTCGCCCAGGATGCCGCCCGGGACGCCTTGCCCGGTCTGACCGACGTTGCCGGCGGCTCGGACGGGATCGTGCCGGCGACGCCGGATGCTCTGGATGCCGAGGCCCCCGCGGCTCTCCTGACGCTGGTTTCGGTCGAACCCGACCGCGGCGACAGCGATCGGCCCGGGACGGTCACCCTGATGGGCACGGGTTTCGACGACTCGCTCGAGGTCCGCTTCGGGGGGCGGCCGTCGCCCTACGTGTTCGTGCTGGGGCCGAACGTGGCGAACTGCACGGTGCCGGCCGGTCCGCCGGGCGTCGTGGACGTGGTCGTTCGCCGCGGGGATGGGACTGCCGCCACCCTGGTCGCCGCCTTCACCTACCAGCGGGCCTTGTCGCTGCGAGCCGTCGAACCGGCCCACGGGTCCGCGGGGGGCGGAACGCCCATCCTGATCCGGGGCGCAGGCTTTCTGGACGCGCCCCAATTCCTGCTTGGGGGAAGGCAGGTGGTTTCCGCCCAGGTCGTCGATGACCAGACCGTGCTGGCGCTGACCCCTCCGCACGCCCCGGGCCCCGTTGCGCTCTACGCCCTGACCGGCGAGGAGCAGGTCGTCCTGCGGGAGGCCTTCGTCTTCGACGACGAGGGGATCCGCCCGTCGATCCCGGGACTGTCGGTCCTGTCCGTGTCTCCCGCCTCGGGCCCGTCCCGCGGGGGCAGCGAGGTTCGGGTGCTTGGCTCGGGGTTCGCTCCGGGGGCGTCGGTCCGGTTCGGCGGGATCCCGGCGGTCGGCGTGACCTTCGTCTCCGAGGCGGAACTGCGCGTTCGCACCCCCGAGGGCAGCCCGGGCCCGGTGGATGTCGTCGTTCGGGTCTCGGTGGGCGAGGCGCTTCTGCGCAACGGGTACGAGTTCAAGGCTCCGGGCATGGCGGTCCTGGCCGTCGAGCCCGATTCGGGGGCCCACGGGGGCGGCACGCGAGTGCGCCTGTTCGGCCAGGGGCTCGATGGGGTGGAACGGGTGTTCTTCGGTGGGGTCCAGTCCCCGGAAATCACGGTGGAGTCGTCGGTCTCGGTGGTGGCGGTCGCTCCGCGCGCCGAACAGACCGGCCCCGTCATGGTGATGGCCCTGGGGAACGGAGGGGCCTTCCGGGATCGCGCCTTCCGCTACTACGACCCCATGCTGCGCGGGGGCGGGACCTGGGGGCCCGCGATTCGCGGCGACGTCAACGTCACGGTCCTCAGCAGCCAGACGGGGCGTGGCCTTCCCGGCGCCTACGTCAGCCTGGGGGCCGATCCGCACACGCCGCACCAGGGGGTGACGGATTCCCGGGGGCAGATCACCTTCGCGGCGGACGATCTCCGCGGGCCGGTCGCCGTGCATGCGACCGCCCTGGCTCACACCGCGGTCTCGCTGGCCGGGTTCGACGCGCGCAACGCGACGGTCTACGTCGGCACCGTGGTTTCGCCCGAGTCGCCGACGAATCCCCCAGGGGGCACGACCGGAACGTCTTGTACCGTTTCGGGGCGAATCCTGGACTACGGGAAGTACCTGATCAAGCCGCCCTGGGCGGACGGCACGCCGTTCGGCCAGTGCTGGACCTCGTCCCAGACGATGTTCGGCGGCAATCCGGACCCGGGGCCCGGGGCCTACGTGGATGGGAGTGGTCGGTTCCGTCTTGCCACGCGTCGCGGCCAGTTCGGCGTCGTGTGCGCCATGATGGTGATGCCGCCATCCGGGGGGCAGGCATTCATGGTTCGCATGGGCATGGTGCCCCGGGTCATCTGCCGCGACACGCCGGTCGATGGAGTCGATGTCGCGCTCGACGTCGAGACGGACGCCGACCTGTGGCTGGCGGTTCGGGGCCTGCCCGACCACGCGCTGGGAATCAACGGCCCCGCCCTCCTGGGGGGCTGGCATCTGGGCGACGACGGGTATCTGGACCTGCTCCGACGGTACGAGCGCGTGGGCGCGGATCGATTGAAGGTGGCGTGGCAACCCCGGGCCTTCCAGGACCCCATCGCGGGGAACGGCTACTCGGTCTACCAGTCCGTGTCGGCGCGGTCCTCCAACGGCATGCCCTACGCGGTCACGCTGTCCGCGGGAGTGCAGCCGCCGTCGTCCTGGCCCGTGCTGGTCGTCGGGGACTCCGAACCGATGCCCATGGCGACCCAGATTCCCCGGGCGGTGACCGCGATGGCGTCCTTGCCGGACGGCGCGCTGGTCGCGGACGACGGCGGCGCCACCTACTGGTTCGACGGCATGGACTTCCATGTGGGGCCGATGCGAACCGGGCTGCCGATCCGGGGGCTCTGGGGGGTGTCGGCGGATGATTTCTGGGCCGTCGGCGACCGGGGGCGCGTGTGGCGCATCCAGGACCGCGTGGTCCACGAGGTCGCCACGGGTGTTGCCGTCGATCTGACCGGGATCTCGGGCGTCGTGGGTCCGGATGGCGAACCGGAGCTTTCGATCGCGGGCGGGCCCTACCTGCTGCGGTACGATTCCGGCGGATTCGCGATCGAGACGCTGCCGTCGGCAACCCAGGTCCGGGCGGTCCGCCGGTACGCTGATGGGAGCGTGGTCGCGGTCGGTGTCGGGGGGGCCCTGGTGGTGGGGCGTGCCGGCCAGGCATTCGACGTGACGCGTCCGACGCCTCAGGATCTGGTGGCGCTGGATGGCCCGGGGGTCGAGGACATCTGGGCCGTTGGTCGTGAGGGAGCCCTGATCCGAATGACCGGCGACGAACTGACGGTCTGGCAGATCCCGGGGGGCGGGGAGGTTTCCGGGATTGTCCGTCGGGGGGACTGCGACGTGCTGGTCTTCGGCAAGGACGGCCTGGTGGTCGGGTTCGACTGCGTCTCGTTCACGGACCGGTCCCGGCGCGACGTGTCCCTGGACCTGCTGGCGGGGGGCGCGTTCGGGGGCGAGGTGCTGCTGGCCGGTCGTCACTTCGCGGCGTTGCCCGCGTTCCTTGGGTTTCCCCTGGTTCTGGAGCCCGTGGAAAACCAGTCCTGGTCGCGCCGCAGGGTGGCGTGGTCGCTGTCGGGCGAACAGGAACCCTCCTACCAGCAACTGCTGCTGTCGGGTCCCACCGGGTACACCTTCTGGGTGATCACCGCAGGCGGGTCGGTCCGCGATGTCGAACTTCCGGACTTTCCCCGGGTGTTCGGGTACGACCCGGTGCCCGGCGGTGCCATGCGAATGAACCTGACCTGCTCTCGGTCGCCCGGATTCGACATCAACGCCTTCACCTCCACGGACACGGGCTACTATCGCCAGGAGTCCTTCTCGGTCGCCCTCGCTTCGTTCCAGTGACCGCTCGGCAATCCAGGGGCATCACTCGAGGGGCCGTTGAAGGGTGGGATGGTCGGGATTCGGGTTGAAAATTGTTTGCTTGACGGATTTTTTCGACAGTTTTACGATCCGATGGTTCTCGGAGGTGGTTGCCCTGCCTTGAGCCCTGTCTTGCTCCCACCGCTTTTCCATTCGAACGACCGCCTGATCGCTGCAATTGTTTGGGCGCGGGTTCGTTCCGATGGGAGCGCGACGAGCAGGTCGGTGGGGAGGGGTAGGGCCGCGGCCTCGAGGCCCGCACTGGCGGGCAGCCTCCGGGGAGGCGTCGTCCCCGGGTTCGGGGTTTCTGAAGGAGTGGGTTTCGATGGGTAACAAGCTGTTCTTCGGTGGACTGGCGTGGGCGACGACCGATGCAAGCCTTCGGGCTGCGTGCGAGGAGTTCGGCGAGATCGAGGAAGCCCGGATCATCATGGATCGGGCGACCGGACGCTCGAAGGGCTTCGGTTTCGTGACGTTCGTCAGCGAGGAGGCGGCCACCCGCGCCAAGGCGGCGCTGGACGGCACCATGCTGGACGGTCGCACCATCAAGGTGGACTACCCGCGCGAGCGCGAGGACCGCGGTCCCCGGGGCGGCTTCGGTGGTGGCGGTGGCGGTGGCTATGGCGGCGGCTACGGCGATCGCGGCGGTGACCGCGGCGGTGACCGCGGCGGTGATCGCGGTGGCGACCGCGGCGGCTGGGGTCGTGATCGGGATCGTCGCTACTAGAATCCCTTCGATTCCCTCCGCACTCCCTTGATCCTGCCTCGCCCTCTCGTCGCGTTCGGCATGCCCGGGACGGCATCCGTGCGCCCCCGCGTCGGGGCCACTGCCAGGCGATCCGGTGTCGATGTCACAGGCTGATGCTAGCATCCAGGACCGGAAGGTGAAGGAGTCGTGAGATGGTCGGTTCACTCGCGGAGGCGCTTGCGGTCGCCGAGGGCGCGGCTCGGGAAGCCGGCGCCCTGGTGCGTGCCGAGTTCGAACGTCCCGAGGGCCCGCGGGGGGCAGGCGGCCATGCCCCCGTGGACTCCGCGGCCGAGGCGGGGATTCGAGCGCGCCTGCTGCAGGCCTTTCCCGGGACGGGGTTTCGCGGCGAGGAAACCGGGTGCGTCCGGCCCGGCCAGTCGGCCGCCCGGGACATCTGGGTCGTGGACCCGAACGACGGCACCGCGTCCTTTCTTCGGGGGATGCGCGGATCCGCGGTATCCATCGCGCTGGTACGGCAGGGGCGCCCGGTGCTGGGCGTCGTGTACGCCCCCACGTGGCCCGACGGAAACGGGGAACTGTTCGCGTGGGCCCAGGGGTGTGGTCCGGTGCGTCGGAACGGGGTCGCCTGCGAGCCGCCGTCCTTCGGGCCCGTGCTTCGCCCCTCCGATGTCGTCATCGTGTCTCAGGACGCGGACCGGGCCTCGGCCGAAAACGCGGCGGCCGTGGCTCCGGGACGCTTCCTGTCGATGCCCAGCATCGCGCTTCGTCTGGCGCTCGTCGCTGCCGGAGAGGCCGTGGCGGCCGTTTCGCTGAGCGGACCGGGGGACTGGGACTACGCGGCCGGCCATGCGCTGCTGCTTGGGGGCGGGGGCGACCTGATCGACGAGAAGGGCGAACCCGTTCGGTACGCGCCGGACGCCTCCAGCCGGGTGCGCTGGTGTTTCGGTGGGGGACTGGACGTGTGTCGGGAACTGGCCCGCAGGGAGTGGACGCGCGCTGTCGAACGCGGGGACTCCCGCGACGACGACGGGGTTCCGACGCGGCTGCGGCCCGGGAGCGTGGTTCACGATGCGGGGGTCTTGTCCCGGGCTCAGGGATGCCTGCTGGGCCTGGTCTCGGGGGACAGCCTGGGCGGGCAGGTCGAGTTCCTGTCCGCCAGCCAGATCGCGGCGGCCCACCCCGAGGGGGTCGTGGATCTCTCGGATGGCGGCACCTGGCGTCTGCTGGCCGGCCAACCCACGGATGACTCCGAGATGGCCCTGATGCTGGCCCGGTCGATCGTGGCCGACGGCGGTCCGTCGCCCGAGCGGTCCGTTGCGGCCTACGTGGCGTGGCTTCGGTCTCCCGCGTTCGATGTCGGCAGCACGACGCGGAGGGCCCTGGGGGCCGTGACGGACTCGGACCTGGCCCGGGGCAGGGCGGCGTTCGCGGCGATGACGGCCGCCGATCCCGACAGCCAGGCCAATGGGTCGTTGATGCGCATCGCCCCCCTGGGGGTCTGGGGCGCCGGCAGGACCGACGACCAGACCGCCGCGGCGGCGCGCGCCGACGCCCTGTTGACGCATCCCCATCCGGTCTGTCAGGAGGCCGCCGAGGTCTTCGCCGTGGCCATCGCCGCAGCGGTGCGCGAAGGCTTGTCCGCCGTCGGCACCTGGGAGCGGGCTGTTTCCCGGACGCGTTCCGGGTCCCTGATCCGCGCGGACCTCGAGGCCGCGGTCCAGGGCCCCCCGGACGACTTCATGACGCACATGGGCTGGGTGCGCGTGGCGCTTCGCAACGCGTTCTTCCGCCTGCTTCACGCGCCCGATTTCGAGCGGGGACTCATGGCCACGGTCGCCGCGGGTGGGGATGCCGACACGAACGGTGCCATCGCGGGTGCCTTGCTGGGCGCCGTCGCCGGACGCGCCGCCATCCCCGCCCGATGGCGGAATCTGGTCCTGTCTTCCCGGGCCCTCCCAGGAACAGCCACTCGGTACCCACGCTCCCGAGTCTACTGGCCGATCGACCTGCTCACCCTGGCCGAGCGCCTGGTGGTGGCGGCAAGCGTCTGACGCCTGTCCCCCGGGGCGGGGCCGGTTCCAATGGCCCTTCTGGGCCGTCCTTCGGGGGCGATTCCAATCGGTCCATTCGGATCGAACTATTCGAAACCAGAAGCATTTGTCGATTGGACTTGCGCGACGAGTCGGGAGTGATAATCATTGTCAATGTCACGCAACAGACAGTCGTCCGACGGTCTTGGTGACTTGTTGAAGCCATCAACGGGGCCATGGCTGGGCCCGGGGAGATTCGCCATGAAGAACTTGATTGCAGGTGCGGTTTCGGTTCTTGGACTTGTTCTGGTCATCGGGTGCGGCGCGGAGGAGGCGCCGGGTCGCGTCGCCCAGGGGCTGGCGATTCAGCACGGGTGCGGCCAGGTCCAGAGCCAGACGCTGTACGCCGGCCGTCACATCGATGCGGGGGAGGTCAGGATCTGGAACGACGAGACGACCCTGTTCGTGGAGTACGGGACCTCGGGTGGCTGGTTGCTGTCCGAGGTGCATCTGCACGTCGCGGAATCGCTCTCTGGCATTCCCCAGAAGAATGGGAACCCGATTCCCGGGCAGTTCCAGTACAAGTCGGTCTTCAATCCGCTGACCGACTCCGCGCTCTTCGAGATCCCGCTGGACGACTTCCTGGGCGATTCGCTGTTCATCGCGGCGCACGCCGTCGTCGTGCTTTCGGGCGATCAGGGCCAGGTGTTGGCCCGCGAGACGGGATGGGGCCACGGACCGGGGTTCCCCGGGAAGAACTGGGCGACGTACATCCGGTACCAGGTCCAGCCGTGCGACCCGCCGCCTCCGCCGGACGGGGAACTGGCTCATCGTACGCAGACCCAGGGAGGCTGGGGAAGCGGGGCCCAGGGGAACAATCCCGGCGCGTTCCGTGATGCCAACTTCGCCGGCTGCTTCCCGAGCGGCATCGAGATCGGCTGCGCCGAGGGGCCGTCGCTGGAGTTCCTGTCCTCGTCGGCGATCCAGGCCTTCCTGCCCCAGGGTGGGACGCCGGGGGTCCTGGTGGAGTCGGCGGTGGATCCGTTGTCCTCCAGCGGTGGAGTGCTGGCCGGACAGGTTCTTGCCCTGGCGCTGAACGTTGGTTTCGACGAGTGCTTGCCTGACTTCGGGGCGTCGGATGTGCCGCTGGCGAGCCTGGTCGTCCAGGATCCCACCAGCGCGTGCCTGGGGCTGACCGTGGCGCAGGTGCTGGATCTGGGGCACGTGATCCTGGGTGGATGCGGCGGTTCGCTGTCCGTGTCGGCGATCAACGAGTGCGTGTCGCGGATCAACGAAAACTTCGTGGACGGCTCGATCGACCTGGGCTTCCTGGCCCTTCCGTGACCTCGGCGGCCTTCGCCCGCACCACCGCACTCAGTTGACGATGGATTCCATCAGCGCCGTGCCCGTCAGGGGGATCGGGTCCTGGCCTTCCACGGTCAGCACCAGATTCGCGTCGCCTTCCATCCGATAGATGACCGGATTGCCCGCCACCATCTGGGCGATGTTTCGCTGGGCCCAGGGCAGGCGCTCGACCACGGCGTTGCGGTCATGCACGCGGCGCGACGTCAGGTCCCCCTCCAGCTTCAGGCCCTTCCGATCCAGCGACAGACGGTAGCGGGTGTCGTACTTGTGGCCCTTCGGCTTGGGGTCCTGCGCCGGGGCCTCGCCCTTCACCTTCAACCGGTCGGTCAGGGTCAGCACCTTGGTCCGATCGGTCACCAGGCTGCGGACGATCGTCTGGCCGCCATGCTTGCCGCGCATCCGGAACGCCCAGAAGGCGACGGTGTGGTCCGGCGCGAAGAACCGCGTGGTCCACCAGCGGTCCGACCACTCGCTGCTGAGGCGGTTGTTGACCATGTGATCCATGTAGCCGGCGCCCTTCATCGTGAACCGCTTGCCTCCCATGGCCGCCTCGGCGGTGAAGTCCCCGCGCGGCACATGGAAGAACGCCTGCACGAATTCGGATCGGTCGTCGGTCAGCCAGATGATGCCGTCGTAGTACTTGACCCCGTGTGTCCACGCCTTCATCCGGACGTCCAGGCGCAGGTCGGCGTGATCCACGACGATGTGCAGGTTGCCGTTCTTCAGTGTGATCGAGTCCTTGCCAATCGTGATGCGCCCGGCCTCCGGGTCCTGTTTGAAGTCGGCCTGGTCGGACTCCCAGCCGAAGTGCCGGCCCTCGGCGCCGGGTTCGGTCAGACTGACATCGACCGCGGCGCGTCCGGACACGACGCCGATGTTGCTGTACATGAAGTTGATGTACAGGACGTGGCCCGCGTCCGACTGGAGGATCGTCGTCCAGGACTCGGTGTAGTAGCGCCCGTCGGCCGGATGCCGCATGAAGTCTTCCATCGTGGTCCGCTGCATCGCGGCGCCCTTCTTGTCCGTCGTCACCTTCGCCTGGGCCGGGGCGAGGAAGACCAGCGACAGGGCGGCACTCAGGAACACGCACACTCGACTGGTTCGCATGGGCTTCTCCGGTTCGTGGGGGAATCAGGGGGCCAGGGTGACCGGGGTCGCGGTGAAGCACCCCTCGAACAGCCAGGCGTCGTTGGTGCCGTCCTCGTCCAGGTCCAGGTCGGGCAGGATCGGCGGGTTCGTTCCGGTCAGGAAGTCCTTCAGGCTGGAGCCCAGGATTTCGACCGTCTCGGCGTCGGCTTCCGTCAATGCACCCTTCAGGATGCCGGGTCCGATCTGGGAACCGTCGGGGGCGATCAGCCCGGACAACTCGACGGCCTTGACGGGCAGCAGCAGCTTCTCGGTGCCCAGATCGACGCTGATGACGACCTCGCCCCGGCCCGTGAAGTCGAAGCGGCCATCGACCATCGTCGCGTCGGTGGACGCGGGAGTTCCGGTCAGACGGAACGCCTCGCCCGCGGGGTCGGCGGCGCCCAGGCGGAACGTCATCTCCTGGGAGTTGCGGTCGTCACGATCGACGACCAGGAGCACGTTGATGATGGCCGTGTCCATCTGGTCCTGGATGACCGGGTTGACCATGGCCGACAGCGAGTCCGGCAGCGGCTTCGTCAGAGCCAGGCTGTCGAAGCGGAAGGCTTGGCCCACCAGACTGGGGACGGTCACCGGTGCCGTGTTGGCCTCGGCGAGGCCGCAGCCTCCCGCCACGAAGACGTCGGGCACCCGGTAGAGTGGGTCGCCGGGCAGGGCGCCCTGGCCCATGCCGGTGTAGTACTCGTCGATGCCGCACCCGGACCATGCCAAGGAAGTCAGCGCCACCAGGGCAGCAAGGAACCGAATCCTCATCGTCCGCCTCCCAAGAATCGGCAGAGAACGCCGCGGCGGATTATACCAACACGTCGTCGTGGGACCATGGGGGGAGGGGGTGTTTTCGCGCGGAAGTTGTCGGATCCGTGTCGGCGCTGCGGATTGGAGCGGCGAGTGGGCGGTTGGCGCGTTGACCTGGAACGGCCCGCGTACTAGCATCCCGACGCCCGGAGCCCTTGAAATACGGGAGCACGAGGATGACTGGATTGTTCGCGCCGCGCTTCGGCAGGTGGCTTGTCGCGGCGGTCGTCTGCGCGGCGAGTTTGGTATCGCCCTCTCGGGATGTTCTGGCGGGCGGCTTCCACACCCCCGACTTCGGAACGCGCCGCTGCGGCATGATGGCCGTGATGGGCAAGCCCGACGACGTGACGGCGATCTTCCACAACCCCGCGGGCCTGACGCTGCAAGAGGGAACGAACCTGTATCTGGCCGGGCAGTACACCCAGGTGGAACTGGGGTTCCGCTTCTACGATTCGATGGGCAAACTGAAGCCGGACAAGGAGATCACCCCCAAGCAGTCCTGGGGCATCCTGCCGTTCCTGGGCGTGGGCACGGACTTCGGAACGAAGAAGTTGCGCGGCGGCCTGGCGGTCTACGCGCCCAATCTGTACGGGGCGTCGCTGCCCGAGAACGGGCCGACCCGGTACCACCTGACCCAGGGCTTCTTCGCGGCGCTGCACATGACCGGAACCCTGGCGTACCAGTTCACCAAGCACCTGTCCGTCGGGGCGGGCATCAGCGCGGTGTACATGCGGATGCAAGGCCAGCAGTACTTCAATCCGCTGGTTTCGGCCGATCCGGACATGCGGTTCGATGCGTCCGACGCGGTCCGTTCCCAGGACATCAAGATGGACCTGGTCAGCCAGGGGTGGACCTGGGACTGGAACGTGGGAATCCTGATCAAGCCGATCGAGACGCTGGGCCTGGGCTTCAGTTTCATCAGCGGCGCCGACGTCAAGATGAAGGGCGACATCAAGGCGACACCGACGGCCGGTGGCGGCGGCAAGTCCCGGCAGACCACGACCATGGCGATCCCGTTCACGCTGCGGGGCGGCATCAACTGGGAGGTTGCTCCCGGGTTCGAACTGGGGCTGGACTTCTTCTACTGGCATTACCAGGTGTTGCAGGAACAGGTGATGAAGCTGGACACGCCGCTGTACGGCATCAAGGAGCAGCGGACGCCGAAGGCCTACAAGAACGCCTGGAACATCAGCGCCGGCCTCCTTTACCGACCGATTGACGCCGTGGACGTGATGGTCGGCTACCAGCGGGACACCACCCCGATTCCGGACCGGACGCTGTCTCTGGACAACATCACCCGCAGCCACCACGGCGTGTCCTGCGGCGTGCGGTGGCGCGCGCTGAACTGGCTGGCGGTCGGCCTGACATTCCAGCGGACTTGGTACGACCTGCTGAACATCCAGACGTCGATCCTGAACCCGCCGGTCAACGGCAAGGGACACGGGTCGATGACCCACATCGCCATGGACTTCTCGTTCCGGCTGTAGCCCGGAGCCCTTGCTCGGCGAGGCCGCCATGGACGTGCTGCCGCCGACTCTCGTCACCCCCGATGCCGTGCTGCATCCGTCGGACGTCGATCGCGACGCGGACGTCGTGCGCTACCGGTTCGCCGACCTGGGCGAGGTGGTCGATCGCGTGCTGACGCGGTTTCTGGACGGGGCGCTGGTCGTTCACGAGCGTTCCTGGACGCTGGCGGGCCGGGGGCGGGTGCGCCTGGACCTTGCGGTGGACACCGGCTTGCCCGGGACCTGCCGGTGGGTGGTTCCCGGGGTGATGTTCGACGGCAACCGGGTGGGCCAGGGGGCGTTTCCCCAGGGCGGTCCCGAGGTGGGGTGGGCATTTCGCGAGGACCGGGTCTGCCTGCCTTCGGGCCAGTTCGCGTTCGACGACACGCGATGCGTCGGCCTGTGGGCCTCGCCTGCGGCGGACGAGGGGGCGCTGTCGTGTACGCGTGCCCTGGTGGTCGAGGGACGGGTTCGCCTGGCCGTCGAGTGGCCGCTGGCCGAGGAACCGGGGGCCTACCGTGGCAAGGGGCTTGTCGGGCCCGGCATGACGGGCCCGGTGCGTTGCTGGGCGGATCTGGGCCAGGGCATTCGATCGTCGCGGCGCTTCTTCACCTATGCCGGTCCCGGCGGCGCCACTGCCTGGCATCCGGCACTGGCCTGGTGGTGGGATCAGCAGGGCGAGCCGCAGGCTCGGCACGACTGGGGCGACATCGTCCGACGCAAGGTCGAGCACGCCGTTC
>JARKOL010000361.1 GCA_029975745.1 Myxococcota bacterium | reverse complement strand
GCGTCGGCATCGAACGCAAGGCGGACACGGGCCGGCGCGAGTGCCGACAGCACCGGCAGGGCCGCGCGCCAGGTCGCGACCCCGGGCACCGCGATCGTCAGGATGCGATCCGGGTCCAAGGCCGTCGCAATGTCGCCCTTCAGCGGGCCTTCGGTCATCCGCACGATCGCCGGGTGCCGGTCCCCGGCGGGCGCCAGCGGGACATGACACGGGGCGCCGGGGCCGGGGCCAAGGTGTCGCGGCGACGAAAGCCAGGTGTAGCGCGGCCCGTCCCCGGGGTCGTCGCGCCGGATCTGCATCGCCGCGATCCGCCCGTCCAGGTCGCGCACGGGGATCAACAGTCCGGGCGATCCGGCGCACGTCCACCAGGAACGCCCCGCCTCCCCCTTGCGGAACATGCCGGGGGTTCCCGCCACGTCATCGGCGCCGAAGACCTCCACCAGCTCGCAGACGATTCGCGAGCGGCCGGCAAGTTCAAGGGTGCGATAGCCGCGCCGGTTGATCTCGGCATCGGGCAGTCCCCGCGCCCGGAGTGCTGTGCGATGTTCGCTGGACAGCCGCAACCGCGACAGGAAGGACCGATAGATGCGGTCGCGGGCTTCGACGGGTGCGGCTTCCATCCGGGGCGGCATGGGCGGGTCAAACACGCGCCGCAGGTTCCCGGTTTCCAGGCGGTGCAGGAAGTAGGGAACCCCGGCGCCATCGGTGCGGGCTTCGCCGCCGTCAGGCACGCGGCGACACCAGACCACGGATCGATCGGCAGGGAACCGACACCAGGAACCGTGCCCGCAGATCGGGCAGGGCTGGCGCCGATTCGCTTCGGTCCAGGTAGCAGACATGATGCAACCTCCGTTCGGTTTCCGGTGGTTGCGACTGTCACGGGCGTGCCTTACAATCGGAGTGTCAGCACCGATCGCAGTCCACCCCGCGCGCCGCAACCGGCGCCGGAGTGCATCACGCCGCGGTCATCCTGCCGGCCCCACGGGTGCCCGTCTTCCCGGGCTTGCCGACCTGGACGCCGGCACCGACCGCGCGTCCGGCAACCTGGCGGGAGGCGGCCAGCATCGCATGCACGTCCGACTCTGCGACGCGGCGGGACTTGCCGATCTTGTGACTCGGGACCGTTCCGTCCAGAACCAGCCGCCAAGCCGTCGACTCCGAAACACCGATGAATTGGGCAAACTCCGGGACCTTGAACAGACGTTCCATCGCGAACCTCCTGGGGCATTGCGCTGGACGGAAGCCAGCGCGACTGATTTCGCCATGGGGACAGTCTGACCGGTGGTGTTCGGGGGGCTCGCGATTCTGTCGGGGATTATTTACGAATCCGCGCCCGCGCCAAGCACACATGGATACCCCATGGGTCCCGGAGCTTGCGACAGGACTTCCCCAAGATAGACAAAGGACGGCAATCTGTCAACAAGCGCGATTCGACGTGACAACATGCGGCAGAATCAGCGGGCTATCCAGCGTCGCCTTCCCCGCCCTGGACCTTGCGAAGCGTCGGGCGGCCATTCGGTGCCGCGGATTCGACCATTTCACGCAACCGCGCCATGCCCGAATGCAGGTAGCGGCGCGTGACGGCCGCGGTTCGCGAGTGCCCCAACAGGGCGGCGATTTCCGAATCGGTGTAGCCGCGTTCCTGCACCCGCGTTGCCAGCGTGTGCCGCAAGGAATGCAGGGTCGGGCGCAAGCCCTCTTCGGATCGCAGGTCCAGGCGTTCAGCCTCGCGGTGCCAGATCGAAGCCGCCTTCGAAGAGGTTAGCGCCCCGCCCGTCGACGTGCAGAACACCAGATCGGCGCCGGGGCCGGCGGGTTCCCCGCGTTCCAGCCGGGCCGCAACGTCGGCATCCCGCGCGGTTCGCCGTGCTTGAAGCATCGCCAGGGCGTCGGCGGGAATCGCGACGGGCCGTTGCAGGCGGGTCTTGCTCTTCAAGACCACCAGGGCGCCCGCGTCCAGGTCGACCGCTTGCCACGTCAGGGCTAGCCCTTCCCCGGGCCGCATCCCGGTGGCACGCAACAGGATCGCCAGATCGCGCAGCCATTCGGGCCGGACCTCCCGCAATCGGTCGTCGGCTTCGGGAAGTAGCACCTTGTTTGCCGGGGGCGGTTCCTCCAGCATGATCCCCTTCGGCCATGCAACGGGCACGATCCGGCGCGACGAATCCCGCGTTGCATCCGCGGCCCAAGTCAGGGCGCCTCGCAGCGCCATGACCTCGCGGTTGATACAGGCGGGGCCGATCGTCGGGCCTTGCTTGACCGCGGCGACGATGCGGCGGCGACGGGTCGCGGGCGCGGCCGGGACCTGGCGCCGTGCCACGGCCGCCGCATGGATCTTCGCGCCGGTCTGCACGGCCGCGGACTGGCGGTGCCGCTGGTAGGCAACCAGGGTGTCCCCGTTGACCTCGGATGCGCGGCGCGTTCCCCAGAACGGCAACAGGGCGCGGATCGCGGTTCGCAGTCGTCGCAGGTAGGACGGCGCGACCTTGGCGCCCGTGCGGCCCATCCATTCAAGGTAAGTACCGGCTCCGGGCTTGTCGGGGTTGTCCGGGTCGCCCAAC
Organism: Myxococcota bacterium; assembly: GCA_029975745.1. Lineage (GTDB taxonomy): Bacteria > Myxococcota_A > UBA9042 > DTJE01 > DTJE01 > DUVQ01. Next base: position 22,010 of record JARKOL010000361.1, on the reverse strand, counting down.
AGGTCCGCGATCGTCGGATCATAGGGTGCCCGGACTTCGACGGCCGGCAGGTACTTCGCCGCCATTGCCTCGCGAGACAGGCGGGCCAGGGCTTCCTTGGCGGCATCCTTCGTTCGGAATCCACCTTCAAAGAAGACCTTGCCGGCGTGTCGCACCCGGACATCGTACCGGGGCGTTCCGTCCGTCGCTTTCCTGGTAGTGATTCCCATCGGATTTCCCCGCAAGACCTGTCATGCGTTGTACCATGTTCGCAGGTGTTTCGGCAATAGAACGGCAATGACCGAAGCGGCAATGATGGAACCATTCGACATAATGGACGAAACGCCGCACGGGAAAAGGTCTGCAAAACCTCCATCCCCGGTTCAAATCCGGGTGGCGCCTCTGAAGGAAAATCAAAGGGTTACAGGTCGGAACCGGCGGCTTCCGGCTTCTTGAACGTGAACTCGACCTCCTCGAATCCGCCCACCCAGTAGCACCAGATTCGCGAGCACACCAGCGGGGACAGGTTCGCCAGGGCGTCCAGGACCATGCCGACCGCCTTGCCGACCCCGACCAGCGGCGCCGGCAGCACCGACTGCTTCAGGTAGGGCTGGGCGAACCAGTGCATCCGGACCGAGACGCGATGGAACTCGGTGCCACAGTAGCCGCCGGGAAACGACGGGTCGAAGTAGTAAGGGAAGGTCGCATCGAATCCGCGGCGATGCTCGGGATGGGAGAACCCCCGGGAGAAGTGGGGCACTCGCAGTCGCAGGGTCCCCCCCGGCTTCAGCATGCGGTGCAGCTCGGCCATCACCGCGAACACCTGTCCCAGGTGCTCCAGGACGTGGTCCGCCTCGATCACGTCGCACGACGCGTCCGCGAACGGGTACGGCATCCGGTCCAGGTCATGCACCAGATCGACGCCCGGCATCGCCTCGCGATCCACGTTCACGAACCCTGCCTTGGGGAACCGGCCGCAGCCTAGATTCAATTTCATGGCGGCAGGATTGCGCGGTGTTCGCCCGGTGTCAAGCGGCTGCGAATCCTTGACCCGGGCCGCGGTCGTGGCATCATCCGGCTTTCCCCGGTTGACGCGGTCGTCCCGGGTATCCTGGTCAGCAACGGGAGGGTCGCCTTGGAGAGCGCACGAAGCAAGGACAAGCCGATCGTATTGGTGGCGCTGGGTGGACATGCATTCATGCAGCGCGGCGAAAAGGGCACGATCAGCGAACAGGAGGCCAACGCGGCACGGATCTGCCGCCAGTTGCAGACGTTGATCGACCGGGACTACCAGTTGGTCATCACGCACGGCAACGGGCCCCAGGTCGGCAACCTGTTGCTGCTGAACGAGATGTCGGACGGGTCGGTCCCGGCAATGCCGCTGGACGTCCTGGTCGCCGAGACCGAGGGAAGCCTGGGCTACTTCCTGCAGCAGGCGATGCTGAACGAGCTGCGCCGTCGCCAGCTTCGGCGCTATGTCGTGACCGTGATCACGCAGGTGCTGGTCGATCCCGAGGACGAGGCGTTCAAGCACCCGACCAAGCCGGTCGGCCCGTTCCTGGCCCGCGAGGAGGCCGAGCGGCGCCGCGACGAACTGAAGTGGACCATCGTCGATGACGCGGGACGGGGCTGGCGGCGCGTCGTGCCGTCTCCGAAGCCCCTGAAGATCGTCCAGCGCCACATGATCCGCGAGTCGGCCCAGGCCGGGAACATCGTGATTGCCTGCGGCGGCGGCGGGATCCCGATCATCAAGAAGCCGGACGATTCGTACGAGGGGGTCGAGGCGGTGATCGACAAGGATCTGTCGTCGTCGATCCTGGCGAACCAGATCGGGGCGGACCTGTTCGTCATTCTGACCGAGGTTCCCCAGGTCTTCACGCGCTTCCGGCAGCCGGATCAGGAGGCGCTGTCGGCGATCACCAGCGAGGGCCTGATGGAACTGTACCGGGCGGGCGAGTTCCCCGCGGGCAGCATGGGGCCGAAGGTGCTGGCGGTGTGTCAGTTCCTGGAACGGGGCGGCAAGCGGGCGATCATCACGAATCCGGAAACGCTGGAAGATGCGCTGCGGGGCCGGGGCGGCACGCACGTCATCGGGGCTTGCTGATGCGGCGGCGGCGACATGCGGTGCGAGGCGCGATCTTCCTGGCGATGATGCTCGGGGTCGCGCGGGTGGCCGTCGGCGACGTCTCCTGGCCCAGCGCTCGGGGTTTCGTCAACGACCTCGCCGGCGTGCTTTCGGGCGAGCAGGCCTCGGCGCTGGAAGGGATCGCGAGGCGCCTGAAGGAAGGCTCGGGTGCCGAGCTGGTGATCGCGATCGTGCCGTCCGTGGCTCCCCTCGACCCCAAGTCCTATGCGGTCGGGCTGTTCGAGCGCTGGGGGCCGGGGCGCAAGGGGCGGGACGACGGGGTGCTGATCCTGCTGGCGATGGCCGAGCGGCGCATCGAGGTCGAGGTGGGATACGGCCTCGAGGGCGTGCTGCCCGACGGACGGGTCGGTCGGATCCTGGACACGGTTGCGGTGCCGCACTTCCGGGAAGGGCGGATGGGCGAGGGCCTGGTCGCGACGGCCGAGGCGTTGGCGCAGGTGGTGGGCGGCGCCGAGGGGGCCGACGCCATCGGGGCCGTCCCCGAGGAGGGCGGCAACACGCTGCTTCAGATGCTCCTGATCCTGGGGGCGATGCCCCTGCTGCTGTTGCTGGCGACGGTGGCGAAGCGCCCGATGCTGCTGCTGTCCGGGATGGCAGGCGTCGCGGGCGGGATGTCCCTGTTCGGGCTGCTCGGGGGGCTGATCGGGCTGGGCCTGGGACTTGCGGTCGGGTTCCTGCTTCCCAAGACCTTCCCGGGCGGTTCCGGGTGGGGGCCCGGCGGCGGCGCCGGGGGCGGCGGGCTGGGGCGCGGCGGTTTCGGCGGGGGACGGGGCGGTTCCGGAGGGTTCGGGGGATTTGGCGGCGGCCGCAGCGGTGGCGGCGGGGCCGGACGCGGCTGGTGAGTCGAGGCGCCCGTCGGGCGCCGGGAGGCGGACCATGAAGAAGTGGCTGATCGGTCTGGGCGTGCTGGTCGCGCTCATCGGAATCCCGATTCTGATGGTCATTGGTGCCTACAACGGGCTGGTGGCGCGGGACGAGGGCGTCAAGTCGGCCTGGGCGCAGGTCGAGAACCAGATGCAGCGGCGCTATGACCTGGTGCCGAACCTGGTGAGCACGGTCAAGGGGTACGCCGAGCACGAGAAGGAGATCTTCACGCAGGTCGCCGAGGCCCGGGCGAAGCTGGCCGGCGCGGGCACCGTCAACGAGAAGGCGGCTGCCGCCTCGCGGATGGAGGGGGTCCTGGGACGCCTGCTGGCCATCGCCGAGAACTATCCTCAACTGAAGGCGTCCGAGAACTTCCGGGCCCTGCAGGACGAGCTGGCCGGCACGGAAAACCGCCTGGCCGTCGAGCGCATGCGCTACAACGAGGCGGTCAAGGACTACAACGTCCGTGCGCGCTCGTTCCCCACGGTCTTCCTGGTCCGGATGATGGGATTCGACGCCGAGAAGGTGTTCTTCCAGGTCGCCGATGAGGCCGCGAAGCAGGCCCCGAAGGTCGAGTTCTAGAAGGTCCGTGGCCGCGGCGCGTGTCCGCGCGTCAGAAGAGCCGGGTGACCACCAGCACCGCTCCCACCAGGGCAATCGCGATGCTGGTCGCCGGCACGGCCCGGGACACCACCCATTCCCGGCGACGCGCCAGGAGCACCAGCGGCAGCAGGATGGCCAGCACCATCACCTGGCCGAGTTCGACGCCGACGTTGAACAGCAGCAGCGCGGAGGCCAGGTGCGCCTGGGCCAGCCCGGCGTCGGCCAGCGCGCCGGCGAACCCGAATCCGTGGACCAGTCCCAGCACGAATGCGATGCGCCACCGTCCTTTCGGCACCTTCAGGAACAGGTTCTCGATGCCGACGTAGGCGATCGTGGCCCCGATCAACGGCTCGACGATGGCGCCGCCGGGGTTCCAGATCTCCAGCGCCGCCAGCGCCAGGGTGATCGAGTGGGCCAGCGTGAACGCGGTGATCGTGCCCAGCAGCGACCGGAAGGTGCCGCCCAGCAGCAGCAGGCCGAACAGGAAGATCAGGTGGTCCCAGCCCAGAAGGATGTGCTCGACCCCCAGGGACAGGAACGACCAGGACACCCAACTGGTGGCCCCGGGGGCGATCTCGATGACCGGATTGGCCAGGGCCAGCACCTCGGTGCGCGAACCGGCCTCGTCGCTGACCGCCGCCAGGTGCCGGTGATCCGGGTCGAACAGGCCCAGAAAGCCCAGGCGCACCTGGATCGGGGCGTCGCCACCCGGGCATCGCCACTGGAGGCGCGCGACGACCTGGCCCGGCTGGGCCGCCTGCAGCGGTTCCTCGGCCCGACCGGAACACGCCGTGCCGCCCCGGGTCACCTCGACCCGGGACACCAGAACATCGCGAAGCGCGTCGTCATCGGCCTGGTCGGGGACATCCGCGGACTCGGGCAGGCCGGCGGCCACGTGTTCCAGGTGGTGCCGCAGGAACAGCAGGTCCCCGGTCAGAAGGCGTCCCTCGGCGCGCCAGGTGCTGCGGGACAGCGTGGTCTTCTCGCGGTTCATTCCCGCGATCACCCCCTGGTGGGCGCTCGCGGGCAGCGCCAGCAGCAGCACGAAGGCGCCCCAAAAGAGCCTGACGAAGGGGAGCCTGTGGGTCATGGAAGCCTCCGGGTCGGGATCGGCGCATCGAGGACCACGTCACAGACGATCGGCACGTGGTCGAAGTGGGGGAAGTCGGCGACCTGCGGGCGTCCCGGCGTGACACCGGCCGCCCAGCACGCGCCGTGCCCCGCGTCCGTCAGGACGTGATCGATGTTGAAGAAGCCGGCGTACGTGGGGGTGACGTCGGGTCCCATCTCGCTGAGGAACCGGAACGGCCGGTCCTCCCCCGCGAAGTCCAGCAGGCGCGCGGCGCTGGGATCGGCCTCGGCCATGCGCCCCGGGTCGGTGTTGAAGTCGCCCATCACCAGATTGCGCTCGCCGTTCGCGGCGGGTTCGCCGTCACCCCGGCCCAGATCGACGAAGACCTGCTCGAACTGCAGGACTCGGCAGTCTCGATCGCCCGTTTCGATGCCCGCGGATCCGTGCAGGTTGACCAGCGTCAGGGAACCCCCTTCGTCCCACAGGTCGATCACGCCGCGTCCCACCCGGCAGCCCCGGCTGCATCCGTCGATCGTCGCGCCGGCCATGCCCTCCTGGCACAGATCGGCGTCACAGCCGCGAAAACGTCCGACTCGCCGATGGACGGCCGCGCATTTGTCGGACTGGCCCGGGTGGCACATGACCTGCCATCCGGGGCCCAGGACGTCCTGGGCGACCGTCGGCATGCCCTCGGTCCAGCCGTCGCACACGAACCCGGTCCACGCCGACTCGGGGATGTCCACGCACTCGCCTGGGTGGAAGATCTCCTGGAATCCGACGACGTCCGGTCGGGTCGCCGCCAGCCACGCCCGCGCGGCATTGATGGCCGGCACCCAGGTCAGTCCGCTGCCGTACCACTCCTCGACCAGCTTGCCCTGCTCCTTGCCGAATCCGTCCGGCCCCGCATCGGGGTCGTACATGCCCGAGGTGCCGGTGTTGAAGGTGACCGCCCTCAGGGTCCGGCCCGGCGCCGGTGTCGCCAGCCGCGCGTTCGTCGCGAAGTCCAGGAACAGCCGGTGCCCGTCCGCCGCGATGTCGTAGCGGGTGGCGTCGAAGCGCGTGCGGACGAAGGGGTTGTCGAAGCGCCAGGGCCAGCGCAGGGGGATGTCGGCCCCGTCCACGCGCAGTGGGTCGTGCCACGAGAAGGTCACGGTGCCGCGACCGGGCGCGTCGTAGGTGATCGCGAACCCGTCGTCGAACCCGTCGCCCTCCGCGTCGGCCACGGGCACCGCCTGGATGTCGGCCGCGGCCAGCGCCGCCCGGAACGCCGCGAACGACCCCCATTCCCCGGCGTCACCGATCTGGACGATCCAGGCGTTCTGGGCACCGGAGGCCACCAGATCGAACGGCAGTCCGGCGTTCTCGAACACCTCGGGCTGCCCCTCGCGCCAGTGCGTCGGCTGGTGGGACCACAGCCCGACGTAGCCGTCATCCTTGCGGCCGAACGTCCACCCTCCGTCCTGGACGACCTCGTCGAAGTGCGCGTGGGGGAAGTACGCGTGCGTCTCGTCCCGGTACGCGAACTGGCTCAGGCCCAGCGGCTTCGACTGGAACTGCGGCGCGTACAGGATCACGGCGACGTCCCGGTGCTGCCCGATGCGCGGCAGGGCGCCGTCCCCGGTCCAGTAGGCGCCGCCGTGTTCGTCGGACTTCTGCCAGTCCCAGGTGTCGGGCACCGGGCTGCCCTCGGGAATCGGCAGCGCACCGGGCAGGTTCGTGAACACGACCGCCGACTCGGACAGCGTGGCCTGCCAGGCGTGGATCTGCATCGCCATGCTGCCCTTCCGGTAGTCCTGGACGCTGGACAGCATGCCGTGGGCGGTCCGGAAGGTCTTCGTGTGGACCTCGGCGATCAGACCCGAATTGATGACCCGCCAGAACGCCTGGTACAGCGGGAAGATGTCGGACATCAGGACGTCGATCGGCTGTGTCAGATCCAGCAGATCCGCGATCAGCGAAACCGAATCCAGCTGACCTTCCCACAAGTTGTACCGGTTCGCGACCTCCAGCGTCACCGGCAGGATCGGCCAGGACGTCATCGCCCCCATGGACCACCACAGCGGCAGGTGTTCCTCGTCGTACGTCAGTCCGTAGGGCGGCGCCGGCACCGGGTCGTCGAAGGCCGCCGGGGGCGCTTCGGGCAAGGGCAGGTTCATTCGCTCGCGGTCCTCGAAAGGCTCGTCGTGCAGGGCGACGGCCCGGATCGCGTACGGCATCGCGTATTTCTCGGAGCGTGCGAACAGTACGGTCGCCCCGGGGGCGCTGTCCGACCAGTCGATTTCCGTGTCGTCGAAGAACAGTTTGGTGGCCCAGAAGGTGTCCTGCTTGATCGCGGCCGGCTAGTCCTTGATGTACGACCGTCCGTGCGTGGCGCCGAAGTTGCCCCGATGAACGTGCAGCGCGACGTCCAGCCAGAACAGGTCCAGGACCATCGCGGCCCGGTGCGCGATCTCGGCGTCTTCGCACCATTCAATCAGCGAGATCAGGGGGTTCATGTCCCAGTTGTAGTAGACGTCGGAGTGCCACTCGGTGAAGCCCCAGCGGGCGCGTTCCTCCAGCCACTTCAAGATCTCGGTCCGCGCGCGGTCCCGGTGCCAGGCGCCGGTCTGTCCGGTGACCGTGAAGATCCGGTCCGGGAAGCGCTGCCCCATCAGGAACTCGACCGTCCGGAAGATCAGGATGTGGTTTTCGGACCAGTACCACATGTTGTCGATGACCGGCGCGCCGTTGTGTTCGCGTTCGGGCGTCGGGTCCGAGTACCAGTACTTGAACGACAGCAGCGCGTCCTCGATCCGGGTCCGCAGGGCGACGGGCAGCGCCGGATGGTCATCGACGGCGTACAACAGGTTGATCAGTCGTGTCGCGTCGAAGTCCGACGTATCCCGCAGGCGGTACATCTTCTCGAACACCGCGTCGAAGGCATCCAGGGGCACCGCGTCGGCGGGGACCTCGGGGAAGCCCAGTCGCCGGGCGCAGGCGAGATGCGCCAGCAGATGCATCGGATTTCGGCCGTTGAGCGGGATCGCGCAGGAGTGGGTCAGGAAGTCCGCTTGACGTGCGCGCTGCCAGTCGGGGATGCCCACGGGCACCGGGTCCAGGTCCGGTGGCGGCAGGTCCGGATCGACGTCGAGTCCCGTGTCTTCGGGGCCGTCCGGCGCATCCAGGCCCAGATCCTCGAAGGCGTCGGACGGGGGCGTGTCGGGGGTCACGTCCGGGGTGGTCGTGTCGGGCACCGCGTCCAGGCCCGGATCGGTCCCCGAGCCCGGGTCCGTGGTCGTGGCGTCGGGCAGGTCGGTCGGGCCGTCGTCCCCGCAGGCCGTGGCGATCAGCGTCGTGGACGCCAGAACCAGGAACATCCATCGAAGCACGGGACTGGGCATGGGACCCTCCGGGCGGAAACCGGCCAAGGATAACACCGACGGTCGGGCGGGTGCAGTCGGACCGGACATGCGCTCGCTGGACTCGGGGCGTGACGTCCGGGGAAGGGAGCGGCGGGATCGGCTACTTCATCAGGTAGCCCAGCGCGGTGCCCAGCGATCCGTACGATCCGTCGGACCAGTAGAACGCCATGTTGTCGCCGTCCAGGGCGATGCTGTAGGGGATGCCCTGGAAGCCGTAGGGATAGATGTTCGCCATGACGGTGTCCCAGTTCGGGTCGAAAAAGACCCGCGCCGGATCCAGTCCGCGCTTGGTTGCGTAGTCCAGGCACTCGGCCTGATCCGGGGCCCCGCCGCTCTTGTCCTCGCCGATCACGACCCACAGATCCAGCGTGTCCGGATTGTCGGCGCGGAAGTCTTCGGCGATGGGGACGAATTCCGAGCATGCGGGGCACCACACCGTGACCAGGACGATCCACATCGCCTTGGTCTGGCCGCACAGGTCGTGCAGGCGCTTCGTTTCGCCCAGGCAGTTCGTCAGTTCGAAGTCGGCGATGTTGTCGTCCAGCAGGTCGCCGGTGCCCTCGGGCACGCACTCGGGCTGGGGGACGGCCAGCCGCACCGATTCCAGGCCGACGGGATGCTCGTCCAGGCACGCCAGGGGGCGCCCGCTGGCCAGCGTCGTCTTCCAGTCCGTCCCGATGAAGGCTTCCTGGAAGCGCAGATCCCGCAGCGTCCCCTCGAACGCCCCGTTCGCGCCGTTGATCCGGGTGATTTCCAGCGTGCCCGAGGTCGCCAGCATCCGCCGGGCGCACTTCTCGGTCGTACACTGGTCGAACAGGTTCACGCAGATCGAACAGTTCATGTAACTGTCGGTCTGGAACGGGTAGATCCCCGGTTCCTTCGGGCCGTCGTATCCCTTGTACTGGCGGATCTCCAGCCGCAGGACGCTGCGCGGGAAATCCTCGGAGGTCGCGTCCTGGTAGAAGAACTCGCCTCGGGGGTCGTCCAGGCCGTGGATCGGCTTCCAGGAGGCGACCGTCCGGGCGGGCGTGAACTCCAACTGCGGGCAGGGCACCACGCAGGCCCCCTCCACGCACTCGGCCCCGAACAGGCAGTTCCCACACGTCCCGCCGCAGCCGTCGTCACCGCACTTCCGGTCGCCGCATTCGGGGATGCAGCAGGTGCCGTTCTCCAGGCAGGTGCCGCCCTCGCAGACGCCGCAAGTGCCGCCACAACCGTCGTCGCCGCAGTCGCGTCCGTCGCAGTCCGGGAGGCAGGCATCCTGGGTGCCCGTGTCCCGCTCTCCCGTGTCGTCCGGGGGGGCGACGTCGGTCCCCGGGTCCGTTGGGTTCGCATCCAGGATGCCGTTGTCGGGCGTCGTGCCGGTATCCGGCTCGTCGGTCGTGCTGCCTCCGCACGCCACAATGCCCACGACTGCCCACGCCAGCAGCATTCGTTCCATCGTCCTGACCATCGGGCCCTCCCGCCGGAATTCCGACCGCAGAGGAATATCCGGGGTTTCTGCGGTTCGGTCAAGCGGGAATTCCGCCGGGACGTCCCTGCGGCTGGTGTACACTCGCGGCCGAGTCGTTCCTGCGCGGGAGGTCGTCGATGCGGGGGTTCGGGCGGGTCGGTTTGGGCGCGTTGGCCGTTCTGGCGGCCTGTGCCGGCGGTTCGGGCGGGTCGGACGCGGGATTGGCTTCGGATGCGTCGCACGACACGGCGATTCCTGCGGCGCGGCTGCTGGGGCGCGTCGTTCGTCACGTGTCGTTGACGCCCCTTCCCGAGGCGCAGGTCACCCTGGCGTCGGTCGATTCCTCGTCATTCCCGGGGATGGGGCCACGCGTCACAGGGCCCGACGGCGGGTTCGTGTTCGACGATGTGCCCGAAGGGGAGTACCGATTGGACGTCACCCGGGTCGGGCATCTGGACGCATCAGAACCGGTGACGGTGGTCGGCGGGCGGGACGAGCGGGTCGAGGTGGCCCTGGAGCCCCGGGTTCCGGGCGGCGACGCCTGCCTGAACTGTCACGCCGACGCCAGTGCGTTGCTGGCGAGCCTGGCGGCGGATCCGCCGCCGCCGCCGACCGAGTTGCCCGAGGGGCTGGGAGAGTGCTGCGGCGGTTCGGTCCCGGATCGCCCGATCCACGAAAAGGTGCTGATTACGATGGACTTCGCCCAGGATGCCCACTTCGGGCTGCGCGCCTGCCAGGATTGCCACGCCGGGGATCCGTCGGCGACCACGCGCGCCCTGGCCCACGTCGGGCTGGTGACGGACCCCACCGCGGATGGCGGCGGCGCATGTCGTCCGTGCCATGGCCAGGTGGTGGCCCGCGCCCAGGCCAGCGGCCATTTCACGCTGTCGGGAAAGCGTCGGGCCGTGGCGATTCGGGCCGGGGTCACCGGCGATCTGCCCGAGCCTCTGGCCACGGGGTTCGATCGTCACTGCAACCGCTGTCACGCGACGTGCGGCGACTGCCATGTCAGCGTGCCCAGCGAGGCGGGGGGCGGCTTGCTGAAGGGCCACGCATTCGTCAAGACGCCGCCGGACCACCTGACTTGCGTCGGCTGCCACGGCACCCGGGTGCGGGACGAGTACCAGGGGCGCAACGCCGGGCCTCCGGCGGACATCCACTTCGAGGCTGGGCGCATGACATGCACGGACTGCCACACCGGGGACCAGATGCATGGGCCGGCGTCCGGGGATGCCGGGGACCTGGCGGCCCGGTCCGCCCTGGCGCCCCGCTGCGACGCCTGCCACACGGATGACGCGGCGTTCCGAGCCGTTCCGGCCCACCGCGAACACCGCGATTCCGAGGATCGATTGACGCTGTCGTGCCAGGCCTGCCACGCGGCCGAGTACAAGCACTGCTACGCGTGCCACGTGTCGCTGGATGGCGACGGGGCGCCGACCCATGTCTCGAACGCCGCGACGAACTACGTGTCGCCCCTGGCCTTCCGGATCGGCCGCAATGCCGAGGTCGATGCGATGCATCCGGAGGCCTGGGTCACCGTTCGGCACATCCCGGCGACTCCCGAGGCGTTCTCGTTCTACGGCGACGGCTTGCAGCCGGCGTTCGACGCCGCTCCGACCTGGCGTCGCGCCGCCCCCCATACCATCCGGCGGACCACGGCGCGGACCGACCATCCGGACGGCTGCGCGGCGGGATGTCACGGGGTGCGCGGCGTGTTCCTGGGCCCCGACGATCTGCCGCAGGACGAGGTGGTCGCCAATGCGGCGGTGGTGGTGGCCGTGCCTCCGGGGTCTGCGGTGCCTTGACGAACGTCCCGCGAAACCCGATAACGAGAGCGGTTCCCCGGGACCGGACGCCGGTCCCCAGGTCGATCAACAGGAGGAGTCGGATGCCCTTCATTCCCGGAATGCACAAGCGGATTCGCCCACCGAAGCCCGTCGTCGCCGTACTGCGAACTCGGCCCGAGACGGTGGTGGACGACTACCGGCGCCTGATTCACCTGGCCGGTGTCGCCGAGGCACTGGACCCGGCTGCCCAGACGATCCTGAAGGACAACATCACGTGGCACCTGGTTCATCCAGGGGTGAACACGACCCCGTGGCAGTTGGAGGGGACGATTCTGGGCCTTCGCGATCACGGGTTGGCCGATCTGGTGGACGTTCACAACCACACGGTCGTGACGGATCCCCATCTGGGCGAAAAGAACCTGCGGTTTCGACCGGTCTACGACAAGTACGGGATCCCGGTGAAGTTCAACTTCCGGGAATCCGACATGCGGTGGCGGACCTACACCCCGACGGCTCGGATGCGGGTGCTGGACCGGATCTTTCCCGACGGCATCCAGGTTCCGGACTTCTTCGAGCATCGCAACATCGTCCATCTGCCGACGGTCAAGACGCACACGTACACGACCTACACCGGTGCGATGAAGAACGCGTTCGGCGGCCTGCTCGACCGGCTGCGGCACTACACCCACACCTGGATCCACGAGACGCTGGTCGATCTGCTGGCGATCGGCCAGGAGATCCACACCGGCATGTTCGCGACGATGGACGGAACGACCGCGGGTGAGGGGCCCGGACCTCGGACCGTCCGCCCCCACGACAAGAACATCATCCTGGCGTCCGCGGATCAGGTGGCCATCGACGCGGTGGCGGCCCGGCTGATGGGGTTCGATCCGCTTTCCCTGCCGTGCATCCGGCTGGCCCACGAGGACGGCCTGGGCATGGGCGACCCCGACGGGATCCAGATTGTCGGCGACCTGGACGTGATGAACGAGCGCTGGAACTTCTCGGTGGGGGCCAACGTCGCCACGGGGGTCGGTCGGCTTCTGTGGCACACCTGGCCGTTCAACAAGTTGCAGCACGTCCTGTTCCACACGCCGCTGGTCCACGTGTTCGAGAACGCCTCCGCGGTCTATCACGATCGGCTGCAGTACCCGCTGGGGTCGAAGCGGATCGTGGATCGCTGGCTGGCCGAGTCGCCCTGGGGACGTCTGTTCGAGCGCGACTACGTTTCGGCCGACACGATCCCGGATCGGGACGCCACGCCGCCCTGGGCCCGATAGTCGGGCGCGTCCTTCCCGGAACGGTGGGGGCGTGGACTTGGCGGGGGCGAGGCGTCGGCTCTAGGATCGGGCTGGTTCCAGCCACGTTCTGTCTTGGGGGGAAACGGGGGCCTTCTTGGACGCAGTGGACGTCCGTCGCTATCTGTCGCTGGTACGGGGCATCGCCACGCGCGTGATCGCCCGGCTGCCCAGCAGTTACGAACTGGAGGATCTGGTCGGCGCCGGCATGCTGGGATTGCTGGACGCGCACCGCCAGTTCGACCCGGACAAAGGAGTCCCCTTCGAGCGCTACGCCGAGATCCGTGTTCGCGGGGCGATCCTGGACGAACTGCGGGCCTCGGATCAGACCCCGCGGTCCTCGCGCCGCCAGTCCAGCGAACTGGCCGAGGTGGTCCACGAGTTGTCGAATCTGCTGGGCCATGCGCCCTCGTCGGACGAGGTGGCCGGCGCCCTGGGGATCCCGTTGGTCCACTACCAGGAGCTGGTCGCCCGGATCCATCCGGTGGTGTTGATGGGGTTCGATGACCTGTTTCGGACCGAGGATTCCGAACGGGGCGAGCGGATCGTGTACCCGTCCGACCCCGATGCGCCGGATCCGCTGGATCGAACGACCCGGCGAGAGATCGCCGTTCGCCTGGGCCATGCCGTCGAACAGTTGACGCCCCGCCAGCGGATGGTGGTGACGTTCCACTACGTCGAGGGCATGAGTTTTCGCGAGATCGCGGGATTCCTGGACGTGACCGAAGGGCGCATCTCGCAGCTTCACACCGCGTCCGTGACGCGCCTGCGGGGGCTGCTGGCCGGATGGGTTGATTCCTGAGGGAGCGTCCGATTGCCCTCCTTCCCGGATCGTTTCCGGGGGGAAGACGGGGAAGCCCGTCGACTTTTCCTGGCGAGATCGGGTATATCCGCAACAGCAACTCGGGGGACCGATGAAACCGAAAGCCATCAATCGTTCGGTGGGATCCGGCCTGGCCGCCTGCCTGGTGGTGCTTGCGATTCCTGCGTTCGCCGGGGCCCAGGAGGGCGCCACGCCGTCCGCGGACGACGTTCGGGCGCTTCAGCAGGCCGTCCAGGCGTTGCAGGAGGAGGTCACTGCGCTGAAGACCGTGGTCGGTGACCCGGCGCGTTCGCCCGTTGGGGCCTCGCGAGGGGGGCGTCGCAAGCCGGCCTTCGAGACCGGGGCGCGACTGGACAACCTCCTGCTGTTTCGCAGCGACACGGACTTCACGCGGGACCGCCCCTACTACAACGAGAACGGCCAGACCTCGGGCGCCCTGGCGACCGTGTTCACGCCGACGCTGCAGTGGAACGCCACCGACGACATCCGGCTGTTCTACGAAGCCGAGATCGGCCTCAACTACTGGTCCAAGAACAATCCGGACCAGGAGAACGCCCTGGCCGCCGACATCTTCGTCCTGAAGCACCGGCAGATCTTCGCCGAGGGCACGCTGGCGGGGGGGCGATTCGGTTTCAAGGCGGGCTACCAGTATTTCACCGATACCACCGGCCTGTTCCTGGGCCACTGGATCGGCGCCGCCAGCGTGACGGGGTCCTGGCGGCCCGGGCAGTCCGCGGGGCTGTTCGTGGGCATGATTCCGGACCTGACCTACGAGGGCCTGTCGGTCCTGGAAAACAACTTCAAGCACGACATCTTCGTGTTCGGGGCGCGCACGGACCTGGTGCTGACGCCGCATTGGGACCTGCACGTCGGGGTCCACGCGCTCTACGATTCCAGCATCGTCGGCCGCACGCGCTGGCTGGTGGCGCCCAACGTCCGCCTGGCTGGGCGGTCGAACTGGCTGGATGGCGGGCGGATTCGGGTCCACGGCTCCCTGGACGCGGTCGTCCAGGCGGGCGTGGCCGAGCACACGGCAACCGACGGCTCGGACCAGACCATTCTGGCGTGGGCGGCCCAGGCGCACCTGGGGCTGGACATGCGGGTCGTGGACCTGCGGCTGAACGTGTTCGCCCTGTCCGCGGACGATTCCGACCTGGGCAACGGCCGCGACGGCGCATTCCTGTACTCCAGCAAGTCGAACTCGGCGACGCTGTACCTGACCGAGGACGAGACCCGCAACTGGTACGACCAGTTGGATCGGCGGATGGGGCGCTACCAGGGCGGCTTCTGGCAGCACCGGGCGGGCCTGGTGGTCAACGACGTCAAGCTGACCGTGACGGCCCTGGACTGGTTCGCGCCGTCGCTGATCATCGGGAACAGCGTCGTGCTGGAACCGGCGAACGCCCTGGGCCATCGCAATGTCGGCGTCGAGGGCAACGTGGATCTGGCCTTCCGGCTGGGCGACCTGCTGGTCGCCCGGATGGTGCTGGGCGGGATGCTGCCCGGCAAGGCGGCCGGGGCGCTGGTCAACGCGATCGACCCCCAGCGGGCGAAGACCGACCCGATCTGGTGGGCCCAGGCGGCCTTGAGTCTGAAGTTCTAGGACGATGGCATGCGTACGGGCGGGGGGCGGCCAGCCGTCCTCCGTGGAACGGAGGTTCCGATGCGTCCATGGAAGTCGATGCTGCTGCTGGGGGGCCTGGTCGGCGCGTTGGGTTGTGGCGATGACCCGCGCCCCGCGTCGCCGCTGCCGCCCGGCCGGGTCCGGACCGAGCTGACGTACCTGAAGGATTCGCAGGGACGCACGTTGTTCCTGCACGGCATCAACCTGTCGGGAAGCACCAAGGTGCCTCGGACGGTCGATGGGCGGCCCATCGGGCCCGACGACATGGGCCTGGCGCACAACACCGGGGTGCCCTCCTACGTCGGGCGGCCCTGGGACCTGAACGGATGCGTCTTCGCGGCCGACGGTTCCTTCGACGCCTCCTCGGAACCGACCTGCGAAGCGGCCCGGGAGGTGCGCAAGCTGCGCGACGCCGGCTTCAACGTCTTCCGATTCCTGATCAACTGGGAAGGCATCGCGCCGCGGGCTCCCGGCCAGTACGACCACGCCTACCTCCAGACGATTGCGAAGAACGTCGCCGTCGCGAACCACTTCGGCGTGTACATGCTGCTGGACATGCACCAGGACGCGTACAGTCGCCACCTGGTCGCGCGCTACAACGAGAAGCCCTCGTACAAGGACAAGGCGGGCAACACCGTGTACCCGGCCCGCGGCACGCTCGAAAACACGCTGATGTCGCTGATGCCGCCCTACACCGACGCGGTTCGCGGCGAAGGCGCGCCCCGCTGGGCCGTCGAGGCGTGCCTGTTCGAGAAGAACCTGGACGCGCCGACCTGGGGGCAGCCTCGCCTGGTGTCCGGCCTGGCCGATGCGAACCTGTCGTCGCTGATCGACCTGATCCAGGGCTTCCTGGGGGGCGGCGACGGCCCGCCCGAGATCCCCGACTGGGTCGAGACCTTCCTGGGCGGCATCGCGCCCGCGGCGGCTTCCGTGACCGACACCTCGGACCTGCTGCCGTTCACCATCTGGGGCATCATGGCGATGACCTCGGTCGATGTCGCGCGCAACTTCGCGTGCCTGCTGGCCGGCGACTTCGGGGACGCGGATCCGTACGGGCGCGGCGGCGCGTTCAAGGGCCATCTGGTGGAGGGCGAGCCGGTCTCGACCTTCCTGCAGCGGCACTTCGCGGCAGCCTGGCGCGAGGTCGTTCGGGCGATCAAGGCCCATCACGGGGGGCACGTCCCCGACAACGTGATCGGCTACGACATCATCAACGAACCCATCGGCTTCTTCATCGTGATGTCGGCGGCCTCCGCGATCTTCAACACGGGCGCCTACGAATCGGCGCGGACCCTGCTGGTGGATCTGCTGGGCATGGAGCAGGGCCAGCAGTACTTCGATCTGCTGACCGCCCTGCGGCTGTTGCCCGAGGTGCCCGACAAGCCGGGCGACGGCGCGTCCCAGGCCGCCAAGGCCGCCTGGGAGGCCGCGATTGCGAAGATCCGCCACGAGTGGGGCTTCCAGTACACGGACCTGCTGGGCGTCGTGGGCCTGAACATCGGGTTCGATCGCAACTACATGACGCCGTTCTACGAGGTCGTGGGCCGCGCGATCTACGAGGAGGACCCCGACGCGGTGATCTGGTTCGAGCCGTCGCTGAACGTGTCGAACATCGCCGGCCTGGTCGCCAGCGCGTGGTGGGATACCGGCATGACCCGGCCTCGGATCTGCCGCTGCGCCGATCCGAACTCGTCCCTGAACGACAAGGCGGTCTCGTGCGATATCGATGCCGCCGATTGCGGCGAGGTCCGCGAGGCCGGCACCGTGTTCGCGCCGCACCACTACGCGGACATCTACCCGATGCTGGGCTTCAACTGGCCGTCCCGCGAGTTCACGGTCGAGGAAGTCCGGCACCGCGAGTACGACGAGGGCTTCGCCCAGGCGTTGAAACTGGTCGAGTGGAACCTGGGCAACATCCCGGCCCTGTTCGGCGAGTTCGGCACCTACTACAACTTCGGCGGTATCGAGAAGTCCCACGCCCAGGACTACGACGTCAGCGCCCACATCCTGGACAACTACTACGAGTCGCTCGAGCGCATGTTCCTGTCGCGGATGCTGTGGTGCTACACGCCGGACAACGACCCCCGCTACGGCGACTGGTGGAACAAGGAGGACTTCAGCATCTGGCGCGGCTGGACCGAGCTGGAAATGGACCGGGACATCGGGCTGGCGCTGCCGATCACCGATCCCGCCCACGACCCGACGATTCACGGCGCGTTCCGGGCGCAGGGCGCCTGGGCTCGTCCCTATCCGCGCTTCCTGGCCGGCAAGCCGCTGGACATGCACTTCTACAGTCCGTACCACTACTTCGACCCGATCGACGGCGTCGTGAACCCCGAGCGCGAGTTCCAGGTTCGCTACGTCGGCCGTGATTCCGACGCCCCGACCGAGGTGTTCGTGCCCGAGGTCCAGTACCCGGACGGCTTCTACGTGTGGGTGTCCGACGGCTTCTGCCGCTGGGATTCGGCGACGCGCGTGCTGTACCACTTCCCGACCGACGACGCGCCGGGGACCGTGCATACGCTGCGGTTGCTGCCGCCGCTGCCCGGGCGGGTCAACACGGGCTGGCGCTACTTCATCCAGGGGGACCGCGTGATCGAGGGGCAGGCGCGCCCCGAAAAGGAGTGAGCCGATGGTCAGAATCGAACTGGCTTGGCTGGACTGGTCGATCGTCGTCCTGTACTTCGCGGCGATCATCGGGATCGGCCTGTACCTGAAGAAGTTCACGAAGACCGGCGAGGACTTCTTCCTGGCGGGTCGCAAGAACTCGTCGTGGGTCGCCGGCCTGGCGTTCCTGTCGGCGAACCTGGGCGCGCTGGAGATCCTGGGCTGGACCGGCGGCACGATGAAGTACGGGATGTTCGTGTCCCACTTCTACTGGGTCGGCGCCATCCCGGCGATGATCTTCCTGGGCCTGTACATGATGCCCTTCTACTACTCGTCGAAGATCCACAGCGTTCCCGGCTACCTGAAGCTGCGGTTCGACGAGAAGACGCGCCTGCTGAACGCGGTGTCCTTCGCCGTGATGACGCTGCTGATGTCGGGCATCAACCTGTACCTGATGGCGCTGGTCTTCAACGTGCTGCTGGGCTGGAACTGGCATGCGTCGATGTGGGCGTCGGCCGCCGCCATCGCGTGCTACATCACGCTGGGCGGCTTGATGTCGGCGATCTTCACCGAGATCGTCCAGTTCTTCCTGATCTGGTTCGGCCTGTTCCTGGTGTCGATCATGGGCATCATCGAGTTCGGCGGCGTCGCCAACGTGATGGAGGGCCTGCCCGCGACGATGACGTCCCTGTGGGCCACCGCCGGCAGCCCCGACGAGAACGCGATGGGCGTCACCTGGCTGGGCCTGGCCATGGGCCTGGGCTTCGTGCTGTCGTTCGGCTACTGGACGACCGATTTCCTGGTCGTGCAGCGGGCGTTCTCGTCGAAGGACCTGCGCAGCGCGCGCCTGACGCCGATCACCGCGTCGTTCTTCAAGATGGCGCTGCCCTTCATCGTCGTCGTGGCCGGCCTGGTCGCGTTGAAGCTGGTCGGCAACCCGGACTCGGGCTTCGCGCTGCCCGTCGATCCGGTCACCGGCGAAAAGAACTACGACGCGGCCCTGCCGTTGCTGATCCTGCGCTACTACCCGACCGGGCTCGTCGGCCTGGGCATCACGGCGCTGCTGGCGGGCTTCATGGCGGGCCAGGCGGGCAACGTCTCGGCGTTCAACACGGTCTGGACCTACGACATCTACCGGGCGGTCATCAACCCGAAGGCCTCCGACACGCACCTGGTGTGGATGGGGCGCATGACGACGATCGTCGGCATCCTGCTGTCGGTCGTGACGGCGTACGTCGCGATGCAGTTCAACACGATCATGGACTACATCCAGGCGATCTTCAGCTGGGTCAACGCCCCGCTGTTCGCGACGTTCCTGCTGGGCATGTTCTGGAAGCGGACCACGGCGAACGGCGCGTTCTGGGGGTTGCTGGCGGGCATGATCGTGTCGTTCTCGATCTTCATGGGCTTCCGGCTGGACGCGATCGGCCCGGGCCTGGCGAAGTTCCTGACGCTGACCGAGCATCCGTCCGACATGACCCGGAACCTGTGGCAGGCCTCCTGGGCCTGGATCACGACCTTCGTACTGACGATCGGCATCAGCCTGTTCACGACGCCGCGGCCGGACGCCGAGCTGATCGGGCTGGTCAAGGGCCTGACCGCGGAGCCGGACGACAGCCGTGTTGCCTGGTTCCGGCGGCCGGTGTTCTGGGCGATCCTGTCCGGCATCGTGCTGATCGCGCTGAACGTGTGGTTCTGGTAGGACCAGACCGGCCGCGAGGCGCGCCGGACGGGGAGGCGAAAGATGGCGGAATTCAATCACGAGAACGGGGCCCGCGAAGCCGAGCCCCTGCCGATCTGGTTCTTCGTGGGCGTGATCCTGCTGGTGTTCGGCGTGCTGGTTCTGGCGGGCGATTTCGTTGGTGAACGGCGCCCGACGGTTCTGGCCGAGACGCGTCCCGGCTTGTGGTGGGGGGCGATCATGCTGGTGGCCGGCGTCATCTTCACGGCGCTGGGCCTGGTGGGGCGACACAAGGGCTGAACCGCCCGCCGCCGGAGTCGCCACGCGGGCCCCAGTGCCGCGTCTGGCGCCGACATGCGAGGGAATCCATGCGATTCGTCAAGACCGACCCGCCGTCGTTTCCGGACGCGCCTGCCGACAGGCTGCTGGCGCCCGTGCCCGGCGAACGCTGGCAGGTGATGTGTGGCGACACGGGCCACTGGCGCGTCGGCATCTACAGCCC
Organism: Myxococcota bacterium; assembly: GCA_029975745.1. Classification (GTDB taxonomy): domain Bacteria; phylum Myxococcota_A; class UBA9042; order DTJE01; family DTJE01; genus DUVQ01. Next base: position 2,170 of record JARKOL010000361.1, on the reverse strand, counting down.
GCCCGAGGCCTGCCTGGCCGACGTGCGGGAACTGGAGCGCCACGACTGCCCGGAGCTGTTCCTGCTGATCGCGGGCCGCATCACGATGGTCCTGTCCGACGGAAGCGGCGGCGTCCGGGAGGTCCCGCTGGTTGCCGGGCAACCGATCCTCGTGCAGGCGCCGCACTCGGCGTACTGCCCCGATGGTCCGCACACCGGCACCTGCTTCGTGGTCGAACGCGACGCGTTCACGACCGAATACCGCGAACCCGCGGGCTGGACGGGGGGCTGACTCCGCGGCCGCCACATCACCAGAGGAGGATTCCCATGGGGGGATGGCATCGGATTGCATCGGCCTTCGAGGCCGCGTTCCAGCGGGTGCCCGAGCACGTGGCCGACGCCGGCGGGCGGGTGAATTTGATCGGCGAGCACACGGACTACCACGAGGGGTTCGTGTTCCCGGCGGCGATCGACCTGCGCACCCGGGTCGCCGGGGGCGTGCGGTCTGACGGCGTGCTGCGGATCCGGTCGATCAACCGGGACGAGGAAGTGGTTGCCCCGGTGGCCGAGCTGGCGCCGCCGGGCCAGGCGGACTGGCGGGCGTACGTGCTGGGGCCCTTCTGGGCCCTCGGTCAGGCGGGGCATCCCGTCGTCGGTGCCGACATCGTCGTCGAGGGCGAGGTGCCCTTCGGCGGCGGGCTGTCGTCCTCGGCGTCGGTGGAGGTGGCGCTGGTCGCCCTGGGGGCCTCGATGGCCGGGGTGGACCTGGCGGCGTCCGAGGTCGCGCGCCTGGCGCGGCTGGCCGAGAACAGGTTCTGCCACGTGCCGTGCGGGGCGATGGATCAGGTGGCCAGCGCGTGTGGCCGGACGGACCACGCCCTGCTTCTGGACTGCCGGACGCTGGTGGCGACGGCGGTGCCGATGCCCGGGGACTGGCGCATCGTCGTGGCCGATTCGGGCGTTCGGCACTCGGTGGCCGGTCCGGAGTACGCTCGCCGCCAGCAGGAATGCGCCGAGGGCATGTCGGTGTTCCGCGACCTGTTCCCCGACGTCGTCGCCGCGCGGGACCTGACGATGGAGATGCTGACCGACCATCGCGACCGACTGACCGAGGTGTCGTTTCGTCGCCTGCGGCACGTCGTGACCGAGAACGCCCGCTGCCTGGCCGCCCAGGCCGCCCTGGCCCGAGGCGATGGCGCAACGATGGGGCGGTTGATGGCGGGGTCGCACCAGAGCCTGGCCGCCGACTACGAGGTCTCCTGCGGCGAACTGGACGTTCTGGTCGATGTCGCGGCCGGCATTCCCGGCTGCATCGGCGCCCGGCTGACCGGCGCCGGGTTCGGTGGCAACACGGTGAATCTGGTGCGTGCCGAGGAGGCCGAGGATTTCACGGCGACCCTGGCCGACCGCTACCGTGCGCGAACCGGTCGCGAGACCACGGTTCGGATCGTCCGCGCGGCGGCCGGCGTCAGCGCGGTGCGCCTGTCGGAGTCCCGGGGATGAACGAACCGCAGCCTGTTCGCGATTCACTGCCCCTGCTGGCCCGCTACCTGGATTCGGCGGGGCCCGACATCCAGGACGCGGTTTCCTGGATCGTCGGCGCCGGCATGGGGGACACCTTCACCCGCTACCTCTCCCAGGCGGACGCCGGGGCGCTGGACGTCTTCTTTGCCGACGTGGCCGCGTGCGATCGCGATTGGGTCGAGCGCCACCGGCGGGCGCTGCGGTCTGGCGACGCGGGGGTGCCTTCCGCGACGGCCCTGTCGCCGGTCCAGCCGGGGCGGCTCGATGGCCGGGACCAGGAGGCGCTGCGCGAGGCAGGCCGGGCTGCGCTGGCCGCGGGTCGCTGGGGCACCCTGGTGTTCGCCGGCGGCGCCGCGACCCGGTTCTTCTCGGATGCCGGCGACCATCCCCGGGTTCGTGCGGTCCAGTCCCTGCTGGGCGGCACGCCTCCGAAAGGGCTGTTTCCATTGACGCCGGTCCAGGGGCGGTCGTTCCTGGACCTGTTCGCGGCCCAGACGCTTGAGGCCGGGATCGCGTCAGGCGTGTTGCCGCCGCTGGTGCTGCTGTCCAGTAGTGCGACGGAGCAGCCGATCCGGGACTGGGCGTCGCGTGCCGACCTGCGGGGGCTGCCCCGCGAGGTGGTGCTGGTGATTCGCCAAGCCGAGCATCCCCGCCTGGACGCGGACGG
>JARKOL010000360.1 GCA_029975745.1 Myxococcota bacterium | reverse complement strand
CCAGCCCGTAGGCCCGCAGCGACGACACCGACAACGTCACGAATTCCGGGGTCAGCGTGCCGGACAGCGCATGGACCAGTGGGCCCAGCGCCGGGTAGTCCGCCGGGGACAGGGCGCCCAGAGAGACCTCCTCGTAGCCTGCGTGGCGCACCGCGGCCAGCGTGTTCCGGAACAGCGCGTCCGGCGTGCGGTCCCGCAGCGGGCGGTAGGTGTACCCTGCCTCGCAGAACCGGCATCCTTCGGAACACCCGCGGGCGATCTCGATCGAAACGCGATCGAACACCGCTCGGTTCCAGGGAACAATGGTTCGGGTCGGAATCGGGTGGTCATCCAGGTTCGCAACGAACGCCCGTCGCACCCGCTCGGGGATGCCCGGGACCGCCGGCCTGGGGCACGCGAGACGACCGTCGGGCGGCGGGTCGAAGGTGTACATGCCGGGGACATAGACCCCAGGCTGGGTCGCCAGCCCGGCCAGAATCTCGGCTCGCGGCGCACCCTGGCGCCGCAGTCGGCCGACCTCCAGCACCATGCGCGGCAGGTGTTCCTCGGCCTCCCCGACGAACACGGCATCGAAGAACGGTGCCATGGGCTCGGGGTGGTGGGCGCCCGGGCCTCCGGCCAGCACGATCGGGTGCCGCTCCTCCCGCTGCGCCGCGCGCAAGGGGATGCCGCCCAGATCCAGCAGGTTCAGGACGTTCGTGAAGCACAGCTCATGCTGCATCGACACGCCCACGAGGTCGAAGGACGACAGCGGGGCGTGCGATTCCAGGGACACCAGGGGCAGATCGCGTTCCCGCAGTGCCGTTTCCAGGTCCGGCCACGGCGAGAAGCTGCGCTCGACCCGGATGCCCGGCGTCCGGGCCAGCAGCTGGTAGAGAATCTGGGTTCCCAGGTGGGACATCCCGACTTCGTAGACATCGGGAAATGCCAGCACGATCGACGCCGCTGCATCGACCTGGGGGGCGATCGACCCGAATTCTCCGCCCACGTAGCGGGAGGGGGTGCGAAGCTGATCCAGGAATTCACGATACGGATGTTCGGACAGTGTGCGCATGCGCTCTTGCCTCGCTTGGGGGCGGGTCTTCCCGCTCGCGGCCGTTCAGACGCCTCCCAGGGAAACCCGGTCCCGGCGGGGGTCCACCTCGCGAATCCGCACTCGGACGGCGGTTCCTGGCGCGATGTGGCCCATTCCGGGGACCGGCAGGACCAGTCCGGTGTCGTCCAGCTCGACCAGGGCGCGCGATCCTTGCGCGGCAACGACCTCGCCGCCGACCTCGGCCCCTTCGGCCCGCTTCAGAACCTTCAGCAGCCAGTACCGTTTCGCCTCGCGTTCGGTCTGCGTCAACGCCTCGGCCTGGGCCTCCAGGTCGCCGAACACTCGCAGCAGCTCGTCGGTCCCCATCGGCGGCCGCCCGTCCCGCAGGAATCCCTTGATCTGGGTGTGGACGACGAAATCCTGGAACCGTCGCAGCGGCGAGGTGACCTGGGTGTAGCCCACGACGCCGAGGCCCCAGTGGAAGTCCGGTTGCGTGGTCAGTTCCGCGCGCCGCAACATCCGCAGCAGGCGGAAGGTCGAGGCGCGGCTGCCCGGGACCAGCCCGTCCAGCGCCGACTTGTCGTCCGGAGGATTCTGGCGGCGGTAGACGGCCGGGATCTGGTGGTCCCGGGCGAATCGTCCCGCCATCGAACACGCCAGGATCATGAATTCGGCCACCATCCTGCGCGCCGGCGAATCGAATGCCAGCCGATGGACCTCGGGCTCGCCATCCCGGATGCGCACGGCGAATTCGTCGCGTTCGACGATCACGGCGCCTGCCTCGACGCGCCGCCGGGCCAGCGCCTGGGCCAGCGCGTGGAGTGGCCGCAGCATCGAGAGAATCGGATCCTCGGCATCCGCCAGCGATGCCCGCCCCAGCAACCCATCGACCTCCGGATAGGTCATCCTGCGGGCGAGCGTGGCGGTCACGGGGCGGACGTCGAACCCATCGACCTGGCCGGACGCGTCCACCCGGCACGCGAAGTCCAGCATGGGCTGGGGGGCGCCCTCCGAGAGGGACAGGACCTCCTCGGACAGGACCGTCGGAAACATCGGCAGCTTGCCGTTCGGCAGGTACAGCGTCGCGGTGCGCCCCATGCCCTCGCGTGCCACCGACGAATCCATCGGGATCCGGGCGGTCGCGTCGGTGATCAGCACGTGGACGCGCCAGGCGTTCGCGTCGATCGGCTCCAGCCACAGGGCGTCATCGACATCCCGCGTCCAGGGATCGTCAATCGCGATGGGACCGAACTGGCCCGGGGGGATGTCCAGGACCGGGCGTCCCACCCGTTCCGACTCCGCCAGCGGGCAGGTCGCCAGTTCCCGGGCCTGTTCCAGGACTTCGGTCGGGAAATCCCGAGCGAATCCGTTGCGATGGATTCCAAGGATTTCGTCCGGCGAGAAGACGCCAAGCGCCACCAGCAGGTGGAATGCGTGCAGCTCCGGTTCGGACGTCCCGCCGCCCGTCAGGCGTTCCAGAAGCGCGACGCCCCGGGCGCCGTCCCGGTCCTCGGGGCCCCGGACGGCCAGGGCGCGCAGCCAGCCGATGCCCGAGCGGACGCCGGCATCCGACGGGTCCGCGACGCCGGCATCCCGGGCCGCGGCCAGCGCCTCGGTGATCCGCTCCAGTCGGTCCCGTTCCTGGGCTTCGCGGAAGCGCCGTCGTCGTTCCGCCTCGACGAATTCACGGGAGTGAGGGAGGAACCGCTCGGGCCCTGCGCCCTTGAACCACGAGGGGTCGGCCGCCAGTGCCCAGGCCATCGCGGCGTCGGCGTCGGGGCCGGGGCCGCCGAGCGCCAGGGTCGCCAGGTCGGCCAGGGTCTGCTCGGTGCCGTCATCGGCCAGCACCTCCCACAGCGCCTCCAGTTCGATCGACTCGCGCAGCGCGTCCAGCCGGGCGCGGATGCCTTGCAGCGCGTCCGCCGCCACCCGCACGGCGTGCAGCGGCACCCGAAGGGCGGAAACGAAGAGCACCCGGTCGTCCGACCAGGGTTCCCGGACGGCGGTTTCGTTGACGACGATGCGTCGTCCGGGGGTGCGTTCGATCACCGCCCCCAGGACGATCCGGTCCCCGATTCGGGCGAATACGACGCGGCCTGTCTCGCTTCCCGCCATGGCGACCGCGTAAGTACCAGATTTGGGCCCCGGATGCCAGGAACGAAGACCGGGCCCGCATGGGGCTTCATCGACAGTGACGAACCTTGACGAATCCACTCCGTGTTTCCATCTTTGGCGTGCCCTGCCATCGACGGTCGGTCGGCAGGGGCGGTTGCTCGAATTCGGAGAACACCATGAACGATGCCACCCAGACTTCCGTTGTGGGTCAGGAATCCCATGCGGTCCACCTGGTTACGGACCAGACCTTCGAGGTCGAAGTGCTTCAGTCGGCCCTGCCGGTCTTCGTGGACTTCTGGGCGCCCTGGTGCGGCCCGTGCCGAATGGTTGCGCCGATCGTCGAGGAGTTGGCCGGGGAGTACGCCGGCCGGATCAAGTTCGCCAAGGTGGACACCGACCAGAATCCCGGCATTGCCGGGGCCCTGGGCATCCAGTCGATCCCGACGCTGGCGCTGTTCCACGGGAACAAGGTGCTGGACTATCGGATCGGCGTGGTCCCCCGCGACGAGTTCCGCCGCATGTTCGACGGCGCGCTGGCCGGACTGGCCAATTCGGCAACCCAGGCCTAGCCGTTCCGGGCGTTGACGCCTCCTGGACACGACGCAATACTCGGGCGGAAGAATGCCGGAGCCTCGGGGGTGCCACGCGCTCCCGCAGTCGTGCAGGAGGAAGGCGATGGGAACCTGTCGCGGGCCCCGTCCATGCGGATTGTGGATCGCGGTCGTTGCCCTCGGGGTGGCGGCATGTGGCGGTGGCGCGGGGGCTTCGGATCCCGGGGCCTTCGCCGATGTCGCCGATTTCGCGGGCGTTTCCGATCCGGGGCAGGATCTCGCGGTCGAGACCGGCGGCGAGGAAGTCCACGTCTCGGATGCGGACGGGATTGACGCAGAGCCGGAGGTCCTTCCCTCCGACGGGACCTCCGACCCCTCCGACCCCGGGGTCGAGATCATTCCACCGCCCGCGTGTCCGGACGGCACGCCGGGACGCCCATTCCAGGACGCGCCGGACGTTGCGAGTCTGCGGGCCCTGGCCGCCGACCTGATCGTGCCGACCACCGGGGGCGACTGGGGCATCCAGGCGAACTGGACCGGGTGCGAAAGCCTGCTGTTCCTTCCGGACCAGCCCCGCCAGAACACCGGCTGGCCGGACACGCTGTTCACCGACGGGGTCAACGCGTTCCTGTTCGCGCTGCCGGCGGCGGTCCACGTCTTCTTCGTGTCGGTCCAGCCGGATGCCTCCGAACGTGCGGCGCGTCTGCAGGCGCTTGAGGAGCGGGTGGAACGATACCTGGCGGGCCTGTCCTCGGCGGATGCGGCCGGCCTGCGGGGCCGCCTGCACTACGTCGTCGAGGCACCGTCCGGGCTGCCGGGCTGGCTGGGGACCCTGATGCGATCCCCGGGATGGGGGGTCGCCGTCGATCGGCTGCAGCGCATCCGCTTTCTGGGATCTCTGGCGGACTGGGCGCGCTACGACCCGTCCCGGGAGTGGTTCGCTCCGTCCTTGCGGATGGCGGCGAACGAGCCGTTGGCCTTCGATTTCGAGGCGGTCCGGCAGGCGGACCTGGAGTCGCGCGCGGCAACCGTGATTCCGGTGTTCACGGGTGAGGTGTTGTCCGATCCCGGCTGGGCCGGGACCCGGGGCTCCGCGGACGTGATCCTGCCCGATGCCCAGGCCATGGCCGCATTCGATACGCTGGAGCTGGACCTGTCCCTGGTCTGCGACGGCGACGGGGAGTACGGGATCTGTCCCGCCTGGGACTACCTGGTCCACCTGTATCTGTGCGATGCCGAGGCGCCCGATGTCTGCGACATCGAACTGGGTCGGTGGATCACGCCCTACCATCGCGAGGGGCGGTGGGTCCACGATGTCAGCCCGCTCCTGCCTCTGCTGGTGAACGGCGGCTCGCGGCGACTGGCCTTCTACACCCAGCAGCCCTACGGGGTACACCTGGACCTGCGCCTGTCCGATTCCGGCCGCGCCACCCGGCCCCAGGAGGCTCACTTCCTGTTTGGCGGCGGGGCGCTTGGGGGGGAGGGCGGCGAGCTGCGGCCTCCCGTCGAGGTCGTCGTGCCCTCCGACGCGGTCCGGGTGTTGCTGGCGGTCGCGGTGACCGGACATGGCGGCGCCCAGCCGGGGAACTGCGCGGAGTTCTGCACCACGACCCACGATTTCGTCGTCAACGGCGTCGCGCATCGGATCGCGTTCGACGACCCTGGGGACCCCGAGGGATGCATGCGGCAGACCCGCCAGGGAACGGTTCCGAACCAGTACGGAACCTGGTGGTATGGCCGGAACGGCTGGTGTCCCGGGCGCGAGGTGGCGCTCCACAGGGTGGACGTCACGGCCGACGCGCCCGCCGGGACGACGGCCACCATCACGTACCGTCACCTGTTCCAGGGGGCCGCCTATCCCGGCGAGGGGGCGCGGATCGAGCTGGCCTCCTGGCTGGTGGTCGAGCGGGCACGCGAGGCGGGCCGGGAATGAGGGAGCGGCGCCGAACGCCTACCGCGAGGCGCCGCGCCTGCGCAGGAACTTGAAGGCCTCCATCGAGATCAACACCACCGACGCCATGCCGAGCAGCAGACCCCAGTCCTTCCATGCAATGGGCGCGATGCCCAGGATGTCCCGGATCCCGGGAACGTACATGGCACCAATGTGGATGGCGTGGGCCAGGATCACGCCGCCGACCAGCATCGGGTTCCGCCACAAGGGGATCCGGAACGCCGATTCCTGCTCGGAGCGGCAGTTGAACGCGTGGTAGTTCTGCATCATCACCAGCAGCATCAGCAGCAGGTTCCGTGCCTGGGCCTCGGGGACGCCGGCGCAGGACACGAGCCAGGTCCAGTATCCGAACGAGACGACGGCCATGACCAGGCCGGACAGGCCCACCTGCTTCAGCATCTGCTCGTTGAAGATGCCCTCGTTGGGACGTCGTGGCGGTCGCTTCATCGCCCCGGGCTCACCGGCCTCGAAGGCCAGCGCCACGTCCTGGATGCCGTTCGTCACCAGATTCAGCCACAGCAACTGGACTGCCACCAGCGGCAGCGGCAGGTTCGCGAAGAGGGCGGCGACGAAGATCAGCACCTCCGCGAGTCCGCTGGACAGCAGCAGATACGTGACCTTGCGGATGTTGTCGAAGGCGAACCGGCCCTCTTCCACGCCGGCGGCGATCGAGGCGAAGTTGTCGTCGGTCACCAGGATCTCGGCCGTGTCCTTGGCGACCTCGGTGCCCGATCCCATGGCGATGCCGATGTTGGCGGTCTTCAGGGCGGGGGCATCGTTGACGCCGTCGCCCGTCACCGCGACGTAGTGTCCGGCCCGGATCAGGCCGGCCACGATGTCCCGCTTCTGCAGGGGCGACACCCGTGCGAACACGCGGCCGGCGGCCACGGTGTCCAGGAACTCCGGCGTCTCGCTCGAGTCCAGGGAGGCCAGTTGGGCCCCGCTGACGACCTCGGACTCGTCCTGCACGATGCCCAGTTCCCGGGCGATGGCGTAGGCCGTGGCGGGGTGATCGCCCGTGACCATCACGACGCGGATGCCCGCATCGCGACACTTGAGAACCGAGGCCAGGGCTTCGGGACGCAGGGGATCCAGGAAGCCGACCAGGCCCAGCAGCGTCATGGGGGGCAGCGAGGCCTCGTCCCATCCGTCGGTATCCGTGGCCTCGCACGGGGGTGTCATCGTTCCCTGGGCGACGGCCAGCACCCGGTAGCCCTCGCGGGCCAGTCGCAGCGCCTCGGCCTCCACGGTCGGGGCGTCCAGCGCCACGTCCCCGTCGGGTGTCTGCATCCGGTCGCAGTGCGCCAGCGTCGTCTCGACGGCGCCCTTCATCGCGGCATGGCACGAGCCATGGGCCCGGAAGAACGCCGCGGCGAACTTGCGCTCCGATTCGTAGGGAATCTCGCCCAGGATCCGGGTCCCGGCCCGGACCTCGGCGGGGTCCACGCCCGCCTTGTACGACAGCGCCAGGAACGCCACGTCCATTGCATCGCCGGAATGACGCCACCCCTGGCCGTCGCGTTCCAGCACGCCCTCGTTGCACAACACCGCGGCGTGGCACAGTCGGGTCGCCAGTCCGGCCGGGGATGCGGCCAGCGCACCGTCCCCGTTGTATCCCTCGCCAGTGACGGAGATCGGGGGGGCTCCCGGAATCGACACGATGCGCGCCGTCTGCTGGTTGACCGTCAGCGTGCCCGTCTTGTCGCT
>JARKOL010000358.1 GCA_029975745.1 Myxococcota bacterium | reverse complement strand
GATCACGCCGCGCTGCGTCCCGGCGGCGCGCAGGCGGCGGGTCAGGGCGCGCGTGTCGATCCCGGCCAGGGCGGGCACGCCTTGCTGGGCCAGCCACGATCCCAGGTCGATCGTGGATCGCCAGTTGGAGGGTCGCGGGCTGGACTCCCGAACAATAAGCCCGCTGAGAAAGGCGCAGCGGGCTTCGTGATCGTCGGGGTTGATTCCGGTGTTGCCGATTTGCGGGGCGGTCATGACGACGAGCTGCCCCGCGTAGCTGGGATCGGTCAGAATCTCCTGGTAGCCGGTCAGGGAAGTGTTGAAGACGACTTCGCCGGGTTGGACGAGGCCGGGCGCGCCGAAGGCCGTGCCGGGCCACAGGCTGCCGTCTTCCAGGGCCAGGCGGGCGGGGGAAGGTGCGGGCATAGACTCCTCGCGAACGATGGACAGGCGAGTGCACCTTCCAATGATGCCACCGCCGCCGGGCGGGAGCATGGTACAACTCGACCGAAAGCGCCGCGTCCTGCTTGGTCAGGTTGCCGGGGGAAAAACGAGTCGAACCGCCAAGACGCCAAGGACGCGGAGAAAAAACAGGGAGGAAAGGCGAGAAAGAGGGATTGGCCTGGGTCGAGGGCCGATCGCGGGTCGTAGGGACGGGGTACCACCCCGTCCGCCGCGCGGCGGACGCCCGATCCTGGCGGGTGGTGCGAGGGGACATTGGCCGTCCGATCGCTGGAGGAGTGAAAGCCCGCTAAAGGGGCTAAGACGGCGAACTGGCTTTTTAGCCCCTTGAGTGGGCTTTTTCCCCAGCAGCAGAGTCTTATCCTGCCAGGGTTCTGACCCTGCCGCGTGTCAAACCCGCGATGTGGCCGGGCCGCAAAGCAGGGCGGTTCGCGAACCGCCCCTACAAATCGCTTCCCCGCTTGCCCTGCCACGCCCCCCGGATTACGATTCGGGGCAGCGCATCGATGCCATCCCCGACGAGGCCCTGCATGAACAGCCGCGAACGAATCACCGCCCTGATCGCCCGCGAATCCCCGGATACGACCGGCTTCTGGCTGGGCAACCCCGACTCCGCCACCTGGCCGATCCTGCACGCCTATTTCGGCACATCGTCGGAGGAGGAGCTGCGCCGCCGGCTGGGGGATGACTTCCGCTGGCACGCGCCCGCCGTCCACGCCCCGGCCTACTTCCACCCCCAGGGGCGGGCCATGTTCGACCTGGAACGGGTCAAGACGCGCCACGGCGAGGAAGGCCCACTCGCCCACTGTGAAGACCCGGCCGAGATCGAGGACTACGAGTGGCCGCGCCTGGTCTACCTGGACTTCACGCAGACGATCGCCGGGCTGCGCGCCTTCGGGGAGGTCTACCGCGCCGGGGGGATGTGGGCCCCGTTC
>JARKOL010000344.1 GCA_029975745.1 Myxococcota bacterium | reverse complement strand
GCGTCGGTCCCTGACCGGGCTCGGGCGCGACGTGTTCCTGTTCCTGCCAGGCGCGTACCTGGCGATCCACCAGGTCCGCGAACGAGGGCGTCCCCATGGCGATGCTCCTGATTGTGCCGACATGACCATTGTCGGACGAACCGGGCGAAGGCTCAAGCATTCGCCGGATGTCGTCGGGTTCGTCGGTTGACCCGAGGTTTCCCAGACTCTAGACTCCCCGGGCGGCATCGACGGGGTGCCGTTCGTTCTGTCCGGAATGGAGGACCCATGTTGCGCCGCTTCGTCCCCCTGATGGTTGCCTTGGCCTTGATGCTGCCCGCGGTCGCGTGCGATGACGACGGCGGCGCCTCGGACCCCGGAGGCGCGACGGACGTCGTCCAGCCGACGGATGTTTCCGATGTCACGGACCCCGGCCAGACGTTGCCGGATGCCGATTCCCCCGACGTCGCGGGCGACGCGGTGGAGGACCCTGGCGTAGCCGACACGGGGGTGGACGTGCCGCCGGTGGGCCCCGGTACCGTCCGGTTCCTGCACGCATCGGACATGCACTACTACGGCACCCCCGAGAACTGGCGTCCGGCCACGATGTCGAATCGCGTCAACCGGCTGAACGCCCTGCCCAATACGCCGGAGTTCGTCGTGGTCACCGGCGACCTGGTGGACTTCCTGCCGCTGCAGTACAACGACACGTCGCTCGAGGGGCCGTTGCACGGTTTCAAGAACGGGATGGATGCGCTGGACGTGCCGTGGTACGCCTCGATCGGCAACCACGAACACTATGACTCGCACGAGCCCGTGTTGACGATGACCGAGGACGGGCCGGCGCGCGTGGCCGTCTGGGAGGAGGTGCTGGGCCGCACGTCGCCCCAGCAGTGGGACGTCAACGGGGTTCGCTTCGTGACGTTGAATTCGGTCGAGGACGGCGCCTGGGCCGAGAACGCCGGCCTGATGGGGCGCTTCTCGGAAGGGCAGTTGGACCAGCTGGACGCCTGGCTGACCGACGGCCTGCCGACGTTCCTGTTCTTCCACCATCCGCCGAACACGTTGTCGGATCTGCCCGGGCACCGCAGCCTGTGCGATCTGATCCAGGCCCATCCCGGCGTCGTCAAGGGGCTGTTCACGGGACACCTGCACGGCTTCTGGAAGGGCGAGTACTGCGGCGTGCCGTACTTCGTCGTCGTGAACTTCCAGGATGCGCCGGACACCTGGTTCGAGATGCGGTACGAGGGCGACACCGACACGCTGATCATCGAAAACGAGGCGCGAATCCCGTTCCCCGAGGTGCCGGTCGTCGAGTGCGACCCCGAGGCGGAGGGGCCGGACACGCCGGAAGTGGCCGTGGGGACGTTCCAGGCGCTGCGGATCGAGCGCACCGTGACCAGCGGGGACGGCCTGGCCCAGTACGTGGGCGAGGCGTTGGGCGAGATCCCGTTCGTCCTGTCGTTCGACGCCTGGAATGGCGAGGCTCCCCGCTGGGATGGGCGCCTGACGATCGCCAGCCGCTGGGAGACCTCGGGGTTGTGGACCTACGTCGAGGGCTCGCCGTGCATGTCGTTCAACCTGCCCCTGGAGGGGCCCTGCATGGCTGCCGGTCCGGTGATGCTGCAGATCGACATCCTGCCCTTCCTGAGCGGGCTGTCCGAGGACCCGATCGACCCGGCGTGGCGGGCGCGCCTGGACGTCCAGGACTTCCGGGTCGAGGGTCGCATGGGGGTCGATGGGGATGGCGTGCCGATCCTGGAGGAGGGGTTGGTCGAGGCGACGCTGGGCAAGGCGGTGACCGAGATGGACCTGCGGGGCGTCATGGTCGTCGAGTACTGCGCGGGGCGGATGGACGGCTGCCCGCCGGGCGAGTCCGGCCTGCCGGCGTGTCCGGACACGCCCGACCACACCTTCTTCGAGTCCATCCCGCTGGAGTGCGACATCCTGATCCAGGGAATCGGCGGCAGGATGGTGCTGGACATGGTAGGCTCGCTGCCGGAATCCTTGAGCATCGTCGGAACGGCGCGCACCCAGGTGCTGAGGGTCGGGACGGACCCGGCGACGGCCGACGTGGTGCCCGAACTGTTCGACACGACCGAGGGGGCGAACT
>JARKOL010000333.1 GCA_029975745.1 Myxococcota bacterium | reverse complement strand
CGTTGGCCCCGGGAACAATCTGGTCCCGAATCACCGTTTGCGCGTTCAGCACCATCGCAATCGCCGAGGGCAGCGTCAGCAGGTACTCGATCGGGCGCAGCGGCGCGGCCAGGGGCCCCAGGACCATCCGGGCGACATCGCAACCGGCCAGGGCGAACTGGGTCGCCACCATCAGGGCCAGACTGCGCTGCACGACGTTCAGGGGACCGTCCCCCTTGGGCACGGTCAGGCGCGTCAGACGCGGTTCGAACGTCCAGCCGGTGAAGGCGGCATCGGCATGCCCCATCATCACGACGCGCAGCGCCGGCGGGGCGCCGGCGGCCGCAGGCATCGTCGCCAGGACGTTGAACGACGGCTTGAACGGGAACAGGCGACGCAGGAAGTAGCCCCGGCGCGTCGAGTCCGCCCAGTACGACAACGCGCTGCCCAGGTGCAGCACCAGCCCCAGCAGCGGAACCACCCCGGACACCGCGGTCCCGGCGGTCGCCATCCCCGCGTGCAGCAGCAGGTTGGCATACAGATTGTCGTTGAACCGGAACGGCTGGGTCCGAACCGACAGCCCCAGCGCCTCCAGTTCGTCCCGCATGATCTCCAGCGACCGCCGCTCGTCCTCGGATGTCGGCTGGCGCCGGGGACATTCGGTCACAATCCGCCGGATCAGGCCGTCGATGTAGGCAAGTTCCCGATCGTTGGGAAGCCGGTCGAGCGGGCCGGTCCGGGGGGCGGAATCGGGCTTCGCCCGCCCCCTGGCGGGCCGCGTGGATCTCGTCGCCTGGGTCGCCTGGGTCGCCTTCGTCGCCTTCGTCGTGCCGCGGATTCCTGCCATGTTCACGCTCCCTAGGACCGAGCTGACGCTACGCCAACAAGGCCCGGATCGCAAGTCGCGCCAGTTCTTTGACCGTCCCGAAGCCTGCCGCTATGATCCGGTCCGGATCGCCTCCGGTGCCTGTCCTGCTGCGTTGCGCCGAGGCGTGTCCCTGCAACCCGAACGGAGTACCTGCCTTGGTCGGCGCCCCCGAACCCTGCACATACGTTGCGCCCCAGCGAGTTTCGTCCGGCGCCTACCCACCGATTCGCCTGCATCGGCGCCTGGGCTTCTGGGCCTGCCTGGCGATCATGCTGGGCAACATCGTCGGCGTCGGCATCTTCCTGACCCCGTCCGAGGTGGCCGCCGCATCGCCGAACGTCGCGACGTACATGGCACTGTGGGTTCTGGGCGGCCTCATGGCGGCCACGGGCGCGCACGTCTTCGCCGAGTTGGGCATGCTGTTCCCGGCGGCGGGAGGCGACTACGTGTTCCTGGACAAGGCGTATGGCCGATCGGTCGCCCGTGCCTGGGGATGGCTGGCCGTGTTCGGCACCTTTCCGGGCTCGCTGGCGGCCCTGGCGGTGGGCATCGTGGGCACGCTGGCCCAGACCCCGCTGGGGGCATTCCTGCTGATTCCCCTGGTCAGCGTGTCGGGGTTCACGCTGAGCGTGGGCGACCTGTTCGGGCTTGGCTGCATCCTGCTGGCAACGATCGTCAACCTGCTGGGACTGTCCTGGACGTCGTTCGTCCAGATCCTGCTGTCGCTGGTGCCCGTCGGGCTGTTCTTCGGGTTCGCCGTGGCTGCCGTGCTGGGCTGGCACATGACGGCGGCGGACATCATCCACCGCCCGGGGCCCGACTGGAACACGGCCGGCATCGCGGCGGCCTGCTGCGCCGTCTTCTTCACCTACTCGGGCTGGAACGTTCTGACGTACGTCGGCGGCGAGATCCAGACCCCCAGCAAGACCATCCCGCGGGTCATCCTGGCGGGAGTGGTGCTGACCACCGCCATCTACATTGTTCTGAACCTGGCCTTCCTGACGGTCAGCCCACTGGACGTGCTGCGCACCCAGGCGAATGCCGGCGTCGCCGTGGCGGCCGCGCAACTGGGGGATCTGGGCGCCCAGGCGTTCTCGATCCTCCTGGCCATGGCCCTGCTGGCCGGCCTGAACGCCACGATGATGGCCGGGTCCCGCGTGGCGTTCGCCATGGCCGAGGACCGCCTGCTTTGGCGGCGAATCCGCCGGGTCGATCCGGTTCGTCACACCCCGTCCACGGCGATCCTGCTGCAGGGCGCGCTGGCCTGCGTGCTGGTGCTGACGGGCAGTTTCTCGTTCCTGGTCACCTGGACCGGCAGCCTGATGATCCTGCTGTCCTGCGTAACGATTTCGACGATCTTCGTGTTCCGATCGCGGCGCAAGATGAAGCCCCCGGCCGCGCTGGCGGGCTACCCCTGGACGGCCCTGGTGTTCCTGGCGACCGGGCTTGGGGTCTGGCTGCTGGGGCTGATCCAGTCCTGGCGGCTGTTCCTGGTCTCGCTGGTGATCTTCCTGATCCTGTCGGTCGCCCCGGTGCGCAAGCAGCCTGCGGACCCGGCCTGACCCGCGACGGATTCCGAGCAACCCCCAGGACCGTTCGCGCCCTCGGCCCTATTGCCTGCCGCGCCGCCTGGCCGGCTCGATACGTTCCTCGCGCGTCACCAGATCGCCCTTGACGATCCGGGCCAGCACGTCGGCAGCCTCGTCCAGCGCCCCACGCCCGGGATAGCCCGCCATCACGACGATCCAGCGGACCCGCGAGTGCGGCTGGTACACATAGAAGTTGTCGCTCTTCCAGTCCTGGGAAAACCCGGCCTTGCGAAACAGCTGGTAGCCGCCGCGCACCTGCCGCCCCCGCTGGTCCCTGGGGATCAGATGGCGCTCCAGTGCCTGCCAGACCGGGTCCCGCACATCGCGCGACCGGTTCAGCCGCTGACGCAGGAACGCCAGCATCGGCCCCTGGTGCTGGCCCTTGCCCAGGTGCAACCGCCGCGCCTCGGGCAACTGCTCGTGCAGCATCAGGCGGCACATCATCCGGCCCAGGTCGGACAGGCTGGTACACGCCGCCCCGTGACAGTTCGTCTGCGCCTTGCCGACCGCCGCGGGCAGCGTGTTCTTGCGCGGGCGCTGGCCCCGGGCCGCGGGCTGCGTCAGCGTGATCCGGGGCGACTCGCGCAGGGACCGATCGTGTCACTCATCGACCCACTGCCCGCCGGCGTAGGCGCGCATGATGGCCGACTGGTCCAGCCCCGCGCGCCGCAGCGTCCCCCCGGGCCCGTTCAGGCCGTCGAATCCCGCCAACTGGACCAGGCGATTGTGGGCGATGTTGTCGGACTTGTGGACCGAGTCCTCGAACAGCTTCTCCAGCGAGAAGGTCTTGTCCCCTCGCGGATAGTGGAACGTCACCTGGGTGTTGGGGCCGTAGCCCAGGTCGTTCAGACGCTCGACCGCGGAAACGGCGGCGTACAGCTTGATCGTGGATGCCGGGTTCCAGCCGTCGGTCCGCGCCGACAGCCCGCCATGGTCGAACACCTGCCGGGACACCACCCGGGATCGGTCCTTCGACAGTTCCAGCCGGACGATCATCGCCCGGAACTTCGCGGGGGGGCGAAACCCCAGGCGCTTCATCAGTCCGTCCAGACTGCCCCCCCGAATGTCCCGTTCGGACCAGCCGCACGGATCCGCCATCCCGGCCACGCGCACCGCGGAAGCCGGCTCGGTGGACGGGCGGCCACCGCCGCACTCGGGGACCGCAAGCCGATCCCCCGGGCGCAACTGGGCCTTGGCCTGAAGGCGCGGATTCGCCAGGACCAGCTCGTTGACCGTGCAGCCGTGGCGACGGGCGATCGCCCACAGGGAATCCCCGGCGACCACCTCGACCTCGCGCACTTGCGCGTGCGCCCCGCCGCCCCACAGCACCCCCAGCAACGGTGCGAGGATCAGGACGAGCCGCCCCCCGCGCAAGCCCGTCCGGCGAACACGCCCGTCCATCGTCCCTCCCGGCGCCCGGGCGCCCGCGTCAGGTCCAGCCGTGCTCGAAACAACGCCACGCATTGCGAAACAGGATGCGGTCGATCTGGTCGTCGTCGAAGTGGCGCGTCATCGCATGCGCGATCCGCCCCAGTTGCGACGGCTTGAAGCACTCGGCGAACGGGTGGGTCAGTCCATCGAAGTCCGTGCCAATCGCAATCACGTCCACGTCGCCGGTCAGGTCGGCCACGTATCGCATGTTCTGGATCAGGTCCGGAATGCCGTCATTGCCGGCGTAGTGCCGATCGACCGGATCGACCAGCCAGCGCTTGGACAGGATCAGTCCGACGACGCCGCCCAGCGCGTGGATGCGCTTCACCTCGTCGTCGCGCATGTTGTATTCGTGGGCGAAGAAGTGCTGCAACCCCACGTGCGAGGCGACGACGGGGCGCCCCGCCTCCTGGCACAGGTCGTAGATCCGGTCGCGACCGTGTTCCTGCGTATGGCTGACGTCAACCAGGATGCCCAGGCGCAGCAGCTCCCGCGCGAAGGCCTCCGCGAAATGGTCCTTGTCCTCCCAGGTCCACTCGGCGCGATGCATCCGTACCAGCATGTCGTCATGGGCGCCCACGAGCCGCCCGTCACGCAGTTTCGGAACAATCTCGGTTGCGTCGGTCTGGGGCGAAAACGGGTTGTCGAAGAAGTGCGCCAGCCCGAACATCGCCACCCCGCGCCGCTTCAGGTAGCCCAGGCGCTCCCGCGTCTGCTCCCAGTAGGCTTCGGGCGATTGTCCCGACTCGGGAAAGCCCAGCGCGTGCGCCCCCTCGACCGCGTGGATCAGGCCGATCTCGCCCTCGGGCAACGCCTGCAACTGGGCGAACGACGACACGACCCGAACGCGCCGATCGCCCTTCAGCAGCCAGCGGTTCGTGTTCTCGGTCGATTCGTCCAGGGAGTCCATCATCCGGACCAGCGTCCGCCACGGGTCCGCGGTCACCAGCCGGTTCATGAAGCCCGGCACCACCGTCCACGAGATCGCCTTCGACAGCCACCGGAAGCCACGCCGGATGAACTCGCGCTCGATGACGTAGTGCGCGTTCACGATGACGCGCACCGGACTGTCCTTCAGGTTCGCGTAGCGCGTCCGGAACGACAACGGATTGAAGTGTCCGCCCGAATAGACCGCCGCGTGCAGCGTGGACCGCAGGTACGGCAGGTAGTACATCTTCAGGCTGGGATGCGCATGCAGGTCGAACAGGCGCGCGCCCTCTCCCCGAGCCGCGCCGGAACCCTTGGTGGTCATTCGCCGAATTCCTTCTTGACGATCGCGAAGCAGGCGTCGGCGACCTCCAGCGTTCGCCGAATATCGGCCTCCTGGTGGGCACGCATCAGGAACCAGTTATGGTGCGGATGCAGCAGGACGCCGCGCCTGGCCGCCTCGCCCGAGAAGCGCTGGCTGCGGCGGAAGTTCGTCTCGTTCGAGAACGTCATGAACGGCAGGGTCGGCGGGCCGCTCAGCGTGACCTGCAGGCCGTTGTTCGTGGCCGTCTGCTTCAGCCCGTCCATCAGCATCGTGCCCATCTTCATCATGTGGTCGATGGCGTTCGACGACTGCAGTTCATCCAGGCACGCCAGCGACGCAGCCTGCTCGACCGCCGACGTGTAGTAGGTGCCCGTGAAGAACACGCGCGACGCCGCATTCTTGAACGGCTGACGCCCGCAGCACGCCGCGATCGCGTAGCCGTTCGCCATCGCCTTGCAATAGCACGTCACGTCCGGCGTGAACCCGAAGTACTCGTGCGAACCCTTCATGTCCAGGCGGAAGCCGGCGCGCACGTCATCGACGATGAACACGATCCCGAACTCGTCGCAGATGCGGCGCAATTCGGCCAGGAATCCCGGGGCGGGCATCACCTGATTTCCGAAAGCCGGGTGGTGGTACGGCGTGATGATGATGCCGGCCACGTCGTTGTCGTGCTTGCGGACCAGATCGCGCACCTCGTCCGCGTTGTTCCACGTGAAGTGCAGCACGTGTTCGTAGTCGGTCTCGATCAGGCCACCCAGGCCGTGCCGGCACCAGGACTGTGACCCGTTGTAAGCTCCGTTGGCCATCAGGATCTTTCGACGCTGGGTGTGTTCGCGAGCCGT
>JARKOL010000302.1 GCA_029975745.1 Myxococcota bacterium | reverse complement strand
CGGCGTGCCGGGGCGTCCGGGCCGCGCGAACCGGCGGCGGGACCATCCGGGGCGAGGGCGGGCTTGTCGGTCCGGAACATGGGCTCGGTCCTGAACGGCGCCGGCAGAAGTCTAGCCCCGATTGCCCGCGAACGCATCCGTCCCGCGACAGGGCCTCGCGCGCGCGAGCGCATGAAACCTTGCGCTGCAACACATGGAATTCCTTTTGGATGGGGCGTTGACACGGCGTCGGCGGGGGCGGACAATGGAGGGGCAGGAAACAGATTCAATGGTGGAGCAGCCGGTTTCGGCCGGGAGGTGAGCATGCGTACCATCCCCATCCTCGGGGCGTCGCGGTTGGCCGGCGTCGCCCTCTGTGTGCTGTGTCTCGGCTGTCCGGGCGTCACGGACGTCGGTCTCGGCGGTGATCGGATGCTGGCCGGTTCCCTGCAAGGTGAGGACGGCGCTTCGGTGCATGTGACGGTGGTGTTGCTCGACCCGGCGCTTGCGTCGCTGCGAGTGCCCGGGACGCTGGGCAGCGGCGGGCAGGGCCAACGGGTACAGGTCCGGGTCCAGCCCGGGGACGGCCCGGGGTTCGACCTCGTGGGCGTGCAGGACGTCTGGGGCGGCTTCGAGGCCTCGGCGGACGGGTGGTCCATGCGGGGAGCCGTTGCGGGCCAGGCCGGGGAGATCGAGCTTTCGGGGCCGGAGGGGTTCGCGGCCGGGGGAACCGTCAAGGCGGACGAGCCCGAAGCGAACTCGTTCCTCGCGGGCTACTGCTTCTGCCGTCCGGTGGGTCTGCGCCCCACGTGCGTGCGCTGCACGAAGGACACGGTGCTGTGCTGCGTGGCCGATCCGGTGGGGCCGGATCCGGCGCTTCGATCCTGGACGGACCTTTTCCCGAAGTGTCCTCCCCGCTAACATCTCCCGTGGGCACGAACCGGGGTGACACATGAACATCGGTGTCGGGAAGGAAGCCGTCGGGGCGGGGGGCGGTCGCTGGCTTTCGTTGGCGGCGGTGGTCCTGGCCTTGGGGTGCAAGGCGGCGCCGCCCGCCGAACCGGCGGAGGCGACGGCCGAGGATCGGCAGGCGGTGATCGACGGGTTCGATGCGTTGCTGGAATCGGTGGCGCGATGCGACCTGCCCGCGTTCAAGGACCGGCACACCCAGAAGGCCCGTGGGGCCTTCGATGCGCTGGCGAAGCACCTGGATCCGGCCTCGCTGGACCCGTCGGTTCCGGCGGGCGCTCCGGCGGATCAGGCGGCGTTGTGGATGTGTACGCTGGGGCGGATGGCGGGGTTCGTTCCGGGGACGGCCCAGGCGGTCGCCGTCGCGGTCAATCCGCAGAACGGCACCGCGAAGGTGTTCTTCACCGCCCACGGTTCCGAGTTCGGGTTCCCGATGGCGCGGCAGCACGGGCAGTGGCGTTCGCCGTTTCCGGGGTATGTGTTCCTGGTCCACGAGTTCCGCTCGTGGCAGGACGCCGTGGCGTCCCGGATGCCCGAGGGACCGGCGCGGGAAGGGTTGTCCGCCGAGGTCGCTCGGGTCGTGAAGCTGTTGCACCCCTTCCAGCCGAACTGGAACGAGTTTCCCGAAATGAAACCGCCGGAGGGCGGGCCCATCCCTTGACGAACGTTTCGGATTCCCCAACGATTCAAGAGCCGTCTGGGCAGCCGTCAACGAGGGAGCGCACATGGGCGATACCATCCTGGACCCGTTTCGGACCTTGACTTCGTTGCCGATTCCCGGCGCGCGCCCGGTTCGGTACTTCCGATTGCAGGCGCTTTCGGACCAGGGGGTTGCCGACGTGGCGCGGCTGCCCCGGTCGATCCGGGTGCTGCTGGAATCGGTGCTTCGCAGCGTCAATGGCCGAGAGATCACGCAGGACGACGTGATTCGCCTGGCGCGGTACGACCCGGCGGACCCGCCCCGGATCGAGGTGCCCTTCATGCCGGCGCGAGTGCTGTTGCAGGACTTCACCGGCGTTCCGTGCGTGGTCGATCTGGCGGCGATGCGGGCGGCGATGCAGCGGCTGGGCGGCGACCCGGCGCGGATCAATCCCCGGATTCCCGTTGATCTGGTGATCGATCACAGTGTCCAGGTGGACGCATTCGGGTCGCCGGACGCATTGCGGATCAATGCGGACCTGGAATTCGCCCGGAACCGCGAGCGCTACGAGTTCCTGGCCTGGGGCAGCCGGGCGTTCGCCAACTTCCGGGTCGTTCCCCCCGCCAGCGGCATCTGCCACCAGGTCAACCTGGAGTCGCTGGGCCAGGCCGTGCGGGCCGACGATCGGGGGGACTGGGACCTGCTGTACCCGGATTCCTGCGTGGGCACGGACTCCCACACGCCGATGATCAACGGGCTGGGTGTCGTGGGCTGGGGCGTCGGGGGCATCGAGGCCGAGGCCGTGATGCTGGGGCAGCCGTTGTACATGCTGGCGCCGCGGGTCGTGGGCTTCCGGCTGACCGGCGGGCTGCGCGAGGGGGTGACCGCGACCGATCTGGTGTTGTGGATCACACAGATGCTTCGTCGCAAGGGCGTCGTCGAGCAGTTCGTCGAGTTCTTCGGGCCGGGCGTCGCGAACCTGGGCGTGCCGGACCGCGCGACGATCGCGAACATGTCCCCGGAGGGCGGATCGACCATCGGGTTCTTCCCGGTCGATGACCGGACGCTGGAGTACCTGCGATCGACCGGACGTGGCCCTCTGGTGGCGCGGGTCGAGGCCTACAGCCGGGCCCAGGGCCTTTGGGGGGGCGAGGGGCCGGAGCCGGTGTTCGCGGACGTGCTGGAACTGGATCTGGGCACCGTCGAGCCCAGCCTGGCCGGCCCCAAGCGTCCTCAGGATCGCGTGGGTCTGGGTTCGATGCAGTCGGCCTGGCGCGAGGGGCTGACGGCGCCGGTGGCGCAGCGCGGGTTCGGCCTGGCGCCGGACGCGGTGGAGCGGACGGCCGACGTGGCGCTGCCCGAGGGCGCGTCCGTCCCGATTGGCCATGGCGCGGTCGTGCTGGCTGCGATCACGAGTTGCACGAACACCAGCAACCCGTTCGTGATGATGGCGGCGGGCCTGGTGGCCCGCAAGGCGCGCGAGCGGGGGCTGGTCCGCAAGCCCTGGGTCAAGACCAGCCTGGCACCGGGCTCGACGGTCGTGACGGGCTACCTGCGGCAGGCGGGGTTGTTGAAGCCGCTCGAGGAACTGGGATTCGCCGTCGTGGGGTACGGCTGCACCACCTGCATCGGCAACTCGGGGCCGTTGCCCGAGGCGGTGAGCCAGGCCATCCAGGAGGGCGCGCTGGTTGCCGCGTCCGTGCTGTCGGGCAACCGCAACTTCGAGGGGCGAATCCATCCCGAGATCAGGGCCTCGTTCCTGGCCTCGCCGCCCCTGGTGGTGGCGTACGCGATCGCGGGCACCGTGGACATCGACCTGGGGCGCGATCCCCTGGGCCAGGATTCCCAGGGGAATCCGGTGACCCTTCGCGACATCTGGCCGACCGGCGACGAGGTTGCCGCGGCGGCGCGCTCCGCCTTCGATCCGGATCTGTTCGCGGCCCGCTACGACGGCATCGAGCGGTCGAACCCCCAGTGGAACGCCATCCCGATTCGCGGGGGGGACCTGTATGCCTTCGATCCGGACAGCACCTACATCCAGGAGCCGCCGTTCCTGGCCGCGGTTCCGCGCGAACCCCCGGCATTCCGGCCGATCCGGGGGGCGCGGGCCCTGGTTTGGGTCGATGACAGCATCACGACCGATCACATCAGTCCGGCAGGGTCGATCTCGGCGTCTTCGCCGGCGGGGCGCTATCTGATCGAGCGGGGGGTGGCGCCCGCGGACTTCAACAGCTACGGGTCCCGTCGCGGAAACGACCGGGTGATGACCCGAGGCACGTTCGCCAACATCCGGCTGCGCAACCGCCTGGCCGGGGGGCGCGAGGGCGGCTTCACGACGCACCTGCCCACCGGGCAGATCCTGCCGATCTTCGACGCGGCCGCACGCTACCAGGCGGACGGCACCCCCACGATCGTGCTGGCGGGGCGGGACTATGGCATGGGCTCCAGCCGGGACTGGGCCGCGAAGGGCACGTTGCTGCTGGGGGTGCGTGCCGTCATCGCACGGTCCTACGAGCGCATCCACCGCAGCAATCTGGTGGGGATGGGGGTGCTTCCCCTGCAGTTCCTGGACGGACAGGACGCCGAGTCGCTGGGATTGCGTGGCGACGAGGCGTTCGACATCGAGGTCGGCCAGGATCCGGCTCCGGGCGAGGCGGTTGTCGTCCGGGCGACGGCGGCGGACGGGACGGTGCGCGAGTTCACGGCCCGCTGCCGGCTGGACAGCGCGATCGAGCGCGACTACTACCGGCACGGAGGCATCCTGCCGGCGGTGCTGCGGGGGTTCCTGGGCTAGCCCTCAGCCGATGCGCCGGGCGACCGCCTGGCCGAATTCCCCGGTCGTAAGTACCGTGATTCCAGGTCTTCCCGCCGCCAGGTCGCGGGTCATCCGGCCGTCCCGCAGCGTTGCGGCAAAGGCGTCCATGACCCTGGTGCCGGCCTCGGTCCAGCCCATGACCTCCAGCATCAAGGCACCCGTCAGGATCATCGATCCCGGGTTGGCCAGTCCCTGGCCCGCGATATCGGGCGCCGTGCCGTGGGTGGGCTCGAACACCGCGACCCCGTCCCCCAGGTTCGCGCCGGGCGCCACACCCAGCCCCCCGACCTGCGCGGCGGCCGCGTCGGACAGGTAGTCGCCATTCAGGTTCGTCGTGGCCAGGACGCCGAAACGCTGGGGGGCCAGCAGCAGATCCTGGAACATCGCGTCCGCAATCCGGTCATCGACCACGACGACGTCGTCGGGAGGAGGCGTCCCGTGGGGCAGGTCCCCGGCCGGCACGGCTCGTCCGGCGAACTCCTGGCGAACCACCTCGTAGCCCCAGGCCGCGAAGGCGCCCTCGGTGGCCTTCATGATATTGCCCTTGTGGACCAGCGTCACGCGGCGGATGCCCTTGTCCAGGGCGTGGCGGACCGCGGCGCGGACCAGCCTGCGGGACTTCAGGCGCGAGATCACCTTGATGCCCAGGCCCGCGTCGTCCGGAATCCGGGCGCCCCAGTCGCGCAGCAGCCCCGCCAGGTGCCGGGCGTGGTCGGAGCCGTTCGCGTACTCGATTCCCGCGTACACATCTTCCGTGTTCTCCCTGAAGATCACGACGTCCAGCGCCGCCGGGTTCACGACCGGGGCGGTCACGCCGGGGAAGTACCGGACGGGACGCACGTTGGCGTACAGGTCCAGGGCCTGCCGCAGCGCGACGTTGATGGAACGGTGCCCCGAGCCGACCGGGGTCATCGTCGGCCCCTTGATGGCAATCCGGTGGTCCCGGATCGTGTCCAGCGTCCTCGCCGGAAGCAGGTCCAGCCCCGCGGCGACCGCCCTGCCGGCGGCGGGCACCTCGAACCAGTCGATCGCCCGGGTGCCGCCGTAGGCTCGTTGAACGGCGGCGTCCAGGACGGGCAGCGTGGCGGCCATGACCTCGGGACCGATCCCGTCCCCCGGGAAGAAGGGGATGGCGGGCCGATCCGGTACCACGTAGCGTTCATCACGCCAATCGATCGTCGAGGCGGTCTTGGCCATGGCTGGCTCCTGGTTCGGGGGTCGGGGCTGTGCCCGCGTCGTTCCTTGGTACCCGGCCCGGAGGGCGGCGTCAAGATCGAGCCCCCGGATCGACTTGCCAGAGCGGCCACTTGCCCGTACCTTGATCCGGGACGAGACATCGGTTTCTTTTCGGCACGGGGTTGGGGAAGGGACAGTATGGCGGGGCCGCTGCAGATCGACGTGGACCTGTCGGATCCGGGCCTGCTGGAGCGGGTCGAGCGGGACTACCTGCGCGTGTCCGTCTGTCCGGTCCAGGGCCGACCCAGCCCGGGACTGCTGGTGCCCGTGACGATCATCCTGCGGTTGCCCGGCGACGTGCGCGTGGCGTCATCCGGCCAGGTGATCCAGGAACTGGGCGAGCAATCCTTCCTGGTCCATCTGGATTCCCCCCCAGACCTGGCGCACCTGAGGCGCCTGGCCCAGGAACCGCCCCGTGCTCCGCGCGCTCCGATGCCGGTGACGACCCCTCCGCTGGTGAGCGGGCCGCGCCGCGAGACCGGCTCGATGCGTTCCCCGGCCCCCGACGGGCCGCGGCCTCGCCCCACCGGCGAGATGCCGTTCCAGACGCCCGCCGCGGACGCGCCCTTCCGGACATCGACCGGCGAGATGCCGGCGCGCAAGCCGACCGGCGAGATGCGCGCCCGCATGTCCGCTGCCGAGATGCCGGCGGCCCCACCGCCCGTGGCGGTGCCGACGCGCACGCCGACGCGCCCTTCGACCCCGCTGACCCCGCCGGCTCCCGGCTCTGCCCAGGATGCGGGACATCACGGCGAGGCGCCCAGGTCGCCCGGTCCTGGGGGTGCCGGGCCGTCCGCGTCCCCCGGCATCGCCCTGGTGGACACGCTGCTGGACCCGGATCTGGACCTGGCGCTGGTCGGGGAGGCGTTCCCGTCCGAAGGACAGGACCCGGCGGCGGATTCCCTTGCCGAGCCGCACGACGATCCGTCACCTGCCTCGCTGGCGAACTGGACACCCGACCTGGACGCGTTGCTGGAACCCGGGGCGCATCCCGGCGGCCGGCAGGCGGCGGCACCGTCACCGGCGATTGAGGCGGGCCCCGACGTTTCCGGGAAGGAGTCGGATTCGTCCGACGTGTACTCCCGGATCAAGGGGCTGACGCTGCCGGAGAAGCAGCGCCTGGCGCGTCACGGCCGTCGCACGGTCCGCCAGTTGCTGGTTCGCGACCCGAACAAGAACCTGCACCGGCTGGTTGTCGCGAATCCCGACGTGGGTCTGGAGGAAATCGCCGAGTATTCGGCCTATCCGGCGCTGTCCAAGGAGGCCATCGAGTTCATCGCCCAGAACCGTACCTGGCTGTCCTCGCGGCAGATCGTCTTCAACCTGGTGCGGAACCCATCGACGCCCGTCGAGTTGGCCGCCCGCCTGGTGCCCCGACTGGGGCCGAACGAGTGGCGCTGGCTGGCGCGTCCCGGATCGGTGCGCACCCCGATTGCCGCCGCCGCCCGGAAGCAGATCGTCGATGGCACCTCAGGCTAGGCGCCGTCGTCCGGCGATCCACGCCGCGATCAGGATGCTCATCCGCTTGCTGCGCGCGCTGTCCGCCCTGCTGGGGAGCAGCACGGGGATGCTGGCGCCGGCCACGATGCCGGCGTTCCACGAGTCGGGCACGAACCGCTGGACCGCCTTGTAGAACACGTTGCCGGCGTCCAGGCCCGGGAACACCAGGATGTCGGCGTCGCCGCAGACCTCGCCCCGGACTCCCTTGATCCGCGCCGCTTCGGCGGACGTCGCGATGTACAGGTCGTAGGGGCCCTCGACCTCGGCGTCCGGGAAGGCCCCGGCCCGCGCCGCCTGGACGACGGCGTCCGCGTCCGTGGTGCTGGGTATCTTCGGATTGATCTTCTCGACCGCCGCGATCATGGCCACCTTCGGCCGCTGGATCCCCAGGTCCCGCGCGATCTCGACCGCGTTGCGGACGATCCGGATCTTGTCCTGGGCGTCCGGCGCGATATGAATGGCGACATCGGTGAAGATCAGCGGCTTGGGGTAGGTGGGCATCGACGCGACCGTCACGTGGGACAGCACGCGCCCCTCGGCGACGACGCCCGCGGACCTGTCCAGGACCGCCTTCAGGTACTTCTTCGTGTCGAGCTGGCCCTTCAGCAGGAAGTCGCCGTGTCCCTCGACGATCCGGCGCACCGCCATCGACGCGGCCTGGTCGTCGTCATCCGTCGGGACAATCTCGCATCGATCCAGGGCCAGACCCACCTGATGCGCCGTCCGGACGATCGCGTCGGGGTCCCCCAGCAGCGTCACGCCGCTCAACACCCCGTCCTCAAGGGCCATCGCCACCGCCTCCAGGGCCTCCTCGTTCGCAGCGGACGGCACCACGACCCGGCCAGGGGCCTGCCGCGCCCCCTCCAGGAAGTCCGCCTGGGTCATCGGGCGATCGTTCTGTTCGCGCATTCCACACCTCCATGCCGGCCCACCCGGGGCGCGGCCTCCGCCCTTATCACAGTCCCGTCGATGGATTCAAGGGTGTCCGCGCGGTGCGAAACGGCGGCATTCCGGATACCATCGCCGGGAGGTCGGGGGACGGCTCGGGGGACGGCTCGGGGGACGGCGCGATGGAGAACGTGCTCGGCGTGATCATGGGCGTGTCGCTTCTGGCGGCGTACCGCCTGTTCCGGGCGCGTCGTCCCGGGGACAAGCCGCTGATGGCCGTCGTGCTGGTCCTGGCGGGGCTTGCGGGCGCGGCGATGGGGTTCAACGAACCGATCGCCGGGATCGTCGCCGCGATCGGGGGGCTGGTGGTGGGCCTTCTGCCCCCCTACCTGGCCATGGCGGCCCAGCTTGCGCGCCTGCGGGGCGAGGGGCGGCTTTCCCTGTGGCTGGAACGGGTGGCCGTGCTGTTCCAGCCGGGGGCCATTCGCCGCCTGCATTTCCGAATCGCGCACACGCTGCTCCTGGCCCGTGACCGGCGGCTGGATCCGGCCGAGGCCATGCGTCGCCTGGGTGAGGCCGAGTCCCTGGTGGGTCCCGGGGCCGCACCGGCGGTTGTCGAGGGCATCTTCAGGCTGCACGCGCAACAGGGGGACTGGCGTGGCTTGCGGGCGCGGTTCGAACGTGTCGGCATGTCCGACGAGGTGCTTTTCGGACTGCCGTTCGGGGCGCTGTCACTGGTGGCGCGGGCGTTCGCCGAAACGGGCGACGTTTCGACGGCGTCGCGAATCGTGGACCACATGGCGAAGGCGCTGGCGGAGAACCTGCCCCATTCGCGGTCTCCGGGCGAGTCCGGGGAGCTTCCCGACGCCTACCTGGACCGTGCGCGCATTGCCCTGCTGGCCTCGCTGGGTGCCGACCCGTCCCGATTCCTGACCCGGGGGTCGGCGCTTCGCCCGCTGTTCACCCGGGCGGACCGGGACGCCATGGTGGCGCGGGCGGGCGCCGTGCCGACGCCGGGCTCCTGGAGCCCCGACGCCGGGCGGATCGAATCCCTCTGGACGGTCCTCGGGATCCAGAAGCGGCTGCCGACCTTCCTGACCAGTTTCCAGGCCCCCGCTCCGGCGTCCGCGGTCCTGGCGGCGGTTTCCGCGGCGATCCTGCTGCTGGTGATGGCCACCGGCAGTTCGATGGATGCCGGCCATCTGTTGCGGGCCGGGGCGTGCCTGGCCGATCGGGTTCGCGAGGGCGAAGCGTGGCGCCTGTTCTCGTCGATGTTCCTGCACGGCGGCCCCGTACACTTGCTGGTCAATGCCGCCTTCCTGATCCAGGTGGGCAATCTGGCCGAGCGCCTGATGGGGTCCTGGCGCTTCCTGGCGGTCTACCTGGTCGCGGGGTTGTCCGGGGCCCTTGCCGCGGTAGTCCTGGGCCAGCCCGTCGTCATGGTCGGGGCTTCCGGCGCGATCAGCGGCATTTTCGGCGCCGGCGCCGTGATGGTGTTCGTCAGCCGAGGCCGCCTGCCCAGGCGCTGGGTCAATCGCAATCTGGGTGCCTTCCTGCTGACCTTCCTCGCCAACCTGTTCCTGGGGCTGGCGCTGCCGATGGTCAGTCTTTCGGCGCACGGCGGCGGGTTCGTCGCGGGCATCGTCGCCACCCTCGTGCTGTTGCCGGCGCGCCGGTTGCCGGGATGGCTCCGGCGGGTGGGCGTCGTCCTGGTCCTGGTCGGCTGGGCGCTGGCGGCATCGTGGGGCATCCGGGGCGTGGCCGAGTCGTGGCGCCGGTCCGTCACGGACCTGGTGCCGCTGCGCACCACGGTCGTTCGCGTGGTCTCGCGCACCGATCGCGACGACGCCGCGCAGGCGACGATTGCGGTCGCCCATCCGGCGACCTGGGCGCGCATCACGCGGAACGAGCTTCCCGGTTCGCCGCCCGGCTGGCTGGGCGCGAAGGGGCAGCTGTTCCGAGTCGAGGCGAGTTGCGGCGTGCGCTGGGTGCGATCCCTCGCCTCCGGGGACGAGCCCCTCGATTCGGTGGATGGTGCGGCGCTTCTGGAAACCGTGCGCGAGGCGAACCGCGACCGGACGGACCTGGTGTTTCGCGAGGGACCGACGGGATGGGCGCTGGTTGAAACGAACGATCCGGATGGCGGCGTCTCGATCACCGCGCACAAGGCATTTCCCGCCGGCGCGGTTCACCTGGGATATCGATTCGAACCCGGCTCCCGGGATCGCGAACTCATGGAAGGGATGCTCGAAGGCACCCGTCTGGAACGCTGCGACTCGCCCTAGGAGGGCCTACTTTCCCTTGGCCTTGGCCGAATCGTCGTCGAACTCGGCCAGGGAGGAATGCTTCCGCTTCCACCAGGCCGCGAATCCGACCGCCCCTCCCAGGACCACCAGGACCGCCCAGAAGATCCAAGCATCGCCTGCTCCGCCCCCCATGGTTCCCTCCCGTCGGATCGGCAGCCGATCCGGTGGTGGGGCCCCGTCCCGGAACTCCCTCGCTTCCGGGACGAAACCGCCGGTGTGGCACCCGAACACGTCGCCATGCCGCAATGGTCGCAGTCGCTTGCGGACAGGATATCGGAAGGTCGCGACGGCGTCCAAGAAAATACAACAGGCTGGAATCGAGGTGCGGCGGGCGATTCACGCGGGGACGGGTGCCGCGGATCTATCGCTTGACCGAGGCCTTTTCGATGCGGACATCGGTGGTCGGGCAGTCCCTGTCGTCGCGGGGGAGTGCCGCGATTCGATCGACGACGTCCATGCCCTTGGCGACCTTGCCGAACAGGTTGTACTGCTTGGGCAGCCGGCCCGACAGATTGGCCAGGCAGATGAAGAACTGGCTGCCGTTGGTGTTCGGGCCCGCGTTGGCCATGGCCAGGGCGCCCCGCTCGTACTCGCCCTGGACCGGCTCGTCCTCGAACCGGAATCCCGGGCCGCCGGAGCCCCAGCGGGCCTTCTGGGACGGGTCCTTGGTCAGGGGGTCGCCCACCTGGATGACGAAGCCCGGGATCACCCGATGGAACAGGATGCCTTCATAGAAGCCCTCGGAGGCGAGTCGGGTGATTGTCTCGACCGTCTTGGGGGCCTTGTCCGGATACAGTTCCAGCTCGATTTCGCCCATGCTGGTCGCCAGCGTCAGCGTGATGACGGACGGCTTGGCCGGTTCGGCGGCCTTCGGTGTGGCGGGGGTCGGTTCGGACGGGGACTTGCCCGTCGCGCAGCCGGCCACCAACAGCGTCGCGGCCAGAATCATCGAGAATGTCTTCATCGGGCGGACCTCCTTGGCGGGGCGGGGCCCCGGATTCGATGGCGCGATGATACCCCAAGCCGTCGCTTTGGGACTAGAATCGGGCGCCGGTTCGGGCGCTGGGTTCGATGCCGGGACATCCGATTTGGACGAGAGGACTGGGAACATGGTGGACCAGAAGGATCTGGAAGCATTCCGGCCGGAGGATTCGGCGGGGGACGAGGATTTCGCGGCGCTGCTGGACGCGGGTTTCGCCGGGCCCTTCCGGCACCTGTCCTTGGGCGACCGGGTTCAGGCGACGATCGTCGGCATGGGGTCCGACGCGATCCTGCTGGACGTCGGTCAGCGCAGCGAGGGCTCCATTGCCCGGGACGAGTTCACGCCCGAGGAACTGGTCGAACTGCAACTTGGGGACGTGCTGGATGTCTATGTCGCCCAGGTGGCGCGCGGGATCCGACTGTCCCGCGGGATGCGGGGGCGGTCGCTGGACCTCGAGGCGTTGACCGAGGCGGCCCGCGCGGGCATTCCGGTCGAGGGGCGGGTCACCGGCGAGAACAAGGGGGGCTACGACGTCGATCTGCCGGGGGCTCGCGGGTTCGTGCCCCACTCCCAGATCGAGGCTGGAATGCGGCAGCCCCCGTCCGAGTACATCGGGCGCACCCTGCGGTTCAAGGTGCTGGAGGTGCGCGGGCGCGACGTCGTCCTGTCGCGGGCCGCGCTGCAGCGCGAGGAGCAGGCGGTCGAGCGCGAGGGCCTGATGGCCGAGTTGCGCGAAGGCCAGGTTCGCAGCGCCGTCGTGGTCAAGCACGAGGACTTCGGGGTGTTCGTGGATCTGGGCGCCGGGGTCAATGCGCTGGTGCCGCGCTCCGAGGTGTCCTGGAGTCGGGCCGATGATCCCGCGGCCTTGTTGCCGCTGGGGCAGCAGGTGTCCGTGATGATCCTGCGGGTCGAGATGCGCGACGGCAGGCCGCGCGTGTCGGCCAGTCTGCGGCAGTTGGGCGAGAACCCGTGGTCCTCGGTGGGCGACGGCTTCGCGGTCGGGCGCACGGTGCGGGGCAAGGTGACGCGTCTGATGCCGTTTGGTGCATTCCTGGAACTGGCGCCCGGCGTCGAGGGGCTGCTGCACGTTTCCGAAATGAGCGCCGACAAGCGCGTTCGGGCGCCGGGCGATCTGGTCAAGGTCGGCGATGAACTGGATGTCTCGATCGTGGCGGCCGACCCGGGCCAGCGGCGCATCAGCCTGTCCCTGAAGGCGCTGGCCGCCCGGGAGGACGACATCGATCCGGCAACGCGGTCGCGCTATATGGACGCCGGGACGCATGTCCGGCGCGGGGACGCCGAACCGCCGGCCGGCGAGAGCGCGATGGCCCTGGCGCTGCGACGTGCCCGCGAGCGGGCCGACGAGAAGGCGCGGCGGGGACGTTGATCCGCCGGCGTTTCGGGCGCAGCACGCGTTCGGCCCCGGACGAATCGGGGACCGGGTCTCAACGGCACGGCAGGGGCCGGCAATGGCCCCACAGTCCCAGGCCCCGGGCCTTCGCGACCCGGGATGCATGCACGTACGACTCCTCCATCGCGCGGTTCGGTTCCAGGAACAGCGGACAGGCCAGTCCTTCCTCGATCATCCGCAGGCCGACCGACGCTTCCCCCACGGACACGTGCGCGAGCAGTCGTCCGTAGCGATCACGGCATTCCGATTCGTAGGCGAGGGCGACCTGCCGGTTCAGCGTCGCGAACTCCAGGAATGCCTGGGCTTCGTCCGCGCCGCACTCGGGTTCCCGGTACGACTCCGGCGCATCGATTCCCAGGATGCGCACGCGTTCTCCGTCCGCCAGGTCCAGGGTGTCCCCATCCACGACGTGGACGACACGGCCGCTTCCGGGGCCGCAGGGGGCGCCCGTGCCACAGCCCAGGACCAGGCTCGCCAGAACGATCATGCCTCGCGTTCGATGCCGCCGGCTCATGGGACCTCCGGGCACGGGTCATTCGGCAGACCTGGGGTGCCAAGGCCGTCGAAGTGATCGGAACTTCGCTGGTCGCACCAGGTGGAGCCGCTCGGGTCCAGGCCGATCGCGATGCCGGCCCGGGGCGCCCCATGGGCCGCACGGGCGATCTCCAGGCCATCGACGGTCTTCAGGGCCAGCGTGGCCGCGCTGTTGTAGAGCGTCAGTCCCCTGGTGGGGAACGCCGCGACCATGGCGACGATGCCGCCGTTCCGGGTCGGGTCGGAGGTGCCTCCCAGGACTTGAATCGAGTCGCCATCCACGGGGAGGCAGTGCGACTGGGGGATCGGGAAGGTTCGGGTTCCGGTGCTCGTGGCGTGTTCCAGCACCAGTCCCGCCAGGTCGAACGCGCGGAACACCCGGATCTCGACCCACTCGGCCCAGGGGTCATCCGCCCCGGGCAGATCGGGGTAGACCTCCCAGAAGGCGGCGTCCCCCGGCGCGGGCGTCCGGATGGGGCGAGTCGCGTCGCCGTCCAGGCAATGGCCCTGAAGGGGGCAGGGGACGTTGGGTGCGCCGGGGGTGCCGCGGTTGCCCAGGGCATCGTAGGGGGCGGAAGCGGCATCCGCGGGGCACCAGGGCGCGTCCGGATGCATCGGTCCGGACGGATTCGTCCGTGCTGCGCCGCACCGCTGGACCGCACGGCCTTCGGGGGGCAGCGGGATGCCCTCCGGTCCGAAGACGACGGCATCGACGGCCTGATCCGCGCAGTGGATCTCGATGAACCCGCCCGTGTTGGGTAGCGTCATCTCGGGCCATGCGTAGCCTGCGATCACGGAGCCCAGGGGGGCGCTTCCGATGGCCAGGTGCGCTCCCGGCGCCAGATCGGGCGCCACGACCTCCAGGATGCGGTGCGATCGAGGTCGGGCCGCGCTGCCCGCCGTCAATACCAGGCCGCCCAGTCCCACGGTCCGGTCCGAGGCGTTGGCGATCTCGAACCACTCGGCGCCGGCGTCCGGGCCGGCCGGGTTGGCCATCAATTCGGTGATGACCAGCTCGCCCCAGGCGACGGCGCAGTTCGCGTGGGTCGGGGGCGCGTCGGCGGTCGGCGCCTCGCAGGCGACGCCGAGGACCAGCAGGACGCCCAGGGATGCGGGGCCGCCGAGCGTCGGCAGGCCTGCCCCGGGGGAGTGGCTGCGGCGGGTGTCGTGCCAGGGCATCGAACGTCCTCCTGCGTTCAGAACGAGGCGTCCAGCGCCACCCGGACCGAGAACGCGTTGCGGGACGGGGCCGCATCGCAGGGGGTGCCGCGTTTCCAGCGTGCCCGATCGTCCAGCCAGCGCGTCCAGAGTCCCGTCACCCGGATGGCGAGGGCCGCCCCGGCGGGAAGCCGGAGGGGTTGGGTCGCTCGCAGGAGCAGATCCAGCGCGGTCTCGCCGCGGCAGCGCCCCGGAAGCGCCGTCGGCAGCGTTCCCGAATCGGGCCACGATGCGCAGACCTGTCCCGGCGCGCGATCGGGGTCGGTCACCGTGTCGTCGTCGCGAACCTGGACCCGGACGTCCACCGTCGGTCCGGGGGACAAGTGGCCGTGAACGTCCAGGGTGGCAACCCAGGATCGGTCGAAACGCGTCTGCAGGGCTTGGCGGTCCTCGAAGGTCTGGCGGAATGCGATCGCGATCCGAGTGCGTGGCAACCGGGAGGTTGCCGCGCGGAGGACCCACTGGACCCGGGAACCGCCCGACGCATCGCGGGTGCTGCTGCGGTACGGGGCGTACGACAGGTGCCTTCCCGAACGCGCCAGGTCCTCGTCGCGATAGGCGACGCGAAGGGTCGTCGTCTCGAATCGGGTGGGCCGCACCGAGGTCTGGAACGTCAGGGCCAGGTCGGTCGAGGGACGCCGTTCCGCGGCGAGGGCGGCCGGGTTCGCGGTTGGCGCCGGACACCACCCGGGGGTGCCGCGATCGGCATCCGGGTCGCAGGTGGCGTAGGCGTGGCGGTGGTGCCAGACATCGAGTTCCAGGTCCAGCCCAAGCATCCGGGACGGCCGCCAGTCGATTCCGATGCGTCCGCCGACCTCGTCGCGTCCCCGGATGCCCTGGAACTCGTCGGCGTCCGCCAGGCCGCGGGCATAGGGGTTGTCGAACCCCGGCGCGTAGTAGCGGACGGACGGCGCGATGCGCAGGCCGGCCGGTGCTCGAATCGTGCCCGCGAGGATCGCCGCGGGCGCGCCCCGGTCGGTCACGGCAACCTCGGCGGCAAGGTCGATGGGACCCTGGCCCCAGGTGCCGTGCAGCCCGGCGGCCCCGAACACGCCCCGGTCCCACGGGAAGCGGGACGAGGTCGCCGGCCGAATCCCCGGTGCCGTGGTCCTGAATCGGCGCCAGGCCGCGTATCCCGAGGCCCCAAGAACGGTGCGCGCATCGAAGCGGTAGGCGATTCGAGCCCCGCCCAGGGCCTCGTGGACCGCCCAGGGAAGTGTCGGCGGAGCGCAGGTCAGCGGGCCCCCGGTCGCCCGATCGACCGCCTTCGGGACCTTGCGGGCGTCGGTACACTGGGACAGGCCGATCGGGCAGCGGTCGTAGTCCAGGTCGCCGATCGGGACGTCCGCCAGGCGGTAGGACGCGAAGAGGGTCGCATCCAGGGCGCCCCGCGCCGTCCCCGCCCCCCGGTAGCGCACGGCGGCGCCCAGCAACCCGTCCGGGGTCGCAACGGTGCCCGCCTGGGTCGATTCGACGACATCCAGCGCCGGGATCCAGCCGTCGGGATGCCGGCGGTAGGTGTTGTCGAAGGTCAGGCGCTGGCCGAAGCCGATCCGGTAGGTGCCGACGATCCAGGACCAGGGGGCGGACCCCGATGCCACGTACAGGCCGGCCGGGTCGAAACGGATGGCCCGACGGGGGACGGCGATGGACGTCCCGGGCGTTGCGGATCGCGCCAGGCCGTTGCGGGGCCGCGCGGCCATCAGGAGGCCGGCCTCCAGGTGCCCGGGCAGTTCCAGGGTGGTCCGCATCCACGTGCCCGGGGGCGCGCCGCGCCATCGCCACAGCGTCGCGGCGGTCGCACGGCCCCGGACGCGCGGCCCTATCCTGGGTTGGGGCGCGGGCTCGAAGGACAGGAACGGCCGCAGGCGTTCGGCCAGGTCCGCGTCCAGCCCAGCAGCCCGCGCAAGGTCGGCCACGCCTCGAATGGGGTGGTGCCGGCGGAACGCCACGAGGGCATCGATCTGGTCGGGGGTCAGGTCCGGGAGTTCGGCCAGGGTGTCGCGGTCCGCGGTCCCCGGATCCACGGGGCGGTCGAGCAGCGCCCGCAGACGGTCCCGGGTATCGTCGTCGATGTCCTGGTCGCGATGGGCCTGGTCGATGTCGTCCATCGTCTGGAGGGTCAGCCCGCCCAGGATGGACTCGGGAAACGCCGGCCGGGGCCAGAGCAGCAGTGCCACCGTCGCGCCGAGCCTCGCGCGCCACAGAATCCCCGAACCGGAGGCGATGCGTGCCAAGGGGGAACTCCCGGGGACGATCCGTCGGGCACCTATCGGAATCCGTGCCTCGTCGTTTCATCCGGGACGCGGTTGACACGCCGGGACCCTGGCCATTCAATAGCGCCAGGTCGCGCGATGGCGCGGCGGTTCGACGCCTTGGCGGGCCGATGGCCGGGAGGACGCGTGGGAAGTTCCAAGGTCTATGCATGGGTGTGCGGAAGCGAACAGGGCATCGAGACCTCGTGGGAAAGCTGCCAGGCTCGGGTCCTGGGGCGCAGCGCCCGCTACCGCGGATTCAAGACGCGTCCGGAGGCCCAGGCCTGGCTGGACGCGGGGGGCGTCTACGAGTCGCGCGTGGGGCGCAAGGCCGCCGCGCGGGCGGAACTGCCCGAGGACGCCATCTTTTTCGATGCGGGCACGGGGCGCGGCCTGGGCACCGAGGTCAACGTGACCGACCGGGATGGCGTGCCCATGGTCCATCTGGCGAAGCCAAGATTCCCCGTCACCGAGTTCGGCACCGTCCGCCTGCCCGCGGGCAAGACCAACAATTTCGGCGAACTGCTGGGCTGCTTCTACGCGTTGCGCATCGCCCGCGCGACGGGACGACGGCGGGTGTGCGGCGACAGCGAACTGGTCCTGTCCTGGTGGTCTCGGAATCGTGTCGGGGCCGACAAGCGCGAGACCGACCCGGACCTGGTGCTGCTGGCGGGTCTGACGGCCCGGGAGCGGCAGGCCTTCGAGGCGGTCGGCGGCGTTCTGGAGCACGTGTCGGGCAGTGTGAACCCCGCGGACCTGGGGTTTCACCGGGACTGACAAGCAGGGCGTCCCGGTGTCGCCGGTTCAGGTCCGCGGGGTTTCAAGTCCTCGACGCCCGGGGGTGGTGTTCCGGTCGCCGGGGTCCGGCCGTCGCGTGGGCGGCCGATCGCGAAACGGGCGTGGGGTCCCGCTTCCGCTCCCTTCGGGGTTGGGACCGAAGGGAACTTGCTCGGTTGGTAAAGCAAGATGTAGGCCAGGAGGCGTGCGACCAATGAATGCGCCGTAGAGTCCAGTCGTTGTGACGGATGCGTCACATTTGGCCCGGGATCGTTGGACGAGGTGTCCCGGGACAGGGTGCGGTTTCGAACGCCGATGACGGGAACCACACCCCGTGCAAGATCCCGGTTTTCATAGCCATCCCGGGACTTTTCCAGGACATATGTGAATTAATCTGGCGGCTTGAGTTGACGAATCCTCCTTCCGCGCGCTATTCTGCCAGGCCCGGCCCTCATGCCGGCGACGACGGAGGACTGCGTGCAACTGGATTGGGGTGCGGAACGGTTCCAGATCGAGGTGGCCGACTGGGTCGCGGTGCTGCGCCGG
>JARKOL010000292.1 GCA_029975745.1 Myxococcota bacterium | reverse complement strand
GAACTGCAACGGCGAGTGCGTGAATCTGAACGTGGATCCGCGGTACTGCGGTTCCTGCGAGGTGGCGTGTCTTCCCGGGTTCGCGTGCGTGGAGGGCGAGTGTTCGCTGCGGTGCCAGGATGGCCTGGAGAACTGCAACGGCGAGTGCGTGAACTTGGACATCGACCCGCGGTACTGCGGTTCGTGTGACGTGGCGTGCCTGCCGGGCTTCGCCTGCGTGCAGGGCGAGTGCCTGCTGAACTGCCAGGACGGCCTGGAGAACTGCAACGGCGAGTGCGTGAATCTGGAGGTGGACCGCCGTTACTGCGGCTCGTGCGACAACGCATGTCTGTCGGGCGAGGTCTGCCAGGACGGGGAATGCACCCTGTCGTGCTACGGCGACCTGGAGAACTGCAACGGCGAGTGCGTGAACCTGGACATCGATCCGCGGTACTGCGGCTCGTGTGACGTGGCGTGCGTCGCTCGTCCCAATGCGGCGGCGATCTGCAGCGGTCGCGAGTGCGGCTACGCCTGCTACGCCGGCTTCCTGGACTGCGATGGCGATGCCCAGAACGGGTGCGAGATCGAGCGCGACACCTGCGCCGACATCACCCTGCCACTGATTGTCGTGGTGACTGGCGGGGTGGGGGGCACCGTGACTTCCGACCCGGAAGGTATCGACTGCGGCGAGACCTGCTCCGCGATGTTCCCCAACGGCGAGACGGTCGTTCTGACCGCGCAGCCCGATCCGGGTGCGACGTTCCTGGGCTGGTACGGTGCCTGTTCCGGGACGGCCCCCTGTTCGGTCACCCTGACGCAGGCGACGACGGTGGTCGCGATGTTCTCGTTCCCGCTGACCGTCGATCTCCAGGGGACGGGTGCTGGCGTCGTGACCTCGACGCCGGGTGGCATCCTGTGTGAGCCGGACTGCGTCGAGGACTTCGCGGCGGGGACCACGGTCACGCTGACGGCCACACCGGCGCCGCTGTCGCGGTTCGATGGCTGGTCCGGGGCATGTGCCGGGACGGGGCCCTGCGTCGTCACGATGGACGCGGTTCGGAACGTGACGGCCACCTTCGCCCAGGATGCCTGGGTGCTGACCGCCTCGGTCGCCAACAACGGCGGTGGCTGGGTGGACTCGACGCCGTTCGGGATCGACTGGTGTGCATCGGTCTGTTCGGCCGCGTTCCCCGTGAACCAGGTGGTTTCGCTGACGCCGATCCCGATTCCCGGGGCGATGTTCCTGGGTTGGGGTGGCGACTGTGCCGGGGCCGGCGACTGCGACGTGGTGATGGACCGCAATCGGGCCGTGACCGCGCAGTTCGGTTATCCCCTGTACGTGACCATCACGAACTGGGCTGGAGGCACGGTGACCTCGCTTCCGTCGGGAATGGACTGCCCGAACACGGTGTGCGACCTGCCCTACGCGTTCGGCTCGACGGTCGTGCTGATCCCGACGCCGCAGCCCGGCGCCGATTTCGCGGGCTGGTCCGGCGCGTGCAGCGGGACCGGTCTCTGCGTGATCACAATGACCGGTTCGATCGATGTGACAGCGACCTTCACGTATCCGGTGACGGTGACCAAGGGAGGAAAAGGGACGGGCTGGGTCGGCGCTCCCTCCATCGGACTCGATTGCGGCGGCCAGTGCCGCAGGGACGTCGTGGCGGGCGAGGCCGTCGTGCTGAACGCGGCCCCGGACACCAACATGACGTTCCAGGGATGGAGCGGGTCGCATTGCAGCGGCACCAATCCCACCTGTCCGCTGATCGTGGACCAGCCGGTGACGGTCGGGGCGACCTTCGGGCGGCAGGGGGTTCTGCTTTCCACCGCGCGGCTCGGGGCCGGCAACGGCGTCATCACCTCGGACCCCATCGGGATCGACTGCGGGCTGCAGTGCGCCAAGCAGTTCCAGTTTGGCGACGCGGTGACCTTGCATGCGGTCGCGGAGCCGGATTCCGAGTTCGTGGAATGGGGCGGATGCGACTCGGTGGCCGGCCCAACCTGCGAAGTGCTGCTGCTGGGAGATCGGCTGGTGACGGCGAAGTTCCGGGTGCGTCGGCAGGTCGTGGCGGTCGAGCGGGACGGGCCGGGCGCGGTGCAATCGCTGCCGGCCGGTATTGACTGCGGCATGCTGTGCAGCTCCTGGTTCGATCTGGGCAGTTCGGTGTGGTTGAGTGCGACTGCGGATCCCGGATTCGTGTTCTCGCACTGGAGCGGCGATTGCAGCGGCGCCGGGCTGTGCGCGCTGACGGTCGATTCGGACAAGTCCGTGACGGCCCATTTCGGCGCGCAACTGAACGTGTTGCGCACGAACAACGGCGGCGGAACGGTGACCGGCTCGGGCATCGATTGTGGTACCGACTGCTCGCAGGTCTATCCCGTCGGCACGATGGTGGACCTGACGGCCACGCCGGATGCCGGGGGCGTCTTCCTGGGATGGAGCGGCGACTGCACTGGAGCCGGCGGATGCACGGTGCAGATCGACGGGGCGCGGACGGTGATTGCGACATTCGCGTTCCCGCTGACGGTTGCGCTGGACGGCGCCGTCAACAGTCGGGTCGAGGGCCTCGGCATTTCGTGCGGCTCGGATTGCGAAGAGCTGCTGCCCTTCGGCTCGGTTGTGGTGCTGGACGCCGTCCCCGCGGATGGCGCCGTGTTCACTGGCTGGTCGGGTGCGTGCAGCGGGACGGGGCTGTGCATCGTCACGCTGGATCAGGCACGCCATGTCACGGCCAGCTTCCGCTACCCGTTGACCGTGACGAACGTGGGTGGGGGGCACGTGGCCTCGTCGCCGGCCGGAATCGATTGTGGCACGGACTGTGCCGAGCTGTTCGCGCTGGGAACCGAGGTCAGTCTGACGGCCACGCCGGATTCCGGAGCCACCTTCCTGGGCTGGTCCGGCGCCTGCGCGGGTACGGGGCCTTGCGTGGTCACCGTGGACCAGGGGCGGGCCGTGACCGCGGTGTTCGGCTACCCGGTCACTGTGACCAAGGCCGGTCCGGGCGCGGGGACGGTGACGTCCTCTCCGGGCGGCGTGTCCTGTGGTTCGACATGCTCCGACGTCCTGCCTTACGGGACGGTGACGACCCTGTCGGCCGTGCCGGACAGCCTGTCCGTGTTCTCGGGTTGGTCCGGGGCGTGCAGCGGCATGACGTGCGTGCTGACCGTGAACGGGCCCAAGGCGGTAACCGCGACGTTCGCCAAGGCATCGTTCCCGCTGGACGTCGTCATTGCCGGGACGGCGCTGGGCACCGTGACGTCGGCGCCGGCGGGCATTGGGTGTCCCGGGGACTGCTCGGAATCCTACGAGGCACTGACGACCGTCGTGCTGACGGCAGTGGCCGAGGGCAATGGGACGATCGCCTGGTCGGGCTGCGATTCGGTTCTGGGCAACACCTGCACGGTGACGATGAACACCGCACGGACGGTCACGGTGACCTTCTCTTGTGCCGATACGGTGCAGTTGTGTACGGCCCCCACCGACCTGGGGTCGATGGCCGTCGGCGGCAGCGCGGTTCGGACGGGCTACGTGGCCCTGACCGAGAATCCCGACTGGTACGTGGTCCGCTTCCCGCCCAATGCCACGGGGAATCGCGGGGGAACTCCGCGGGTCAGGCTGACCCAGAACCCCGACAATGCGTACCGGATTCGGATTGTGGCAGCCCCCTGCGACACGACGACGACGGGTTGCAATTCCAAGACCTTTGGTGACGGGGGGACCGATTGGAGCGTCACCGACAACTTCTCGGCGGGCAACACCACACATGACGTCGCCTGGCCTTCCCTGGTGTATGTCCACGTGTATCGGGTGAACGCGGGGCCATACTGCCTGCCCTATGAACTGACGGTGTCGCGGTAGCGGCGGTGCGTCTTGATACGGGCTTCTGCCGGAAGGAGGATGCGATGAGCTGCCTCGGACGAAGGGGTCTCGGGAAATGGAACCGCTGCCTGCCCTGGCTGGCGCTCCTGCTTCTGGTGTCGGCGGGCGGGACTGCTCGTGCCGACGACGTTGCAGTGCGGTCGTTTCGACCATCCCTGCACGGGGGCGACACGCTGGGGATCCGGACGGCCAACATGCCGGAACCCTGGCAGTTCGGTGCCGGCGTCTGGTTCGACTATGGCTTCAGGCCGTTGCGGATTGACGGCGGCCCGGACCTGGTCACCCACATGGCGCTCGCCGACATCTACGCGCACCTCAGTTTCACGCGGTGGCTCAATGTCGGCATCGGCCTGCCGCTGCACTTCGTGGATGGTCCCGGACTGCGGGAGTTCGCGGTGGGCGACCTGCGACTGGGGCTGAAGGCGCGCATCCTGGGGGGCAACGGGCGCGGGGTGGGGCTGGCCTTCCAGCAGGATCTGACCTTCCCGACCGCGTCGAAGGATGCCTGGGTCGGTGACGAACTGGTCACCGGCACCTCGCTGCTGGTGCTGGACTGGTCCGGCAAGGGGTGGAACGTCGCGGTCAATCTGGGCGCGCGGCTGAAGAAGGCGGTGGACTTCCAGGTGGGGGGCAGCCGCATCCACGAGTCCGGGCACCAGATCCTGATCGGGGCTGGATTCGTTGCGCCACTGATCTGCGGGCGTCTGGAGGCGTTGGGCACGCTGGAGTTCCGGACGGCGTTGATGGACCCGTTCGCGTCCGAGTACGACAACCAGATCGACTTGCTGGGGGGTCTGCGCGCCCACGTTCGCGGGGTTACGTTGACGGCGGCGGCGGGTGGGGCGCCCCTGAAGGGGTACGGCAGTCCGATGTTCCGCGGCGTGTTCTCGGTCGGCTACGAGGGCAAGCCGGTGGCGAAGGGGTGTCCGTCCGACCGGGATCGGGACGGCATCTGCGATTCGGACGATCTGTGCCCGGACCAGCCGGGGCCTGCCTGGACTCGGGGCTGCCCGGACCGGGACGGGGACGGGGTGCCGGATCACGAGGACGCCTGCCCGGACGAGGCGGGTGCGCGCAATGCTCGGGGCTGCCCGGACCGGGACGGGGACGGGGTTCCGGACTTCGAGGACGCCTGTCCGGACGAACCGGGTTCGCTGGCCGCTCGGGGCTGCCCCGAGGCACCGCGCGCGCGGCTGGACGACGGGGTGCAGACGCCCGTGGCGCACGTGGCGCCGGTCGTGGCGCCTCGGCTTTCCATTCCGGGCCAGGTGCTGTTCGCCTTCGATCGGGCGGACCTGACGGGCGAGGCCCACGGCGTGCTCGAGTCGGTGCGGCGCTTCCTGGCGGACCACCCCGAGGTCAAGCGGGTCCGGATCGAGGGGTACACCGACGCGATCGGGGCCGAGGCCTACAACGTCGGACTGGCCAACCGCCGTGCCGAGGCCGTTCGCCGGTGGCTGGTCGAACGCGGCGTCGAGTCGGGGCGGCTGGAGGCCGTGGGCCTGGGACGCTACAACCCGGTCGAGCGCAACGACACGCCCGAGGGGCGCCGGCTGAATCGTCGCGTGCAGTTCCTGGTGCTGGACCCCTAGCCGCTTCGCACTTCCGAATCAATGCATAAGACTAGCGTGCCCGCCGCCATGCCGCCTCGACGTGCGTGGCCAGGCGCTCGTAGATCTGTTCCCGGGGACCGGCACCATCGATGACGTGCAGTCTGCCGGTCTTCTCGTAGTAGCCCGCGATGGCCTTGGCGCAGCGTTCGTGTTCCTCCAGCCGGTGG
Source organism: Myxococcota bacterium (assembly GCA_029975745.1). GTDB lineage: Bacteria > Myxococcota_A > UBA9042 > DTJE01 > DTJE01 > DUVQ01. Next base: position 2,589 of record JARKOL010000292.1, on the reverse strand, counting down.
ACGATCGTCTCGGCGCTGCGGTCGTAGGGCATCGCCTGCGACGTGGTGCCCCTTTGGGCCAGACGCTTGACCAGTTCCAGCGTGGGCACCCGGATGTCCAGGATGCAGGACACCGAGGAATCCATCTGGCGCAGCAGGCCGTCCAGGATGTACGCCTGGACCAGGGTTCTGGGGAACCCCTTGAAAATGAATCCGTTCCTGTCGGGGTGCTGCCGGATGTAGCCTTCGACCAGCCGGATGACGATCTCGTCGGGGACCAGGTCGCCCGCCTCCATGCGGGTGGCCACCATCCTGCCCACGTCGGTGCCTCGCCGAACCTCGTCCAGCAGCAGATCCCCGGTCGAGATGTACGACAGGTTGAATCGCTCGGCCAGCCGTTGCGCCTGCGTGCTGCGTCCGGCGCCCGGCGCGCCCAGCAGCACCACGTTCAGCTGGACCTGGCGCAGCGAGCGATCCAGAACCTCGGTGATGCGTCGAAAGACCTGATCGACCGTACCGGTGCCGTCGATGGGGACCCGGATGCCCCGCTCGTCATAGAAACCCAGCACTGGAGCCGTCTTCTCGGCGTACTCCCGCAGGCGAAACTCGATGACGGCCCGCGTGTCGTCGCTGCGCCCGGAGCTCTTGGCGCGTTCCACAAGGCGGGCCAGGCACTCGTCCTGGGGCACCTCCAGGCTGATCAGGTTGGCCAGCGACGTGTGCATCTTGCGGAGCAGGCCCTCCAGGATGTAGGCCTGGACGAACGTTCGCGGGAAGCCGTCGAACAGGAATCCGTTGACGTCGGTATGGCTCTGGATCGTGTTTTCCAGCACCTGCACGATGATCTCGTCGGGCACCAGTCCGCCGCGCTCGATGATGGCGCGTGCCTGGTCGCCCAGTTCCGAACCGGCGCGCAGTTCGGCCCGAAGCAGGTCGCCGGTCGCGATGTAGTGCAGTCCGTAGCGTTCGATGAGGCGCGCCGACTGGGTTCCCTTGCCGGCCCCGGGCGGTCCGAACAGCGCGACGTTCAGCACGGCGTCCTCCCTCGGCAATGCCGAGTCGTTCCTTCGGGGATCATAGCCCATCCGACCACGCATCCGGGGCGCTTTGCGCTACAATCCGGTCCGCGCGGCGTCCGATCCCGTGCATTCCCGGCACCCCGGAGGCGACCCTGGCCGGCCTGTTGCGACACCTGCCGTTCTCGTGGGCCCTGGGCCTGTCCCTGTTCACGGGTCGGGGACGGCTGCGCGTGTCGGCAGCCACGGTCGTGTCGGTCCTGGGGATCGGGGTGGGCGTGGCGACCCTGACCGCCGTGCTGGCGGTCACGGGAGGCTTCGAGGAGGCGTTTCGCGACCGCATCCTGGGTGTCTATCCCCATGTCGTGGTCATGAGCCGCGGCAACACCTTCACCGGCTACGAGGAGGTCGCCGCGCGCCTGGGCACGGTTCCCGGCGTGGCCGGCGTGAACCCATCGACGTACGACGAGATGATGATCTCGTCGGACGAAGGCAGTGCGGGCGCGATCGTCAAGGGCGTCGATCTTGACGGGGTCGACCGGGTGTCCTCGCTGCGGTCCCTGACCCGGGGCGGGACCCTGGAGCCTCTGCGCTACGAGCCGCGGCGTCCGATGGGCGTGCTGCTGGGGTGCGAACTGGCCTCGCGTCTGGGGGTTGCCCCGGGGGGACGGGTCACGCTGACCACGCCGCTGCGGGGCATCGAGGGCGGCGGTCGCGGTCCCTTGGGCATGGCCCCGTCCCAGCAGGCGTTCGTCGTGGTCGATTGCTTCGAATCGGGGTTCTACGAATACGATTCGCGGCTGGTGATCCTGGATCTGACCGCCGCCCAGACCTTCCTGGGGCGGGGGCCCGAGGTGCGCTGGATCGAACTGAGGCTGGACAACCTGTTCGATTCCGAGGCGATTCGGCCGGCGCTGCTGTCGGTGCTGTCCCCGTTTACGCTGGTGGACTTTGCCCGGGATGCCGTGGCCGTCCGGGATCGCATCGATCGGGTGATCGACGACTCGTTCGGCACTGCGGGAGCCGGGTCGGTCCAGGATCTGGAGGTCGCGGTGCTGCGCTCCCGGCAGGCTCTGGAGTACAGCGAACTCGGGTCCGGGCCGCCGCAACGCTACCGGGTGATCGACTGGAAGGAGATGAACCGCAACCTGTTCGGCGCCCTCCGGATGCAGAAGGTCGTGCTGGCGCTGTTCTTCCTGATCATCGTGCTGGTGGCGGCGTTCAACATCGTCGGGACCCAGTTGATCGTGGCGCGCGAGCGGGTCAAGGAGGTGGCGACGCTGGTGGCGCTGGGGGCGTCTCGCCGGCAGTTGATGCGGGTGTTCGTGGCGCACGGCTTCGTGCTGGGCCTGCTGGGCGTGTTCGTCGGCCTGGGTCTGGGGCGGCTGGTCGTGTCCGGGATCCGGGCGCTGGACTTCGGCCTGGATCCCAAGGTGTACCTGATCACGAAGCTGCCCGCGGTGCTGCACTGGGGGGACGCGCTGACCATTGCCGGCGCCTCGGCCGTCGTGGTGCTGCTGTCCTGCCTGTTGTCCTCCTGGCGGGCCACGCGCCTGAACCCGGTGGACGGCTTGCGGAAGGTTGCATGACCCGT
>JARKOL010000288.1 GCA_029975745.1 Myxococcota bacterium | reverse complement strand
AGGCGTTCGTTCGCCGCCCGGTGGATGTCCCGTGCCAGTTCCACCGCCGCGTCCACCACCCGGAGTCCCGTGGGTCCGGCGGGCCTTTTCGGAGCCGCGATCTGCTGTGCCGTCCTTGCGTCCACGGCCCGGCTCGGAAGGACCGCCGGACCCTTCTCCGCGCTTGGGGAACCGGGGTCACAGACGCGGTGAGACGCCGCGTCCCCGAGCCCCTCGCCGAAGCCTGTCCCTGTTCCTGAACCTGACCCTGTACCTGTACCTGCTCCTGAATCCCGTCGGTCAGGAAGATGCGATGGCCCTGCGTGCGATCCCTGTCGCTTCTGACCTGCCGAGGTTCCTGGAACCCTCTCCACGGTTGAGGGGATCACTCAGCGCCACGCGGGTTGACTTGTGATGCCCGCGGAAGCTAGGATGCCGGCGTTTCGCGTTTCCGGGAGCGGGCATGGACCTTTCGACCCTGGTTGTCAGCGTACTGGGACTGGCGTTCGTCGTCCTGGTGGTCCTGGTCGTCAAGAGGATGGCGTCGCGGAAGCCGGGACGCCTGCTGATCGAGGACGATCTGGACCAGCCCGAGTTGCCGGTGCCCCCCGAGCGGGCATCGGTGCCGACCCGACCGATCAAGAAGGTCACGGGGACCCAGCTTCCGGTTCCGGCCAAGCCAACGCCCACTCCGGCCGTGCCCCCTGCCGCGCCCGAGCCCTCGAAGCTGGTGTTTCCGCTGCCGGTCGCCAAGCCGTGGGATGCCAGCCTGGAGCGCACCCGGAAGGAAGGCTTCATCGCTCGTCTGTCCGAGGTGTTCCATCGCGGGACGCTGGATGAGGCTCTGGTCGCCCAGGCGGAAGAGGCGCTTCTGACCGCGGACATCGGTGTCAGGACCGCGTCCGCGCTGGTGGATGCCCTTCGCAGCGAGTTCAAGCCCGGTCACGGTGACCTGGGCCCGCAGGTGCTTCGCTTCCTGCACGATCACACGCTCGAGATGCTGTCCGGCCTGCCCCACGGGGAGCCGGTTCTGGACGTGGCCACGCCGCCCGCGGTCATCATGGTCGTCGGCGTCAATGGCACCGGCAAGACGACCACCATCGGCAAGATGGCGAACTACTACAAGAACCGGGGCAAGAAGCTGTTGCTGGCGGCCGGGGACACCTACCGCGCCGCGGGCATGGACCAGCTGGCGATCTGGGGCGAGCGGGTCGGGGTGCCCGTCGTCGTGGGCAAGCCAGGCCAGGATCCGGCCTCGGTCATGTTCGACGCCGGCAAGCAGGCCATCGAGCAGGGAGTGGACCTGCTGATCGCCGACACCGCGGGACGCCTGCACACCAACGTGAACCTGGTCGATGAGTTGAAGAAGGTTCACCGGGTGCTGGGCAAGGCCGTTCCCGGGGGGCCGCACGAGGTGCTGCTGCTGCTGGATTCCACCATGGGTCAGAACGCCGTTCGCCAGGCAGACGTCTTCCGCCAGGCCGTCGATGTGACCGGCATTGCCCTGGCGAAACTGGACGGGACCGCGAAGGGCGGTGTGGTGCTGTCGATTGCCCGGGACATGGGGCTGCCGATTCGATTCGTCGGCGTCGGCGAGGGCATCGATGACATCCGTCCTTTCGATGCCAAGGAATTCGCCCGCGCGCTGTTCCAGGTGGACTGAACCGCCTCGCCCGCCAGCCCTGAGACTCCGAATTGACACCCTTCCTGCACGGCCGGAGAATGGCCCCGATATGGAGGTTCATGATGCGGGGCCTATCCGGCGTTCGGGGCTCTGGGCACGGCTTTCCTTCCTGGGGCTTGTGGGCCCTGGTGATCCCTGTCCTGGTCGCGGCCTGCGGGGAAGACGACGGCGCGCAGCTCGCGTCGGTTCCCCTGACCGAGGGCCAGTTCGGCGCGCTGCTGGCCGGAAGCGACGGCGAACAACTCCTGCCTGTCGTCTTGCGCAACGAGCACGGCGAGCCCACGGCCGTGACGGGCGCCGTCTGGATGGACGCCGACGGAAGCAGCATGGTCCTTGACCTGGATCCGGAGACCGGGTTGCCGCTGAAGCTGGTGTTCGGGGACTTCATCGTACTGTTCTCGAACTGGAACGAGGCCGGTACCTTGGCGGACGTGGCCCGGATTTACGGCCCGACCGGCTACATCCAGATTCTGCGCAGGCAGCCGATCGGCGTCCTGATGCCCGACGCCTCCAGTCCCTCCGGCATGGTGACATCCGCAGTCACGTGCCTGCCGGACTGCCCGTCGAAGGAGCGGACCCAGGCGGAGCTGCTGAAGGCGGCCGGCGTCGGCCTGTCGATGGCGAGTTGCGGCCTGGCGGCGGTGGCCAGTTGGGGCGCGATGCTGCTGCCCTGCGCGGGCACGGTCGTTTCTGGGGCCAGGATGGTGACGCCGGAGGACTCGTGGCTGCACGCCCCGCTGGAGCGCGCCGAGAAGCTGCTGAACGGCATCGACATCCTGCAATGCGGAGGCCTCGACTTGGGCAGCTGCTTCTCGGTCGTCCTGGGCCGGGCGGCCGGCGAGCGGGAGCAGGCCGCGGCGCGCGAGGAGGCCTACCAGGCCCTGGTCCAGGACGCCAACGATCGGTTGATGAACGGCGAGATCCAGTCGGGCTGGGAGCAGGGGACCGTGCCGGAGTGCGACAACCACTACAAGTGTACGCCTGGCCTGACGCTGAACTGCATCGAGGGTGGCTCCAAGACGTGCCTGCCCGACTGTACGTGGAGCGACTGTCCGAAGCCGTCGGGAGGCGGCGGCGGGAGCTGCTCGGTCCCGGGCGATGGCGACTCGGTGTGCGCGGGCCTGATCAAGCAGGTCGAGGCCCAGTGCGCGGCGTCGGGCGGGCGGATCGTCGGCTGGACCAAGAGCAAGGCGGCCTGCGTCGCGGCGTACAAGTGCTGGGCCAATGGATGTCCGTGCCTGTTCTCGTGCGGCCTGAAGTGCGGCAACGACTCGGGCTGCGCGCAGTCGTGCTTCACGGAGGCCGGCGCGAACGCGCAGGCGGAAGCGGCCGCGTGTGCCGCGTGCGATACGCCAGAGGTCAACGGCCAGTGCCAGACCGGCGGCTAGGCCTCAGTCCGGCAGTGATTCTGTCCGCAATCCCGCGTTTGGCCGTATAATCCCCGCCGTCATCGTTTCCGGGAGGCCCGCATGGAGCCTTTGTCGAAGGGGTACGAACACCAGGAAGTCGAGGCGCGCTGGTATCCGATCTGGCGCGAGCGCGGCTATTTCAAGGCGGCCGACACGTCCGATGCCGAGCCGTTCTGCATCGTCATCCCGCCGCCCAACGTCACCGGCGTGCTGCACATGGGCCACGCCCTGACGTTCGCGATCCAGGACGCGATGGTCCGGTTCGCGCGGATGGAAGGGAAGAACACGCTCTGGCTGCCGGGCACCGACCACGCCGGCATCGCGACCCAGATGGTCGTCGAGCGGGAACTGGGCAAGGAAGGGCGGTCCCGCTTCGACCTGGGCCGCGACGCGTTCATCGACGAGGTCTGGCGCTGGAAGGACAAGTCCCACGGCCGCATCACCGAGCAGATGACCGCGCTGGGCGTGTCGGTGGACTGGGACCGCGAGCGGTTCACGCTGGACGAGGGCCTGTCCCGAGCCGTGCGGACGGTGTTCGTGCGGCTGTACGAGGAAGGCCTGATCTACCGGGCCCAGCGCATGGTCAACTGGTCGCCCGCGATCCGCACCGTGCTGTCGGACCTGGAGGTCGAGGAAAAGGAACTGAAGAGTCACCTGTGGCACATCGCCTACCCGGTCAACGGGACGGACGAGCGCCTGGTGGTTGCGACCACCCGGCCGGAAACGATGTTCGGCGACACCGCGGTCGCGGTGCATCCGGAGGACGAGCGCTATCGCCACCTGATCGGCAAGACGGTCCGACTGCCGCTGACGGACCGGGACATCCCGATCATCGGCGATGGCGTCGCGGTCGATCCGGCGTTCGGAACCGGCGCTCTGAAGATCACTCCCGGGCACGATTTCTCGGATTTCGAGACCGGCCTGCGCAACGAACTGCCGGTCATCAGCATCATGACGCCCGATGCGCACCTGAACGACAACGTGCCGCCGGCCTACCGGGGCATGGAGCGATTCGCGGCGCGAAAGCAGGTGGTCGAGGAGCTGGAGGCGCAGGGCTTCCTGGTGAAGATCGAGCCCTATACCCACAAGGTCGGCCACTGCCAGCGGTCCGGCGTCGTGGTCGAGCCCACGGTTTCGATGCAGTGGTTCGTGCGGACGAAGCCGCTGGCCGATCCGGCGATCCAGGCCGTGCGCGACGGCCGGACGGTGTTCGTGCCCGCGTCCTGGGAAAAGACCTACATGAACTGGATGGAGAACATCCGGGACTGGTGCATCAGTCGGCAGTTGTGGTGGGGCCATCGCGTGCCGGTGTGGTACTGCACCGCCGCGGGCTGCGACGGCATGATCGTGGCGCTGCAGGATCCGGCCCCCGACGCGTGCTGCCCGAAGTGCGGCGCGACGGGGCTGCGCCAGGACGAGGACGTGCTGGACACGTGGTTCTCGTCGGGGCTGTGGCCGTTCTCGACGCTGGGGTGGCCGGAAGACACGGCCGCGCTGAAGACGTTCTACCCGACCACGGTCATGGAGACCGGGTTCGACATCCTGTTCTTCTGGGTGGCCCGCATGATGATGATGGGCCTGCACTTCATGGGCGACGTCCCGTTCCGGACCGTCTATCTGCACGCGATGGTGCGTGACGAGCACGGCCTGAAGATGTCCAAGACCAAGGGCAACGTCATCGACCCGCTGGAGATCGTCGAGGACGTGGGCGCGGACGCGCTGCGCTACACGCTGGTCACGATGGCGGCCCAGGGGCGCGACGTGAAACTGTCGCTGGATCGCATCCGCGGGTACCGTGATTTCATCAACAAACTGTGGAACGCGGCGCGGTTCACGTTCATGAATCTCGAGGACTTCGCGGGGCCGGCGACGATGCCGGCGGACGGGGACCTGGCGCCGGCGGACCGATGGATCCTGACGCGACTGAACGAGGCCATGGTGCAGGCGCGGACGGCATTGGCCGAGTACCGCTACAACGACGCGGCGAACGTGCTGTACCACTTCGTGTGGCACCGGTTCTGCGACTGGTACCTGGAGTTGTCCAAGGGCGCTCTGGCCGAAGGCGGCGCGCGGCGACGGACGACCCAGGCCGTGCTGGCGATCGTGATGGACCAGTGCCTGCGGGCGATGCATCCGCTGGCGCCGTACGTGACCGAGGAGTTGTGGCAGCGTCTGCGGGCGGTCCTGGGGGACACGCCGGACAGCATCATGATCGCGTCGTACCCGACGGGCGAGGGGGTGCCGGGGTTCGCCGACGCCGCCCAGGCCATGGACGAGGTGCTGGACGTCATCTCGGCGATCCGGGGCATCAAGGCGCAACTGGGCATCCCGCCTTCGGAAGCGGTGGACGTGATCGTGCGGCCGCACCAGGACGAGGTTGCGGCGCATCTGAAGGCCCACGAGGACGACGTGTCGCGTCTGGGGCGGATCAAGGCGCTGCGAATCGACGCGCAGGCGACGCGGCCCGCGGGCGCGGCGGTCGCGGTGGGCAATCACGCGGACTGCTACGTGATGGTCGGCGCGGACCGGCTGGCGTCCGAGGTCGCGCGGTTGACCAAGGAACGGGAGCGCGCGGAAAAGGAGCTGGCCGGCGTGCAGCGCAAGCTGTCCAACGAACAGTTCCTGGAAAAGGCGAAGCCCGAGGTCGTCGAGGGCGAGCGCGAGAAGGCCGAGGAACTGACGGCGACACTGGCCAGGCTGGGCGAGGCGCTGGGCGCGCTGGCGGGGTAGGGCGCCGTATCGGTCCAGGGGCAGGCGGGGACGGGGACGGGTACGGGGACGGGTACGGGTACGGGTACGGGCACGGGGACGGCGCCGCCTGCGGCGGCGGGGCGGCTATTCGATCCCGACGATCTCGATGCATAGGGCCGGGTTCGGTCCCGGGCGCGAATCGACGGTCAACGTGACGGGCGTTCGCGCCGGGAAGGGCCCCTCGATGCGTTCATCGCGGCGATCGGCCGCCCCGGCCGGCCACTCATCGGAAGCCACCAATCTGTCCCCTGCGCGGACTTCGGCCTTGAGGCTTCCCTTCCCGTCGCGGCTGGTGTCCGGCATCCGAACGATCCTCAGGGCCTGGAACGCCCTGTCGGGCCGCCACTCGACGCTGCGCGCCTTGCCGCTGGAGCCCGGGGGGACACGCAGCCCCGGCAGGCCCAGGGCGCCGCACTCGGTCCCCAGCGCCCGCCCCGCGTACCAGTCGCTGCCGCGGTCGATTCCGCTGCATTCCCACTTCCAGTGCGCCAGGTTCAGATAATCGCAGGGAACGTCCCCCACGCGAACGCGAATCGCCTCGACGTCCTGGGTCATGGATGCAGGCGGCTTTGACTGGCCGGCGTGCAGGACCCAGGCGGCCCCGAATCCGCCCAGGTGGCCCACGATCAGGACCACGATCGCGACCGTGCCCCATCGGGACCGGCGCACCAGCCCCCAGGCGCCCGCGAGGCCCCGAACCAGTCGTGCGGCGCCATCCGCCAGGGCCGCCATCGGGATGGGCGCCAGAACCAGCCAGGGCATGAAGAAGCGCGCGCCGCCGTAGCGGTACTTGCCGAAGCCGACCAGGAAGGCGAGCAATGCCAGCGTCAGGCCGGCCGCCACACGGGGACGCCGGAACGCCAGCGGCAGGACGCCGACGAAGCCGATCAAGGGGACGGCGGCCATCTGCCACAGTTCGCCCTCGCCGGACCGCTGGAAGAAACGCCGCAGGCCCTGGGCCAAAGGCAGATCGAATGCGCTGGAGTAGCTGACCACCTGCTGGACGCCGTCGCGTACGGTCAGGATGGCGTGATACGACGTGCGCCAGGGCGCGCCGTACATCCAGGTGTTCGCGGCGGCGTACAACGCCAGCGGCACCGATGCGCCCGCGACGCCGCGCAGCCAGGTGCGCCGGTCCCAGGGGGCAAGCGCCAGCAGCATCGGAAGAATGACCAGGATATTCGTGACCTTGGCGACCAGGGCCAGGCCCAGCAGCAGGCCCGCGGCCAGGGGGCGCCCCCGGACGACCAGGGCCAGTCCGCCCACCGAGAGCGTGGCGCACAGCACGTCGTGGCTGTACGAGTAGGCCAGGTACGGCACCAAGGGGGTCGCCAGCAGCGCCAGTGTCGCGACCGCGGCCGGCACGGCACCGACGGCCCTGGCGGCCAGCCAGTACCCGGCGTACAACCCCAGCGCCAGGACAATCAGATTGAAGACCAGCAGTCCTCCCGGGCCGAAAACCAGATAGAAGGGGGTCGATAGAATCGGCATGACGTACGAGTGCTTCGGGTACCACTGGCCGTCCGTGCCGACGGACAGGTTCGACCAGGCGTCATCCACATTGCGATACCAGGGCAGACTGCCGTCGTACCACGAGGACGGCTGGAAGGGCTCCTGGCGCAGGGTGCCGCTGGTGGCGATGGCGCGATTCGTCTGGGCATAGAAGGACCCGTCCCGGAACAGGAACGTATTGGGCTGCCAGCGTGCGATGCCGATTGCCGCCATCCAGGCCAGGATCGCGACCAGGACGAGGGCGTGGACCCGGGACTCGGCTACAGAAATCGGTTTCGGCACCTTGTGGACGTTCAAGGCCCCCCCGTCGGCGCGCCGGTCAGAGGCGCAGTCTGTCTTCCAGGAAATCGACGTACGAACGGTACGCCTCGTTATCGCTCGGGGCGATCTGGACCAGTCGAACCCCGATGCCGGGGGGGGCGCCGACGACGCGTGCCCGCTCGTCGTCCAGAACGTGAACGACCTCGCAATGGGCCTCGATCGGCGCGGAAAGGAACGGCAGGTGCAGTCGCAACGACAGGGGCGTTCCTGATGTGATCGGACGTTCGTAGCGAACGAATAGGCCCTGGCGCCCCAGGTTGATGGCGAAGACCGACTCCTCGGGATGACCGTTTCCCAGCACGTCGACGCGGACCGAATGCGGGACACGGGCGAACTGCCGCCCCTCGACGAAGCCGCTCCGATAGCCCGCGAGCAACGCCAGGTAGCAGTCATCGGGGTCGTCGAACTGCACGCCGGCGGCGAATGCGTAATTCGGCCCCATCATGGGCGTCGCGTCGAACACCCAGCGAGCCGTTCCCTTCACCGCCACCCCATCCTTGGGGGACCCGCGGAAGGCCACCGTCACCCGATCGTCGGGCCGAACCGGCGCGTCGGTTCGAAGGCACAGGCCGTGCTCCGACAGGTTGACCGCGACCGCGTCGTACTTGCGGCGTTTCACGGTGATTCGAACGGCCAGGGCCGCCGGCAAGCGCTGGGCGTCCTGGCGAGTGCCTTCCTCCTGGCTGATTGTCATGCGCGGGTCTCCGTCATTCCAGGGCGGCGTTCGGATTCACGGGGGAAACCTTATCGACACGTGGCATCGACGTCAAGTTGCGCGCACGACCCGGCATCCCCCGCCTTGGCCGGGACCTGCCGTCGTGACCCTTGGGGCCCTTCCCGGCGGCCGTGTTCCTTGACACCCCCAGGGGCGGATGCCAGAATCGTCGCGATGGTGTCGGAACACTGCAAATTCCAACTCGAGGCGACCAAGCTGGGCCGGACGGTCGTCTTTCCCGTCACGGTGCTCGCGCGGGGTGAGCGGGGGCGCATGCGCCTGTCCGCCGAAACCCAGTGTTCGGACCCGTTCCACTTTCTGGTCCAGTTCATTGTTCGCGATGCCGCGGACTTTGACGACCTGCTGGTCCGCTTTCGCCAGGAACTGGAGCATCGCGGGTTCGCTCCGGTGCGGTACAGGCTGCGCGACGGCGGCACCTGGGCGGACTGGGTGCCGCTGGGACCCGGGTCGGCCGCCTGACCTCGCTTCGGGCACGTCGCCACGACTTGGAGGCGCAGATGCTGGACATCCTGCACGTATCACCCGAGGTTGTCCCGTATTCCAAGACCGGCGGTCTGGCCGACGTCCTGAACGCGCTGCCTCGGGCGCAATCCAGACTGGGGCATCGCGTCTCGGTGGTCACGCCCCTGTACGACGCCGTTGACCTGGCACGGCACCGGGTCGTTTTCGCGGGGCATTCGTTCCCCGTGACCCTGGGCGGTCGCACCCTCGATTTCGAGGTCGCCCAGGCCGACATGGGCGACGGCGTCACCTGCCGCTTCCTGCGAAACGACGAACTGTTCGGGCGTCCCCGACTGTACGGCGACGGCGATGCGGACTACGGCGACAACCATCTGCGCTTCGCCTTCTTCTGCGCCGCGGTGTTCCGGATGATGCGGGCCCTGCGGCTTCGGCCCGACGTGGTACACGGTCACGACTGGCAGGCAGGGCTGGTTCCGGCGTACAACCGACTGCACCTGCTGGATCTGGTTCCGACGGTGCTGACGGTCCACAACCTGGCGTACCAGGGCCAGTTTCCCGCCCACGTCCTTCCCGAAATTGGCCTGCCGTGGGAGGTGTTCAATCCCGACGGCATCGAGTTCTATGGCAAGGTCAACCTGCTGAAGGCCGGGCTGGTCTGGGCGGATCGGGTGACCACCGTCAGCCCCACGTATGCCGCCGAGGTGCTGCGCCCCGAGTTCGGTGCCGGACTGGAGGGTGTGTTGCGTGCCCGCGGGAACGAGTTCGTCGGGATCCTGAACGGCGCGGACTACGGCATCTGGGACCCGCGGCATGACCCGCGCATCGCGGCCCCCTTCGAACCCGAGGACCTGTCGGGCAAGGCGATCTGCCGTGCGGCACTGCTGGACGAGATGGGGCTGGGCAGCGTCCAGGGCCCGGTGTTCGGGGTCGTGGGGCGGCTGGCGGCCCAGAAGGGGTTCGATCTGCTGGCCCAGGCGATTCCCGTGATCGTCGCCCAGGGGGGCGTGGTCGTGGTTCTGGGGACGGGGGACGCGGCCATCGAGCAGGCGGTTCTGGCCGCCGCGGCGGTGCATCCGGGTCAGGTCGCCGTCCGGATCGCGTATGACGATGGCCTGGCGCATCGGATCGAGGCCGGCAGCGACTTCTTCCTGATGCCCTCGCGCTACGAGCCCTGCGGACTGAACCAGATCTACTCGATGCGCTACGGAACGTTGCCCATCGTGCATGCGGTGGGCGGTCTCGAGGACACGGTGATCGACCTGGACGAGCATCCCGACGCGGGCACCGGCTTGAAGTTCCGTGCCTTCGAGGTCGCGGCGTTCCTTGGGACCCTGGAGCGGGCCTTCGCCCTGCATCGCGAGGGTCCCAGGCACCTGGCCGCGGTCCGGCGGGCCATGGCGGCCGACTTCGGGTGGGATGTGTCGGCACGCGCCTACCTGGAACTCTACCAGGGCATCGTCGCCCGGGGGGGGCATCCGTCGGGGCATCAGGATTGAAACGGGGGAAATCGATGTCGTTTTCCGAACGGGAGCGGATTCTTGCGCGCCTGGAGGCGCTGGAGCGGCGGGCCGAGGATGGGGGCGGGGCGGACAAGGCGGCGGCCCGGCGTGCCGAGGGACGTCGCACCGCTCGGGACCGGCTGGCGCGGCTTCTGGATGCGGGCACATTCGTCGAGATGGACAAGCTGGTCGTTCATCAGTGTACGAACTTCGGAATGGGCGACAAGCGGGTGCCCGGCGACGGGGTCGTGACCGGCTTCGGCCGCATCGACGGACGCGTGGTGTTCGTGTACGCCCAGGACTTCACGGTGTTCGGCGGCTCGCTGTCCGCCGCCCACGCGCACAAGATCACGAAGGTCCAGGACATGGCGCTGAAGGTCGGGGCGCCGATCATCGGACTGAACGACTCGGGCGGCGCGCGGATTCAGGAGGGCGTGGTCAGCCTGGGCGGCTACGCGGACATCTTCCTGCGCAACACGCTGGCGTCGGGCGTCATCCCCCAGATTTCCGCCATCCTGGGCCCCTGCGCCGGCGGGGCCGTGTACTCCCCGGGCATCACCGACTTCATCGTCATGGCCGAGTCCGGGTCGCACATGTTCATCACGGGGCCGGAGGTCATTCGGGCGGTGACCTCCACCGAGGTCACCAAGGAGGAACTGGGCGGGGCGGCGATGCATGCCCGGCGCAGCGGGGTCGCGCATTTCGTGGCCCCCGACGAGGACGGCGCGCTGGATGCCATCCGCGAGCTGTTGTCCTACCTGCCTTCGAACAACGACGAGGACCCGCCCTTCGTGGCGACGCAAGACCCGCTGGATCGGGCCGACCCAGAGCTGGACGATCTGGTGCCCACGGAATCGAATCAACCCTACGACATCCGGGATGCGATCGTCCGGATCGTCGATGACGGACGGATGCTGGAGGTCCACGAGCAGTACGCCGAGAACATCGTGTGCGTGCTGGCGCGGATGGCCGGGCGGCCCGTGGGCATCGTCGCGAACCAGCCGGCGGTCCTGGCGGGCTGCCTGGACATCGGCGCGTCGGTCAAGGCCGCGCGATTCGTGCGCTTCTGCGACTGCTTCAACCTGCCGGTGGTGACGCTGGTCGATACGCCCGGATTCCTGCCCGGGACCGATCAGGAGCTGGGCGGCATCATCAAGCACGGCGCGAAGCTGGTCTATGCGTACGCCGAGGCGACGGTGCCAAAGGTGACGGTGATCTGCCGCAAGGCGTACGGCGGGGCGTACATCGTGATGTCATCTCGCCACATGCGCGGCGACCTGAACCTGGCGTGGCCCACCGCCGAGGTGGCGGTGATGGGGCCCGAGGGCGCGGTCAACATCGTGTTCCGCAAGGAAATCCAGTCCGCCGAGGACCCGGCTGCGGCGCGCGAACAGGCCGTGGCGTCGTACCGCGAACGGTTCGCCAATCCCTACACGGTGGCCGAGGTTGGATTCGTCGATGCGGTGATTCGTCCGCGGGACACGCGACGCGTGATCACGTCGGCCCTGGCGATGCTGTCCAACAAGCGGGATGCCAATCCACCCCGCAAGCACGGCAACATTCCCCTGTGAACAACTTCCCTTAGCGGACCTCCGGCATCGCGGGGGCAGCGGGTGGCGTCGCCAAGGGAGCCGCATTGGCCGCGGGGGGCTGGAGCCGAGCCGCCAGCGCCTGGTGGAAGGTGTCCGTGCAAACGCTCAGACCAGGTGCGGCCGGATGGATTGGGTCGAAATCCGGATTGCCGAACAACTGCAATCGGTTCGGGAGGGAATCGAAGGTGGCTTCGAGGTCAATCAGGTCCAGACGGTGTCGTTGGGCGACCCGTCGGATGGTCTGGGTGTATCGCAGATGCACGGGCAGGAAGGCGTCCGGGTCGATCAAGAGGCAATCCTCAAGCGTAAGAAGGGGAACCCGTCCCGGGAGCAGGCCGTGGGGTGGGACGACGAGAATCACCTCGATGTCCTGGTCCTGCAGGAACGCGACGATCGCCTCCAGGGTCTCTTCGTACTCGGCCAGGGACAGGTTGAAGATGGTGCTGTCGTCGTGGTCGATGCCTTGCAGTAGTTCTCCCGTCGCGACCGCGCGCAATCGCTCGAGGCAGTCGGCCCGCTGGCCCTTGGCCCCGGTATGGGCGATGCCGTTCAGAAGCGCCTCGCAGGATCTGCATCCACGAAGGCGCTCGCCGGTCTCGTGGAGCATGCGAAGGACGGGAACCGCAGAATGGCAATCGATGCGGCGACAGGGCTTGTCCTTATACCAGTGTTCGTTCCAGCCGGACAACACCGTCACGATATGAGGCGTCGGGCCGGCTCCGCGATAGGCCTTCAGGAATCCCAGAATGCAGCGAACATCACACCCGCCAAGACCTCCGTTCATCACGTTCAGGCCCGCGAATTCGCGACCCCGGAAGACCACTGGGGACGGAATATCCGAAAGCGACGTCTCCAGATCGAGGGTCCTGGGGCATTCCGATTCCGTCACGGAATCGCCGACGTTGAGGATTCGTAGCAGGTCAACTCGCTCCGGCTCGCGGACGTGGGTCACTCGATAGGGCTTTCCGCTGGGAAAGCGAAACTGCAACAGTCCGTCCGGCTCCATTCTGGCGGGGGCGAACACCCGAAATCCCAGCTCGATCAGAGCCAGGCATATCAGCAGCACAGAGATGCTCAGGGCGACTCTGGCAAGCCAGCGAAGCGCTCGTCGGCGATGGCTCGATGACACTGGGTGGGCCTCCAAGGGATTAGAGACTCGATCCATCCATGCCCGCCATCTTTGCGCGCAGCATCCCGAGCGTGCGTTCGATCGCCTGCTCGAGGGGCATGGCCACATCGGCGCCCGCGGCGAACGGATGACCCCCTCCGCCCAGGGCTTCCGCGACGTCGTGCAACGGCACCGTGCCGCGCGACCGCATCGAGACCTTGACCTTGGCGTCGTCGAACGTCTTGAAGAGGACGGAGATCTCGACTCCCTCGATGTCGCCGAGCACGTTCACCATGCCGCGAATCTCGTCCCGGTCCAGTTTGAGCCCCGCCAGGGTCTGCGCGGTCACCGGGCTCCAGGCCAGCCGCCCGCCCATCTCGAAGGTGGCGCTGGACATCAGCCGACTCTGCATCAGCATGGCGTCGCGGGAAATCGTTCCGAACAGGCGCCTGCCGATCCCCTCGGCGTCGGCACCGGCGGCCACCAGAAGGGCCGCCACCTGGAACACCTCGGGGTCGTTCCGGACGAACCGGAACTGGTTGGTGTCGAACAGCATGGCCGCGTACAGCGGTTCGGCGATGTCCGCGGTCAGGGGCACCCCCAGGCGCCCCAGGACATGGGTCATCAACTCGCCGGTCGAGGCGAACTCCCGCGCCAGAATCCCGGTGATGTTGTGCGCGTTGGGGGCGTGGTGGTCGATCGCGGCAATCGGGCCGCTTCGGTGTTCCAGCGCGTCGCCGACGGCCCCGGTTCGGCGCAGTTCGCCGGTGTCGATCAGGAGCACCAGATCGACGGCGCGCAGCACCTTGGCCAGATCCGGCCGGAACACGTGGATATCGTCGTCCCGATCCAGGAAGCGGAAGCGCTTCAGCGTGTCGCCCGGGTTGACGATGGTGACCCGCTTGCCCAGGCGCCGCAACGCCCTCGCCAGCGCCAGTTCGGAACCGATGCCGTCCCCGTCGGGCCCCTCATGGGTGGTCAGCGCGATGGACGATGCCGCGGCGAGGGCGGCGAACAGGTCGGCGGCCCCCGGGGTGTCCAGGACGGCGGCCTTGGGAAAATCGGCGGTACCCGGCGTCATTCGGCGATCTCCAACAGATGATGCAACATTCGGGCGGTCGCGCCCCAGACCAGATGGCCTTCGTGCTCGATGAACAGGACGTCCTCGGTGTGGCCGAGGCGCTCCCAGGGCACCCGGCGGACGCGGGTCGGGTCGCGCATCGCCTCCAGGGGAAACGCGAAGACCTGCGCGATTTCGTCGCTTTGCGGCGCCAGGCCCTCGTAGTCATCGATGGCCCCGACGAACGGGGCCACGTGATAGCGCGTGATGGTCAGGGTGTCATCCAGGCGGCCCAGGATCCGCACGCGTTCGGGTGACAGTCCCACCTCCTCCCGGGCCTCGCGGAGGGCGGTGTCCAGGATGTCGGCGTCCTCGGGATCGCGTCGCCCCCCGGGAAGACTGACCTGGCCGCGGTGGGCGTCTCGCGGGTCGTCGTCGGACCGTTCGCACAGCAGCACATGAACGCCGTCCGAGCGCTGGGCCAACAGCATCAGGACCGCGGACTGCCTGAAGCCCTCCGGGCAGGGACGGAGCAGCGGCGAGCGGACCCGCAGCCGCGAGTCGATTCGGTCCAGCGTCAGCGGTTCGGACATCGGCAGGTTCATCAGCATCGGGCCTGCGCCAACAGAAAGTCCTGGCGCGCCCGGTCGTCCTGGGCGAAATCGCCTCGCCAGGCCGTTGAAACCACCTGGGAATCCTGCTTGCGGACGCCACGCGCCACCATGCACATGTGGGTGGCGGACACGACGACGCCCAGTCCCTTGGGGCGCAGGATGTCCACCAGGCAATCCGCGATCTGGGAGGTCATCCGCTCCTGAACCTGCAGCCGACAGGCGAAGTGATCGACGATGCGCGCGATCTTGGACAGACCCAGGATCCGTCCGTCCGGGATGTATCCGACATGCGCGTGGCCGAAGAAGGGCAGGACATGGTGCTCGCAAAGCGACACGAACTCGATCTGCCGGACCATCACCATATCCCGGGATGCTTCCTCGAACAGGCCATCCTCCAGAATCTCGCCCAGGCCCTCGCGCAGTCCCCGGGTCAGGTACTGCATCGACTCCATCACGCGCTGGGGCGTTCGTTCCAGGCCGGGACGGTCCGGATCGTCGCCCAGCGTGCGCAGGAACTCGCGAAAGCGGTGCTGGTATCGGGCATCGTCATGCATGGGGCACGTCCCCCGTCGGGAAGGCGCGCGGATTATACCGCAAGCAGCCGGGTATGGCCGCCAGAGATTGCAAGGATCGGGGCCGGACTGGCGATGTCCGCAACGCGATCCTAGGGGGGGCGCGTGGCGATCGGGCAACAGTTGTCGTTGCTCGCGCGTCCCGCTACAATCCGCCGCATGGAATTCTGGAAATACCAGGGTACGGGGAACGATTTCGTCGTGGTCGAGGCGCCGGCCGGTCGGCCGGACTGGATGGATGCCTCGGCGGTCATCGCCATCTGCGACCGGCATTTCGGAGTGGGGGCCGACGGGATCCTGCTGATCGAGCGCGGTGTTGCGGCCGACTGGTTCATGCGGGTCCTGAACGCTGACGGGTCCGAGGCCGAGATGTGCGGCAACGGCATTCGATGCGTGGCTCGCCACCTGGCGGAACGCATGGGTGTTGCGGGCGAGGTGTTGCCGATCGACACCCCCGCCGGGGTCAAGCCGTGCCGGGTTCATCGGGATGCCGACGGCACCGTCTCGGCGGTGACGGTTTCGCTGGGGCCCCCGATCCTGGAACCTGGGCGCATTCCGATCGCGGCGGCGCATCCTCTGGACCTTTCCGTGACGGTCGCCGATCGGGCGTTCGTCGGCCATGCGGTCAGCATGGGCAACCCGCACTTCGTGATCTTCGAGGGGATGGCCGCGGATCAGGCGGCCCTGTGGGGGGCACGGCTGACGGCGGCGCCATTGTTCCCTCGCCAGGCGAACATCGAGTTCACCGCGACGGTGGGGCCGTCGCACTTCCAGGTGGTCGTCTTCGAGCGCGGCGTGGGGCTGACGCTGGCCTGCGGTACGGGCGCCGGCGCGGTGGGCGTGGCCGCGGTGCTGACGGGCCGTGCGCCGGCGGGCCAGCAGATTCGCATCGACATCCCCTGAGGGCCGCTGAGGATCACCGTGCTCCCGGACCTTTCGGACGTGCTGCTGGAAGGGGCGGCCACTCCCGTGTTCCGAGGCGTGCTCGAACCTCTCCTGGCGTAGCGGGCCCGTCCGCCTTCCAGAGATGACCGCGAAGTCCCGCCGACGATCGGAATGCAGCGCCCCTGGTGCGAGAGCAGGGCAAGCCGGTACCCGGGCGCGGCGCGCCGTGGCTGTCTGGGGCGTGCGTGGAAGGGAAGGTCCGGTCTAGCGCTGGCGCTTCTTGGCGACCTTGATCGCCTTGCGGATGACGACGACGCTGTTGGGGGCTCCGGGCAGACCGCCCTCGATCATGATCAGGTTCTCTTCCGGGAACACGGCCACGACCTTCAGATTCAGCAGGGTCTTGCGGACGTTGCCCATCTGGCCGGCCATCTTCTGGCCCTTCAGAACGCGGCCCGGCCACGTCGCCATACCGATCGAGCCGCCGTGCCGCGAAACCTCGTGGGCACCGTGGGACCGGACGGAACCGTGGAACCCGTGGCGCTTCATGACGCCCTGGTAGCCGCGGCCGCGCGACGTTCCGGTCACGTCCACCTTTTCGCCGGGGACGAACAGCGACGCATCAACCTGGCTGCCCTGGGGGTACAGCAGCGCCTCGTCCTGGGTCACGCGAATCTCGCGGACCAGGGCGTTGGGCGTGGCCTCCAGCTTCTTGAAGACACCCAACTCCGGCCGCGTCATCGACTTCTCGCGCGCCTTGCCGAACCCGAGCACCACGGCGTCGTAGCCGTCCCGGCCTTCCGCCGTCTTGATCTTCAGGACCTGGCACGGGCCCGCCTCGACGACGGTGACCGGAATCCGGTTTCCGAGTTCGTCAAAGTACTGGGTCATCCCGATCTTCTTGCCGAGGATTGCGATGGACATTCGTAATACTCCCGCGTTCCGTCAATCCGACGCCAGCGACCGGGCAGGAGCCTGGCCGAGCGAGCGGCGCAATCTAACGCAAAGTTCCCCTCGCGTCAACAGCATTTTCCCGATTTTCGGGGGGCTTCCCGAAACCCCCGGGCGAGGGAAGGGGCTGCCATCCGAAACGCCGCATCAAGGGTGCTTGGCGGCGGGGGCGGCCGGCGCCGGAGTCTCGGCGGGCTTCGATGACGGCGCGGCGGACTCCTTGGCGTCCATGGACGCGCTGGAGTTCTTGCGCGCGTAGTCGGTCAGGTACCAGCCGGATCCCTTCAGCACGAACGAGGAATGCGAGATCAGGCGGTGCGTCCGGTCGGCCCCGCAATGGGGGCACGTGGCCTCCGCGGGATCGGACATCCGCTTGAAGGCCTCGAACTCGCGACCGCATGCATCACAATTGTATTCGTACGTCGGCATGGTCCGCTCCCGGCTTCCCAAGTCCGTTTCGCCGCGCGAACAATAGGAACGTGCCGGCGGGATGTCAAGCCGCGGGGTTGCTGACTCATCCCCTCATCATCGGGGCCTGGTCGCGTAAGGCTGGGGTACCGGGCATGCCGGCCTGGACTGCTGCCGCTTGAGGCCGCTCTCCAGCCGCCGGCTTGACGGCGGCGACCCGCCCGCTGCGCCCCAGGGCGTCCGCCGGGAGTCGTGCTCGCTGGGCCCGACCCGGCGGCCCGCCTGGCGTGGGGCGCAGCGACACCGTGCCAGTCCAGGGGCCGCCCGATTCGTAGGGCCGCGGCGTCGGGCTCGTTCAGGGATCGGCGTCGTCCGCGCGGGTCCGTCCGCATCGTGGCCGCCTTCGACCGCGAACAGAGCACGGGGCCTCGACCGGCTCCGCAAGGCGAACACCCCGCGATCCCTGTCGCTTCTGACCTGCCGAGGTTCCTGGAACCCTCTCCACGGTTGAGGGGATCACTCAGGTGGGATTGGCATGAAAGCGCGCCGGATCGAAAAGGGTGCGCGCATTGCCGCCCAGGATCCGCTCGCGTTCGCCATGCGACAGCCCCAGGGCGTCGATGACCGCCAGGAACGAGGCCGGGTGATTCAGATTGTGGTCGCTTCCGAACACCAGTCGGTCGGCGCCCAGCACGTCGATGGCGCGTCCCACGACCCAGGGCTCGCGGATGCTTTCGGTTCCCAGATGGACCCGGTCCAGCCCGCGTTCGCGAATCGCGGCGGCGGCTCCCGCGACCAGCGTCGGTCCGTCGCCCCCCATGTGGGACAGGACAAAGGAGACCTGGGGGAACTCGGCGGCCGCCTCCAGGGCCACCTCGAAGCCGGCGACCTCGCGCCAGCGCCCGCAGTGGGTCACGATCGGCAGGTCGTGTTCGCGCGCGTAAGCCAGGAACGGGCGATAGACCGGTGCGGTCAGGGGAAGGCGGGCGAAGGACGGATGGCACTTCAGCGCCCGGACCAGAGGCCCGCGCCGCTCCAGGAAGTCCAGGGTGTCGTCCGGGCGGTGCGGATCCACCCAGGCGGCCATCAGAAACCTTGGGCCGCCCGGTTCGTCAGGCGCCTGGGCAAGGGCTCGCGCCAGGCCGTCGTTGTCGCCGTCGTCGGTCGGCATGACCAGGGCGCCGGTGAAGCCGGCCTGGCCCAGCACGCGTCGCACGTCCGCCAGATCCGAGGCGTGACCCGCGAAATCCGGCGTCTGCCAGGCCCCGACGTGAACGTGGGCGTCGAACCGCTGGAACGCATCCGGCATGGGCTCCTCCACTGGCGCCGTGCCCAGTCTAGCGCAAAGCGCCTCCGGATGTGCTATCCTCCGCCCGCGACGACGGCCGTCCTCTGGCCAATCGGTCGCAATCCCCCGGAATCATGCGCCTCTTTCGGAGGTCCGCGGTCGGGGTGAAGGAGTTCGCGTGTCGTTGACGATTCCGTTACTGGTTTCCCAGGTGTTCCTGCGGTTGTGGACGCCTGACCTGCTGACGCCCGAGCAGGAGATCGTGCTGATGGCGATCTACAAGGGAGTCAACCCCCATCTGGCCCTGGCGGTGGCGCAGACCGAGTCGGGCCGCGTGCCCGAGGCCGACGGGGAGCGGGATCGTGTCGTATCGTTGGGGAACTACGGGCGTTTCCAGGTCAACTGCACCACGTGGAGGCGCCCCCTGGGGCTGGAGTCGTGCGAGCGGCTGCAGGAGCGACACACCAATATCTGGGCGGGCGTGACGGTCTTGTCGTACGTTTCGGCGCATCGCTGGGCGCGACCGTCCGGGCCGCACCGGTGGGTCGCGCACTACAACGAGGGCACCGTGGTCACCGAAGGGGGCCGCGGGGAACGCTACGCCCGCAGGGTCGAATATCACATGCGACGGTGGGCCAAGGCGTCTCGCCTGGCGGCTCGTTCCTTCAAGGGGTGGTAGGAGTCGATCGATGAGGATTCGCAGTATCCACGTCAAGCCGAACCTTCCGGACGTTCTGGTGCCGCTGAAGGATATCGCCATGAACGTCTGGTACTCGTGGAACTGGGACGCCGTGCACCTGTTCATCCGGCTGAATCCGGTGCTGTGGGAGCAGGCGAACCAGAACCCGGTGCTGATGCTGGGGATGCTGTCCCAGGAGGACCTGGACCGGGCCGCCTCGGACGACAGCTTCGTCGCCAGCCTGGGGCGCGTCCACGAACAGTTCCAGCGCTATCTGAAGGCCACCGCCTGGTTTCAGGAGGCCGGCCATGATCCGGACACGCAGGTCGCGTATTTCTCGGCGGAGTACGGGCTGGACGAAGGGTTGCCCATCTACTCGGGGGGCCTGGGGGTGCTGTCCGGCGACCACCTGAAGGCGGCCTCCGACCTGGGGTTGCCGCTGGTCGGGGTCGGTCTGCTGTACCAGAAGGGCTACTTTCGGCAAATGCTGAACCTGGATGGCTGGCAGCAGGAGTCCTATCCGGACAACGACTGGTACAACATGCCGGTCCACCTGGAGCACGACGCGGACGGCCGTCCCCTGACCGTATCGGTCGAGATGGCCGCCGATCAGGTGGTCGCCCGGATCTGGCGGGTCCAGGTGGGGCGCGTGCCGCTGTACCTGCTGGACACGAACGTGCCCGAGAACCCGCCGCACCTTCGCGAGATCACCTCGACGCTGTACGGCGGCGACCGCGAGACCCGAATCCGCCAGGAGATCGTGCTGGGCGTCGGCGGCGTGCGGGCCCTGCGGGCGCTTGGGCTGTCGCCGACGGTCTACCACATGAACGAGGGGCATTCGGCGTTCCTGGGCCTGGAGCGGTTGCGGACGGCGATGGCCGATCATGGCTGCGATCTGGCGACGGCCCGCGAGTACGTGTCCGCGACCAACGTCTTCACCACCCACACGCCGGTTCCCGCGGGGAACGAGACGTTCGAGCCGTCGCTGGTCCAGCGATACACCCAGCCGCTGCTGTCGCAGATCGGCCTGTCCTTCGGGGAGTTCCTGAAACTGGGACAGGTGGGCGACGGTCGTCCGGAGGGATTCGGGATGACGGTCCTGGCGCTGCGCACGGCCGGTTTCTCGAACGGGGTCAGCCAGCTTCACGGCGAGGTTTCCAGGAAGATGTGGCAGGGACTGTGGCCGTCGCTGCCGACCCACGAAATCCCGATCCACGCCATCACGAACGGCATTCATACGCGCACGTGGGTCAGCCACGACATGGCCGACCTGCTGGTTCGCTACGTCGGGCCGCGATTCGTCGAGAAACCCTGGGATTTCAAGGTCTGGGAACGTGTCGAGGGCATTCCGGCCAGCGAGTTGTGGCGGACGCACCAGATCCGGAAGGAGCGCCTGATCTTCTTCGTGCGCAAGCGGCTGCTGGCCCAGTTGCGCCACCAGGGGGCGGGCCCGTCGGCGCTTCGTGCCGCCGAGGAGGTGCTGGACCCGGACGCCCTGACGATCGGGTTCTCGCGGCGCTTCGCGACGTACAAGCGGGCGACGTTGCTGTTCCATCAGGCCGAGCGGATCGCGCGCCTGCTGTCGGACGAGGAGCGGCCCGTGCAGATCCTGTTCGCGGGCAAGGCGCATCCCCAGGACATCCCGGCGAAGGATCTGATCAAGGCGGTTGTGCATCACGCACGGGACCCGCAGTTGCGGCACCGAATGGTGTTCCTGGAAGACTACGACATCAACATCGCTCGGTATCTGGTGCAGGGCGTGGATGTCTGGCTGAACACGCCGCGCCGACCGCTCGAGGCGTCGGGCACCAGCGGGATGAAGGCGGCGGCCAATGGCGCGCTGAACTGTTCCGTGCTGGACGGGTGGTGGCCCGAGGGCTTCCACAGCGACACCGGGTGGGCGATCGGGAACGGCGATGCCTTCAAGGATGACGAGGAGCAGGATCGGGTCGATGCCGAGTCGCTGTTCCACCTGCTGGAAGGCGAGATCGTGCCGCTGTTCTTCGACCGCGACGCGCACGGGATGCCCCGGGGCTGGATCGAGATGATGAAAGCCTCGATTCGCAAGCTGGGCGCCGAGTTCAACACCCACCGGATGGTGGCGGAATATGCCGAACGCGCCTATCTGCCGGCGCATGCCTTCGGGGCGCGGTGGTCGGGGGACTCGTTGAAGGGCGCGGCGGAACTTGCCCGGTGGCGTGCCCGCGTGACCCAGGCCTGGTCCGGAGTGTCCGTTCGGGTGGATCAGGAACCCCAGCGGGAGGTCCGGGTTGGCGAGTCCGTGACCATGCTGATTCGCGCCCGCCTGGGAAGGCTGGAGCCGCACGACGTCGCGGTCGAACTGGTCCATGGTCCGCTGGACCCGGCCGGCCATGTCCGCGATGGTCAGGTGGCCCGTGCCGAGTTCGTTTCCTCCGAGGGGGACGAACACGTCTTCCGGGTCGAGGTGCGCTGTCGCTCGACGGGACGCTATGGATTCGCTGCGCGCGTGCTGCCCAGGCACGACGACCTGTTGAATCCGCTGACCCCCCTGCTGCTGAATTGGGAGTAGCTTGGGCCCGTCCGACGCGACTTTCCCTCTGATGGTCTTGCCCCGTCCTGCCGAATACTTGATGCTGACCTGGGCGGCGACCGCCGATCGCCGTGGAAGAAGGAGGGACTCATGAAACGCTGCCTGCTGACTCTCGTGCTCACTGCCTGGCTCGGGAGCGGGCTGCTTGCCTGCGGATCGAGCGGGTCCAGCGAGCCTGGGGACACCGACATTCCGGGAGCCGACACGGGAGCGGACGTCGCCAGCGACGCCCGAATCGATGTGACGGCGCCCGATACCGGGCGTCCGGATGTGCTTCGGCCCGATGCTCCCATCGAACCTGGAGCGTTCGGCTACCCCTGTTCGGACAACATCGAGTGCGACAGTGGCTTCTGCGTGGAGGGGCCCGACGGCTTCTTCTGCACCGCACTGTGCGTCGAGAACTGTCCGGAGGGCTTTTCCTGCAAGTCGTTCGCGTTCGGAGGCGACGTCGTCTCGTTGTGCATGCCCAACTTCGTGAAGGCGTGCGCCCTTTGCAGCAAGGACAGCCAGTGCAACGGCGGCCGCTGCCTTCAGAACGAGGGGGCGGGCCACTGCTTCCCGCCGTGCGATGCGGACGACACCTGCGCCATCCCCGGGTTCGAGTGCGTGGAGGCCGCGGTGGGCGAGGCGCTCGAGAAGGTCTGCATGCCCGCGACCGGCTCGTGCAGTTGCATCGACGCGACGCAGGGCGGCGACG
>JARKOL010000287.1 GCA_029975745.1 Myxococcota bacterium | reverse complement strand
CGAAATCGACCTTCTCGGGGAAGATCAACGCGGCCTCGGCCTTGAATCCAGGCACCCACTCGTTGTCCGACGAGTACGCGATGTCGGCCCCCACGACCTGCATGCGCGGGTACATCACCTCGGCGACGTACTTGACGTTGTACTTCTTGGGGTCCAGGCCCTGCGCGTCGGTGGCGAAGCCGGTGCCCTTGCCGCCCACGCCGGGCGACAGCACGTCCGCGACCGCGGTGTAGGCCACCGGGAACTTGAAGCGTCCGTAGTAGTAGGACAGCGAGAAGTCCACGGGACCGGCCTGGAACTTGGTCCGGATCGCCGCCTGCGAATTGCTCATGCCGGCCTTCGGCATGACGGTGCGGACCTCGGGGTTCGCGAAGTTCAGTTGGCACAGGTCCAGGTCCATGCCGAACGGCCCGTCCGCGCTGAACAGGCTGCCCAGCACCGCCCGGCCCGGTGCGTCCAGCGGCGGCGCCGGGAAGCCGGCCACGCACCCGTTGTTGTCGTACTCCAGCGCGAACCCCAGTGCGGCCGACGGCGGCAACTGCGACGGCTTGAACGTCGGCACCCAGACCGCCTGGATGGTCAGCCAGTCGGTCGGGTACAGATCGATCTCGATCATCTGGTTCGGCACCTTGTCGGTGAAGTTCAGCGGGTCCGAAAAGTCCCGGGCATTCAGATTGTCCGTCGGATTGAACATATCGACGGTGCCCCAGGTCTGGATCATCCGCCCGATCTTGATGTCCATCTTCGACCAGGGCAGGCCGCGAACCGCGACGTACGCCTCGTTCAACTGGAACGAATAGGGGTCGATCCGCTCGCGCCCGATCAACTCGGGGAGCGTCGCGGCCTGGTTGAATCCGAAGAACCGCAACCGCGTGTCCACGACCGCCTGCACCCGGTCGGTCGGGTCGGCGCGCAGCCGCAGCGTCACGTCGTTGCGGTTCATCTCGAATTCGTGGCCTTCGCCCTTGCGGGCACCGCGCCAGTCGTCGGCGATGAATCGAATGTCGGACTCCAGCGTGCCCGTCAGGCTGAACATGTCCTTCCAGTCCGCGCGGGCCGGGATTGCCGCCAGCAGCAGCGCCCCCGCGATCAGCACCGTCATCGTGCGATTCATCAGCGCCCCCATTCCAGTTCGCGCTGGGTGAACTTGCCGTCCGGGACGCCCTGGTTCACCTTGAACTCATGGATGTCCAGGCGGGTCTTGTGGCCGGTGCGCAGGTCGGTGACCACGACGACCTGGTTGCGGATCAGGCCGTTGCCCCAGTCCTTGGGCTCGCTGTTCTCGAACGACTTGACGGGCTTGCCGGCCTCGTCGAAGTACGTCCAGCCCATCAACTGGTAGGTGCCCTTCTCGACCTTGGCCTCGGCGCGGGGGAACGGCGCGGCCTTGCCGGGGATGGCCACGCAGTCCAGGTACCAGTGCTTGTCGTCCTCGCGAGCCAGCGACGCCTTGTAGTTGTCGGGCCAGGACGTGAACGCCATGTCGTCGTTGCTGAAGTCCGATCCCGCGAACGAGGACTTCATGTTGTGCGCCGACACGCGTCGCACCTTCTTCTGGCCGGGCAGGTAGGCGTAGATCTTGCCGGGGCCCTCGATCAGGTTCGCGAGGCCCTTCATCTCGCCGGTCGTGAAGCGGATCATGCGCTTCTCGCCCTTCTGGAGGATGTTGAAGCGGTAGGACTTCTTGGACCCGTCGATGTCGATGATCGTCATCGTGTTGTCCATGTACTGGTCGGTGAACCCGTTCACGGTCCGGTCCATCTTGACCAGGATCTCGTCCGGGGTTTCGGCGCGGGCCACGCCGGATGCCAGCACGACGGTCGCCAGGGTCGCCACGGTCCACAGGTTCCAGGGGCTGTGCTTCATCGTGTCCTCCTTTGCCGGGGTCGCCAATACCGCCCCGCGCAGCGCCGATATGCCATTGATATCCAGAAATTGCAAGTTGGCGACGGCGCGCGCCGGCTTGCGACGTCCGGGACTAGCAAGAAGCGTGCGCGAAGATCCGCGGTGGGATGTTTCTGGGCAACCTGCGGAAATCGAGCCGGTATCCCGGTGCGAATCGCGGGGGTGGAATGCCCGCCATCGGGGTGCCATTCCGCACGAGCGCGGAGGGGCGGGGGTCGGGGTGTGCGATTTCGCACGGGCACGGGGGGCGTGCCGGACGTCAGCCCTTCTTGCCCTGGTTCTTGACGGCCTCGATCTGGGCGGCAATCAGTTCCGGGTCGCCCAGGTAATAGTGGCGGATCGGCCTCAGGTTCTCGTCCAGTTCGTAGACCAGCGGGATGCCCGTCGGGATGTTCAGGCCGACGATCTCGTCGTCGGAGATGTCGTCCAGGTACTTGACCAGCGCCCGCAGGCTGTTGCCGTGAGCGGCGATCAGGACGCGCTTGCCCGACTTGACGGCCGGGGCGATCGCGTCGTGCCAGTACGGCAGGAAGCGCGCGACGGTGTCCTTCAGCGACTCGGTTCGGGGCAGCGCGCCGTCCGTCAGTTGGGCGTAGCGCGGGTCGTGGCCCGGGAACCGCGGGTCGGCCGGGTCCAGCGCCGGCGGGGGAATGTCGTAGCTGCGGCGCCAGACCTTGACCTGCTCCTCGCCGTGCTTCTCGGCGGTCTCGGCCTTGTTCAGCCCCTGCAGCGCGCCGTAGTGGCGTTCGTTCAGGCGCCAGCAGCGCGTGACGGGAATCCACATCTGGTCCAGCTTGTCCAGGGTGATCCACAGGGTCCGGATGGCGCGCTTCAGGACCGACGTGAAGGCGATGTCGAAGACGTATCCTTCGGCCTTCAGCGTCTCGCCCGCCCGGGCGGCCTCGGCCAGTCCCTTCTCGGACAGATCGACGTCGGTCCAGCCCGTGAAGCGGTTCTCCTGGTTCCAACTGCTTTCGCCGTGTCGCAACAGGACGATCTTGTGCATGGGGTTCCTCCTTCCTGCCCGCCACGCCGGGCGGGTCTGCCTGGCGGGATTCTAGCCGAAACGGGGGACAAGGAAACCGGGATTCCGAGATCGAGCCATCCGCGCAGGCCGCTCGCCGGCGTTGCGGTCGGATTCCCCATCGAGCCGCCGCGGTCCGGGCGACAGCAGGGGGCTGCGGGCAGTTCCAGGCGTTCGGGGAACCGGCGGAGGACTGCCGGGGCGGCCAGGAAGGCGACAGGCCCAGGGAGGACGGGATCACTCAGGCCGTGGCTCGGCCGGATCGGGATCGTCGAGGAAGGCGGGGTCGGGCTCGAGGTCGCGGGCGGTTCGGGGCCCCGGGTCGATCGCGTGGATCACGGTCGCGTGTCCTCGCGCCTCGATTCGGAATCGGGTGCCGCCCGAGGTCCGGACCGCGATCGGCGGCAGGCCCGTCACCCGGGAGATTGCCGCCGGACCGCGGGCCAGCAGGTCCGCGTCCGGGGCCTGGAACGACCCCGACCGCGCGGAAAGGTCGTCAAGCAAGGCCTGGGCATCCGCGGCGATTGCGGCTTCGCGGGCCTGCTCGAAGGCGGCGACGAAGGTCCGGCGGGCCTCCTTCAGAAGCGTCGGGTTGACGAACAGTCCGGGGAGGATGTCGAACCGGGCGTCCCCGAAGACCCGGGCGGCCCGCTCGGCATCCAGGCCGGCATTGCGAGCGGGTTCCGAGACGATCGGGTGGTGCGCCTCGACCACGCGTCGGCCCCGCTGCATGGCGACCGAGATCGCGTCGGGACGAACGGCGACCCGCGTGAACGTGGGTGTCGGGGGGATGCCCTCGGCCACGGGGCCCGGCACCCGGCGATCCACCCGCTGGTAGCGGGCGCGAATCGGGTCGCACGAGTGGATGGCCACGGCCTGGATGGGGCGTCGCTCCCGGATCGGGACCGAGACGACGCGCTCGGCCGAGACCCGGAAGATCGCCCGGCCCTGCTCGTCGTGCAGCTCGCGGATCCCCATCGGCACGTAGGCCACGCCGCCCTCGGCCGCGGGGTCCGACACCGTCAACAGCAGTCCGTCGCGAATGTTCAGGTCCACGGGCGTCCGGAAGCGCACGAAGGCCTCGGGCGTCCCCGGGACGGTCGTGAACGCGCCGACGTCCAGACCCCGGTGGCCGGGGGACTCCAGGGTCGTCAGCGACGCGGCGTCGGTGCGTCCCTCGAAGAAGGCGGCCGTCCGGGGGCGCGAGTACAGCACGGAGACCTCGCGATCGAACGCGCGCAATTCGCCCGGGTCCAGACCGGGGTCACCCGGCTTGTCCAGCGCCCGTCGCTGCCAGTGAACCACGCAGCCCACCCAGGCGGGCGACTTCAGGCGGCCCTCGATCTTGAGCGCCGTGATGCCCATTCGGACCAGCTCGGGCACGTGGGAGACCAGGTCGATATCCCGCATCGAGAAGATGTGGCCGACCTCCCGGCCATCGTCGGCGAAGTAGGGCAGCCGGCAGGGTTGCGAGCACGCGCCGTAGTTGCCCGACCGGCGCGAGACGGCCTGGCCCAGCAGGCACTGGCCCGACACCGCGAAGCACTGGGCGCCGAACACGAAGACCTCGACCTCGACGTCCGGCACCTCGCGCCGGATTCGGGCCACGTCCTCGCGGGAAACCTCCCGGGCCAGGATGACCCGGCGGCAGCCCAGGTCGCGCGCGCGTCGGGCCGACGTGGGGTCCATGACCCCGAACTGCGTGCTGGCGTGCAGCGGCAGATCCGGGTAGCGTCGCGACGCCACCTGCATCAGCACGGGATCCCGGACGATCGCGGCATCGACGCCGGCGTCATGGCACGCGGCCAGAGTCCGGGCCGCGTCCTCGATCTGTCCCGGTTGCAGCGGCACGTTCAGCGCCGCGTAGACCTTGGCCCCGAACGAGTGGACATAGGCGACGACGCCGGGCAGCTCGCCCTCGGTCAGGTTGCGGGCCCGGGTCCGGGCGTTCAACGTCCCGACGCCCAGGTAGATGGCGTCAGCGCCATGCGCCAGGGCGACCTCGATGGCCTCGATCGATCCCCCGGGGGCCAGGATCTCGGGGCGTCGCGGCGGTGTGGGCGGCTGGTTCACGCAAACCTCCAGGAACCCGGGGGGCGCCCGGGTGGGCGCATTGTGCGGGAAGCCGTTGTCGTCGGCAAGTCCGTGGGTTGTCCAGACCGGGTGGCACGCGCGGGTGGCGTGCGCTACAATGGGTCTTGGCGCCCTGCTGGATTCGACGAGGGCTCTTTCTCGGCTGAATCCTTGTCCGTGGAACCGGGGGTTGCCTCTGCCCGCGGTGTGCATGCCCGGCGATGCCGGGAAGCCTGATGCGGGCATCGCGACACCCACCTTTTTTCAAGGGTTTCACGCAACGTCTTCGACGGTCCGTGCGGGGCGCCACCCCATCCCGCACCCGGCGGATTCACCCGACCGACGCCCCGATGTCGCTGCGGAACTGCATGCCTTCGAAGCGGATGCATCGGGCGGCCTCGTACGCCCTGGCGCGGGCCTGGGCGAAGTCGGCGCCGGTCGCGGTCACGCCCAGCACTCGGCCCCCGGACGTCACGACCGTGCCGTCGGCCTGGCGGCGCGTGCCGGCGTGGAACACCCGGGTCTCGGGCAGGCGGGCGGCGGCCTCCAGGCCCATGATGGCGTCGCCGGTCCGGGGGGACTCGGGATAGCCTCCGGCCGCCAGGACGACGCACACCGCCGGGCGAGGATCGAACGCCAGGGGCACGCGATCCAGGCGTCCCTCGGCACACGCGACCATCGCCTCGGCCAGGTCGCCGCGCAGGCGGTACAGCACCGGCTGCGTCTCGGGGTCGCCGAAGCGGCAGTTGAACTCCAGGACGCGCGGCCCGTCCGCGGTGAACATCAGGCCGGCGTAGAGCACGCCGCGGAAGGGGATGCCGCGACGCGCCAGCGCGTCCAGCGTCGGGCGAATCACGGATGCCAGCACGGCGTCCCGGGTCGCATCGTCCAGCAGCGGCGTCGGCGAGTAGGCGCCCATGCCGCCGGTGTTCGGGCCGCGGTCGCCGTCGAAGATCCGCTTGTGGTCCCGGGCACCGGCCAGCGGCACGACGTGCTCGCCATCGGTCATCACCATGAACGAGGCTTCCTGGCCCGCCAGGAACTCCTCGACCACGACGGTGCGGCCCGCGGCGCCCAGGTGGTCCTCGACCATGAAGGCCCGGGCGGCCGCCAGCGCCTCGTCCCGACGGGTCGCCACGACGACGCCCTTGCCGGCGGCCAGGCCGTCCGCCTTGACGACCACGGGCAGCGGGCAAGACTCCAGGTGCCGAAGCGCCGCCGTCGCGTCGTCGAAGGACCAGGACCTGGCGCAGGGCACGCCGGCCGCGGCCATCACCTCGTGGGCGAACGCCTTGCTGGCCTCCAGTCGGGCCGCCGCCTGGACCGGTCCGAACACCCGGATGCCGTCGGCGATCAGCCGATCCGCCAGCCCGGCCGCCAGGGGCACCTCGGGACCCACCGCGACCAGATCGACGGCGTGCGTCCGGGCCGCGGTCGCCACACCCGCCACGTCGGTGGGCGCCACGTCGATCGCGCGGGCGACGTCGTCCGTGCCGCCGTTGCCTCGGGTGATCAGCACCTCGACGCCCGGGGACCCGGCAAGTCGCCAGGCCATCGCGTGCTCGCGACCGCCGTTGCCCACGACCAGGATCTTCATGCCGTCCTCCAGGACTCTCAGTGTCGGAAGTGCCGCCGGCCCGTGAACACCATGGCCAGGCCCAGACGGTCGCAGGCCGCGATCACGTCCGCGTCCTTGATGGACCCCCCCGGCTGGGCGATTGCCGTGGCGCCGGCCTTGGCGATCTCCTCGACGCCGTCGGGGAACGGGAAGAAGGCGTCCGACCCCACCGAGGTACCGTCCAGCGGGATGCCCCGGTCCGCCGCCTTGATCGCGGCCAGCCGCGCGGAATCCACCCGGCTCATCTGGCCGGCGCCCACCGCGGCCGTCCGGTCCGCCCGCGCGTACACGATCGCGTTGCTCTTGACGTGCTTGCAGACCCGCCACGCGAAGTCCAGCGCGTCCCACTCCTCGGGCGTCGGTGCCCGCTGGGTGACCACGCGCCCCTGGCGGACCTCGTCGGCCTTCGGGTCGTTCTGCTGGACCAGCAGCCCGCCCGAAACGTGCTTGCCGACCAGTTCCGGCAGCGGCTCGAAGAACGCCGGTCCCAGTTCCATGACGCGCAGGTTCTTCTTCTTCCCGAACACCTCCAGCGCCTCCGGCGTCACGTCGGGCGCCAGGACGACCTCGTAGAAGTGTTCGCACATGCGGGTCGCCAGCGCCGCATCGACCGTGCCGTTCAGCGCGACAATCCCTCCGAACGCCGACACGGGGTCGCACTCCAGCGCCTTCTCGTACGCGCCCGCCAGCGTCTGGTCCTGGCCGCAGCCCGCCGGGTTCGTGTGCTTGATGATTGCCACGGCCGGTCCGTCGAACTCGCGGACCAGCGCCCAGGCCGCCTCCATGTCCACCAGGTTGTTGTACGAAAGGGCCTTGCCCTGGCGCTGCATCGCGCCCAGGATGCCCGACCCGCCCCCCGGGGGCAGGTACACGGCCGCCTTCTGGTGCGGATTCTCGCCGTAGCGCAGATCCTGGGCCTTGACCCCGCCCACGGCGAACACCGGCGGCAGGCCCTCGGCCGCGCCGAAGTGCGCCGCGACCGCCATGTCATAGGTGCCGGTCATCGCGAACACCTTGATCATCAGGCGTCGGCGCGTCGCGTCGGAGGTGCCGCCGGTCGCGCGCAACTCCTGAAGCACCTCCTCGTAGTCCGCCGGATCGACGACCACGGCCACGCGATCCGCGTTCTTGGCCGCCGCCCGGATCATCGTGGGGCCGCCGATGTCGATGTTCTCGATGGCCTCGGCCTCGGTGACATCCGGCTTCGCGATGGTTGCCGCGAACGGGTACAGGTTGACCGCGACGATATCGACGTACTGGATGTCCAGCGATTCCAGCGTCTTCGCGTCCTCCTCGGTGCCTCGGGCCAGCACGCCGGCCAGCACCTTGGGATGCAGCGTCTTGACCCGGCCGTCCAGGCATTCCGGGAATCCGGTCACGGCCGACACGTCGATCACCGGCACGCCCGCCTCGCGCAGCGCCCGCGACGTTCCCCCCGTCGAGATCACCTCGAATCCCAGATCGACCAGTCCCCGGGCGAACGCCACCACGCCCGTCTTGTCCGAGACACTCAGGATCGCACGCTTCATGGATTCCTCTCCCTGGTGAAGTTCGCCGGGCACGGGCCCGGGAATGGTCACTTCGCGTCGGCCCCGCGCCGGATGAACCCCAGGCCATCCACCAGGACGACGCCGGCGGACTGGTTCGGCTGGTCCTTCCGGTCGATCCGGATGCCGATGGTCTTGCCCTTCTTGCGGTCGAAGTGCGGGTGCAGTTCCTTGTCCAGATCCATCTCGTACCGCGTCCATTCCGGACCGACCACCAGCACCTTCGACGTTCCGGTGTACCCCTGAAGCGCCGCGTCGTACGGGTCCAGTTCGACGACCTCCAGGCGGAGCCGGTGCTCCTGATCGTCCCCGGACTTCATCACGACGAACGCCCGGTCGTAGTCGCGCAGATCGACGGCCTGGGGCTTGCCCTTGTCGCCCTTCAGGTACTCGAACGTGCCGCACTGGCTGTTCTCGGCGGGCAGGGTGTAGGACACCTTCAGGTGGCGGGGGCCGTTGTCCGCGATGGTCTCCAGCTTGCAGTCGCCGACGCGGTATTTCCAGTTGTCCCAGAACCCGCCCCATGCGTTCTTGCGGGGCTCCCAGGTCGCTTCGTAGTCGTTGACCACGGCCCAGGACTCGGGTGTCGGCGTGACCCAGGCCACCTCGACGGTCTCGGGAGCCTCGGGGGCGGCGGCCGGCTCGGCGGCGGGTTCGGCTGCTTCCGCACGGGGCGCTGGGGCCGCCGACGGGGCCTCGGGGGTCTTGGCCTTGCACCCGGCCAGGATCAGGAGCGCGAGGACCGGCACGACGACCAGTTGTTGCAGGATCCGCATGGGGCCTCCCTTCGTGGGGGTTCGGTTCCCGGCGGAAGCGGCAGGCCGGCGCTGCCTGTGGGCACGCGGCTTGACCGGGGCCGGGGCCGGGACGATTATAGGCGGCATGAACGGTCCCTCCAACCCCCATTTCCGGAAGATCTTCTGGCTGGTCCTGGACAGTGTCGGCGTCGGCGCGATGCCCGACGCGGCACGGTACGGTGATGCCGGCGCCAACACGCTGGGCAACACGGCGCGAGCGGTGGGTGGTCTGCGGATGCCGCACCTGGGCCGCCTGGGCCTGGGGAATCTGACGGACGTCGCGGGCGTGCCGCCTCTTTCCGCGCCGGATGGGCATTTCGGGCGCATGGCCGAGGCCTCGCCGGGCAAGGACACGACGACCGGTCACTGGGAGATGGCGGGCGTCATCCTGGAGCACGCCTTCGCGACGTACACCGACACCGGCTTTCCCTCGCACGTGATGGATGCGTTCGCACGCGAATCGGGGTTCGCCTGGATGGGCAACCACGCGGCCAGCGGGACCGAGATCATCGAGCGCCTTGGGCCCGAGCATCAGCGGACGGGCGCGCTGATCGTCTACACGTCGGCCGATTCGGTGTTCCAGATTGCCGCCCACGAGGACACCGTGTCGCTGGAGCGGTTGTACGCGGCGTGTCGGGTCGCCCGGCGCCTTCTGGACCCGCTGCACGTGGCCCGGGTGATCGCCCGGCCGTTCGTGGGCGTGCCCGGGGCCTATCGCCGGACCTACAACCGGCGCGATTTCTCGATGCTGCCGACCCGCCCGACCGTCCTGGACCTCCTGGCCGATTCCGGCGTGCCGGTGGTCGGAGTCGGCAAGATCCACGACATCTTTGCCGGGCGGGGCGTGACCGCGGACATCCACACCGAGGGCAACACCGACGGTCTGCGGCGCAGCGAACAGGCCTTGCGGGATCTGGATCGCGGGCTGGTGTTCACGAATCTGGTCGATTTCGACATGACGTACGGCCATCGGCGGGACCCGGTGGGCTACGCGCGAGCGCTCGAGGAGGTCGATGCCTTCCTGCCCCGCCTGATCGAGGCCGCGGGTCCCGATGCGCTGACGCTGATCTGCGCGGACCACGGATGCGATCCCACGGCCACCTGGTCCACGGACCACACGCGCGAACACGTACCGCTGATCGTGTACCACGGCGGGATCGCGGCGGGGCGCGGCCGGGATCTGGGCGTGCGACCGACCTTCGCGGACCTGGGCGCGACCGTCGCCGCGAATTTCGGCGTGGGGCCGGTCGATGGCCGGGCGATCGACATCGCGGGATAGATTCTCTCAGCCTTGCGCCGCGATCCGGCGGGATCTGCGCACCAGGAAGCCCTGGATGATCATGCCGGCCATCGCGGCCAGGTACAGCCCGATCGGCAGCAGCAGGATCCACTGGTCGGGCCGCTCGATCAGTCGGCGCTGGACCACGGTCCTGGCGGGAATCTGGTCGAACAGCACGTACAGGAAGAAGGCGTGCATCGCCAGGTTGGTGATCATCGCGCGGATCGCCGCCGTGCGCCGGCCCGCCGCGACGGCGACGAACCGGATGCCCAGCAGATTCAGCAGCAGGAACCCCATCAGCGGGTACATCAGCGCGTAGGGGAACGGTCGGGCGAACACGATGGCGGTCAGGGTCGCCGAGGCACCGACGTGCAGCGCCACGACGCCGGCGATGGCGCCGTGCGAGAGCAGGGCCGCGGCCCGGCGCAGGCGTTCGGCATCCCGACGGACCTGTTCCCGGATCGTGCCGGGGCCGGCCGGCCCGGGGGAACGCGGGGCTTCCTCGGGGATCGGGGGCGCGTCGTCACGCGGCTCCGCCGTGGCCGGGGGGGCATTCCGGGTCGGGTCCTGGCTCATCGGCACTGCCCCGAGATCCGCAGGTCATCGACCCAGACCCCTTCGTATTCGGTCGCAAACGCCGAGCGACTGTCGAACTCCAGGATCAGACTGACGGACCGTCCCTCGAAGGCCGCCAGATCAATCGATACCGGACGGAACGCGCCCGCCTCGAGCGGATGGTCGAGGGTCGTCCAGACGACGGTCTCGTCCCCGTCGAGGGCCACGATCACCGACAGCACGTCCACAGACGACACGATGCTGCCGCTGCGGTATGCCTGGAATGCCAGGGTGGGGTGCGTGGTGCGGCTCAGATCCACCTGGGCTCGCGTGGCCCGTCCGCCGACCAGGCCCTCGCCGGCGGGATGGAGCCGATGCGTCGCGGGATCCCCGAAGTACAGGCTGGTCGGGGCGCTGACGGTGCGCAGGCCGTCCAGGTTCCATGCGGGCGTCGCCGCGTAGTTCGGCTTCGCCAGAGGCGACACCACGAAGCCTCCCAGGTCCGAGAACGCGACGTCCAGGACGGTGGTGACGCAGCACTCGGGGGTGCTCTTCAGGATGCACAACCCCTGGCTGTCGCCGGTGGGGATGTCGCAGCGGCGGCACGGGTCCCCGCAGTCCGGGTCCCCGGTGCAGCAGTTCGGGATCGGGGCGTGTCCGCACGCATGATCGGCGCAGGTCGCCGTCATGCAGGGGAGGGTCGGGCAGTCGGCGTCCTGGACGCAGCAGTCGTCGATGGGCGCGTATTCGCATTCGCTGGAAGGGGTGCAATTCCCGGCCCGGCAGGGATCCTCGCTGACGCAATCCGCGTCGAAGCGACAACAAAGCACGGTGTAGATGCACCGACCCCCGATGCACTCGTCATCGGTGCAGACGTCCCCATCCAGGCAGTCCCTCTTTTCGGTGCAGCAACGGGCGGCGGGATCCTTGGTGGTGAAGTCGCACCGACGGTCCTTGCACAGGTCTCGCGTACACTCGTCGTTGTCGTCGCAGTCCTCGTTCCGGTTGCAGCAGTTCGGCAGCCAGTCCCCGTGGACACAGGCCCCGTCGATGCACTCGTCCTTCGTGCAGAAGTTGCCGTCGTCGCAATCGGGGTCTTCGACGCAGCAGTCTTCCTGGGCCTCGTTGAAGCACTGGCCGGCCTCGCAGCGGTCGGCGGTGCAGGGGTTGCCGTCGTCGCACGACCGGGGCGTGTTCAGGCAGCGCCCCGCCACGCACGTGTCCGTCGTGCATCCGTCGCCGTCGTCGCAGTCGGAAGGTCCCTGGCAGATCGGGATCTTGACCTCGCCGTTCCCGTCCGCGAGGTCCGTGCCGGGGCCGTGGCTCGTGCCGCACGCGAACCAGGCTGCCGCCAGTCCCAGCGCCGTGAGGGTGGACCCACGCATTGCGACTTCCCGTCTTGAACCTCAGGAATGATACCATGGCGTGCGAACGAATCCCGGACCGGGGATCGCGGGTCGCCACGACCGGTAGGTGGCCTGGGCCGGTGCCGCGCGAGGAGGGGGGACGCCGCATGCTGTTGCCGATCATCGAGGTGTCGCAGGGGCGGGCGCTGCCGTTCGTCGGCGCGGAGGACGGCCCCGGTGGCGCCACGGACCTGCTGGCGCGCGTCG
>JARKOL010000282.1 GCA_029975745.1 Myxococcota bacterium | reverse complement strand
GAACAGAATCGTGGTGCCGACGGTCGCCAGCATCCCGGCGATGAACCAGAACATCAGGGCGGCATTCAGGTTCTGGGCAGCGGCCGCGACCTCTTCGTGACGCTGGTGGAAGAAGCGGTACCCGACCACCGCCACGGGAATCGAGCACAATGCGATCACCCATCCGACGCGCACGAAGTCGGCCCGGGTGTGCGGCTGCAGAACGTCCGGCGAATGGTCCTCGTGGCTGCTGGTGGCCTCGTCAATCTCGCTCATCTCGACCGTGCTCCCGTGATGCGTCGCCCGCGGCTCCCGGACGGCGGTTCCGAATCCCCCCGAACCAGTTCCAACTCGACGCGCTTGCCGACCCCCGCCCCGGCGAACGGGGAGCGATCCGCGCCCCCGGCCCCCGCGGCGACGGGCCTTTCTATCATGGTTCGCGTCCGTTGCGCCAGGGCCTCGGACGCCTCCAGATGCGCCAGGGCCCGCGCCGCCAGGGGCGGCCCCTCGGTTGCGGGCAGGAAGCCCGGGGGGCGCGCGGGACGTCGCGGACCACCGGCGGCGGGTTCCTGGGTGGTTCCCACCAACAGCAGGGCGTCGATCCCCTGTCCGATGCGACGGACCTGGGCCGGCGGGGCATCGTCCTCGGCCCCGGGACGACACAACGGTTCGGCCCGTTCCAGCAGCTCGCGAGCGCGCTCGCACGCGGGAGCCGGCACCCGGCCCAGTTCCAGCGCCGCGGCCAGTTCGCGGGCCAGTTGGCACAGGATGGCAATGTCGGAACGACGCGACATGGGCGAATGATACCCCGAGGACGAGGATGCGACTGCACCGAAATGCGCCAATGGGGTAGACTTCCCGCGGCCCGTGTTCCGGTTCCTCAGCGAGGCGAGACGATGACGACCCTGCAGTTCAAGACACCGGCGACCCGCGTGACCGTGGATATCACCGCCGGCGTGACCGAGGCCGCCCGCGCCAGCGGCGTTCAGGACGGCGCCGTCCTGGTGTACTGTCCCCACACGACCGCCGGCATCTACATCAACGAGGGCGCCGACCCGGACGTGGTGGCGGATGTCGAGGCCTTCCTGGAGGAGGCCGTGCCGCAGGGACGCCCCTACCGGCACCGGGAAGGGAACAGCCCGGCCCACATCCGCAGCATCCTGACCGGCAATGCCGTGACGATCCCCCTGGCTGCCGGCCGGGTGATGCTGGGGCGGTGGCAGCACGTCTTCCTGGCGGAGTTCGACGGTCCGCGCACCCGGGACGTGTACGTGCAGATTCTGAAGACATAGGCGGGAAGGGACCATGGCCGACGACGCTTCCTGGAAACTGGGACAGGACATCGAGATCCACTGCCGGTTCTGCCGGCTGAACCTGGACGGGGTCGTCGCCGCGCTGGGGCCCGAGGGTTCGTTGCTGAAGGTCCAATGTCGTACCTGCCGGCACTTCCAGGACTTCAAGCCCCCGGCCGACCTGGCCGCCAAGCGGGCCAAGCTGGTCGCCAAGGCAATGCGAATCGCCGAGCGGCACACGGCGGGGCAGGGCGGCACGAGGGGTTCCACGAAGAAGGCGACCCCCTCCCAGACGGACCTGTCCCCCGAGGCGGTCCTGCGCAAGATGTGGGAGGACGCGACGAAGGACGCGCACCCTTTGAAGTGCAGGGTGTATGATTGTCACCGCGCCTACAAGGTTGACGAGTTGATCGCCCACAAGTCCCGGGGACTGGGGCAGGTTCGCGAAGTTGCCGACGGCGCGATGGTGGTGCTGTTCCGGGAAGGCTTCGTGCGACTCGAGGTCGAGCGACCGGTCGAGGAGGATTGACTCCGAGGCCGGACCTTTCCGGGAAGCGCCCGCCGAGGCCAACCTGGAGGGGAAGCATGCTGATCGCAACGTTTCGTGCCGGTGCCGCCACGGGCCTTTGCGCCCTGTACCTGCTTGCCTCGATCGTCGGCTGTTCCTCGAACGCCGGAAACTCGGACGGCCAGGATTCCGGCGGCTCCAGCGGATGCACCGCCAGTTCGCGCTGCCTGCCGGGGACCGTCTGCCGGGAGGCGAGTTGTACCCAGGTGCCTTGCGTCCGCGACGGGGCCGACGTCTGCGCGTCGGGACAGGAACTTTGCGTGGATGGAGCCCGCCTGGACCCGCCCATCGAGGGCTGGATCTGCACCGCGATCCAGTGTTCGCAGGATGGCAGCCTTCGATGCGTCGCCGGTCAGGTCTGCCTGGATGGTCTGTGCGAATTCCCATCGCCTTCGCGCGATGTCCTCCAGGATGCCCCGCCCCAGGACTTGCCCGGGGATTCCAGCCCAGGGTTTGACGCGCCCATCACCGAGGATGTCCCCTCGCCGACGGCGGCTCCGCACTGCAAACCCTGCTCCAACGCCGGGGAGTGCTCGGAGGGGTTCCAGTGCCTGCCCATCGGGAGCAACAAGCATTGTCTTGCCACCTGCGAGGACGGCGGAGACTGCCCCTCGGGCTACTTCTGCCACCAGGGAACCGCGACATCCAGGAACTGCATCCCGGTGGGCCTCAAGTGTCAGCCGTGCGCGTTCGCCAACCCGTGCGAAGATGGCCTGTGCTGCGACTTCTCCACGGGCGCCTGCAAGCCCTGCCGCACCCACTGTCACGTCTGCTCGGTGGACTACGACTGCGCACCGGGACTTCGCTGCCTCAGGAGGGAAGGCCAGGTTCCCGGGGCATGCGTCGATGTCTGTGGCGATGGCGCCGAGTGCTCGAAGCCCCTCGACTTCACTTGCGTCACCAACGACCAAGGCGTCGAACTCTGCCAACCCAACGGCGAAACCTGCGACGGATGCGCGCCCGGACTGTTCCCCAAGCCGGACGGAACGGGGTGCGTCGCGTGCCTGAATTCGTCGCACTGCGGGAACAACCAGGCGTGCGATCCCGCGACGAACACCTGCGTCATCGTGGAATGCTACGGAGCCCACAAGTGCGATGACGACCTGTGCCACCAGTGCTGCGAGGATGCCCATTGCAACGACATCCCCGGCGCGACGGGGGTCTGCCTGCCGAACGGCACCTGCGAAGGGGCCGCGCCGTGCGACGGCCAGTGTGCCGGCCAATACCCGGTTTGCGAGATGCTCAACGGCATCGAGCAGTGCGTCCAGTGCAAGACCGACGCGGACTGCGCCAGCATCGACGCCGCGTGTACCTGCACCGGCGAGCCGCTGTACTCGTGCATGTTCCCGGACGGCTCGGTCTGCTTCACCGAGGGTGGCGCATGCGCAAGCCTGTGCCAAGGGGACGCGGACTGCCCGCCCGGCCCGAACCTCGAATTGCTCTCGTGCTACAAGAGCGGGACCGACGACGGCATCTGCTACCACGCGAACGGGGCGTGCGACAACATCACCAGTTGTTGTGGCGCGGGCCAGACCTGCTTCGACGTCATGGCGATCCTGTTCGGCGGCATGGGCCCTGGAATGCCTGGCATGCCTGGCGGGTCGGGCCCCTCGCAGATGGGGTACTGCTCGTGCGACAGCCAGCACCCGTGCCTGGGCGGGCAGGTCTGCACTCAGTCGGTTATGGTCTGTCTGATTCCAATCCTCAAGGACACGGTGTGCGTCAACGGCCAACTGCCGTCAACCATGCCCGAGAGCCTGTGCATCGACCTGGCGGCCATGCTGGGTGGCCTGATCTAGGAACCGCCCAGCACCGCCTGCAGCGCCCGGATCTTGTCGCGAATGTCCGCCGCCCGCTCGAACTCCAGTTGTCGCGCCGCCTCCTTCATGTCGCGCCGCAGCCGCTCGATCACCCGGGCCGCCTCGTGCGGATTGGCCACCAGCGACGCCAGCTCCGAGGGCTTCTGGACGCCCACGCGCCGCGCCGCCTCCTCGGCCTGCTCGACGAACACCAGCTTGCGCGTCGTGCTGCGCGGCGTGATGCCGTGCTCGCGGTTGAACGCCTGCTGCTTCCGCCGTCGGCGTTCGGTCTCCTCGATCGCCGCCGCCATCGACCGCGTCACCTTGTCGGCGTACAGGATCACGGTGCCGGCGACGTTCCTCGCCGCGCGACCAAACGTCTGGATCAGCGATCGCTCGCTGCGCAGGTAGCCCTCCTTGTCCGCGTCC
>JARKOL010000275.1 GCA_029975745.1 Myxococcota bacterium | reverse complement strand
CGGCAAGGTCAAGGTTCAGTAGTTTCCGCCGGGTCCCCTCGGGGGCTCGATCGGGCTTCCGGCTTCCGGGCGACCGGAGCCGGGGCCCCGCGCACCGTGGTCGCTCTCTTGGGGCGTCGCGGCGCGGTCCATCGGGAAAGGGGCGGACCAAGCCGGGGTTCGTTCCCGCAGACAAAGGCGGTGCGGTGATCGTCGGCATCGCTCGAAACGGTCGATTCATCCCTCACACCGTGGAAGGGTCAGGATGGCTACAACCAGCAAGCCCGTTGGACTGAGGCCCCGTTGCAGTTTTGCGCGGAACCCCGAGGTCATCGAGGTCCCGGACCTGATCAAGGTCCAGAAAGAGTCGTATGACCGGTTCCTCCAGCGCGAGGCGCTGCCGGACAAGCGCGCGGACACCGGGCTTCACGGCATCTTCAAGAACATCTTCCCGATTGCGGACTACAACAAGACCGCGACGCTGGAGTACGTCGGCTACGTCCTGGACGAGCCGAAGTACGACGTGGAAGAGTGCCGGCAGCGGGGCATCACGTATGCCGCGCCGATGCGCGTCACCGTCCGCCTGGTGATGTGGGACGTCGATTCCGAGACCGCGATCCGCGAAATCCGCGACGTCAAGGAGCAGGAGGTCTACTTCGGCGAGATCCCGCTGATGACCGAGCAGGGCACGTTCATCATCAACGGCGCCGAGCGCGTCGTCGTGTCCCAGTTGCACCGGTCGCCCGGCGTGTTCTTCGAGAATGACAAGGGCCGCACGCACGCCTCCGGCAAGCTGCTGTACAGCGCCCGGATCATCCCGAACCGCGGGTCCTGGGTCGATTTCGAGTTCGACCACAAGGACGTGCTTTGGGTGCGCATCGACCGTCGTCGCAAGATCCACGCGACCGTGCTGCTGAAGGCGCTGGGATTCTCGGTCCAGGAGATCCTGACCCGGTTCTACCCGGTCGAGACGGTCCACGTCCACGCGGAAGGCAGGTTCAGTCGGGCGCTGGATGCCAAGCTGCTGGACGGACAGCGGCTGCCGTTCGACGTGGTGGATCCCGCCGACCCGAACAACGTGATCGTCAAGAAGGGCGAGAAGCTGGGCAAGTACCGGCTGAAGCGGATCATCGACGCGGGCATCACCAGCCTGCCCCTGTCGCGCGACGAGATGGTCGGCAAGATCCTGGCCGACGACGTCGTGGACGAGGAGACCGGCGAGATCCTGTTCGAGTGCAACCAGGAGATCACCGAGAAGACGCTGGCCGCGATGCTCGAGCGCGGCGGGATCGAGACGCTCCAGATCCTGCACATCGACAACGTCCTGGCCGGGCCCTTCCTGCGCAACACGCTGCTGGCCGACAAGGTCGAGTCGCCGCTGGAAGCCGCGGTCGAGGTGTACCGCCGCCAGCGCCCGGGGGACCCCACCAGCCCCGAGCAGGCGCGGGCCTACTTCAACAGCCTGTTCTTCAGCACCGCGCGCTACGACCTGAGCCCGGTCGGCCGCCTGAAGATGAACTTCAAGTTCAACCAGCAGGTGCCGCTGGACCAGACGACGCTGCTCAAGGACGACTTCTTCAGCGTGGTCCACTACCTGCTGGACCTGCGCATGAACAAGGAGGGCGCCCGGGTTGACGACATCGACCAGTTGTCCAACCGCCGCGTGCGCGCCGTCGGCGAGCTGATGGAGAACCAGTTCCGCATCGGCATGGTCCGGATGGAGCGGGCGATCCGCGAGAAGATGACGATGTCGCCGGACCTGGCGACGATGATGCCCCACGACCTGGTCAACGCGAAGCCGGTTTCGGCCGTGCTGAAGGAGTACTTCGGCGCGTCGCAGTTGTCGCAGTTCATGGACCAGACGAATCCGCTGTCCGAGATCACGAACAAGCGGCGCCTGTCGGCCCTGGGCCCGGGCGGCCTGACGCGCGATCGCGCCGGATTCGAGGTCCGCGACGTCCACGCGACCCACTACGGCCGCGTGTGCCCGATCGAGACGCCGGAAGGCCCGAACATCGGTCTGATTTCGTCGCTGTCCACCTATGCGCGGGTGAACGACTTCGGCTTCATCGAGACCCCGTACCGCAAGGTCATCGATCGGCGCATCACCGATGACGTCGTGTACCTGACGGCGATGGCGGAAGAGACCCAGATCATCGCCCAGGCCGGCGTGCCGGTGGACAAGGACGGCTTCATCACGACCGAACTGGTCCAGGCCCGGAAGAGCGAGGAATACAACCTGGTTCCGGCCGCCGAGGTCACCCTGAGCGACGTGTCGCCGGCCCAGCTGGTGTCGGTCGCCGCGGCGCTGGTCCCGTTCCTGGAGCACGACGACGCGAACCGCGCCCTGATGGGCTCGAACATGATGCGCCAGGGCGTGCCGCTGGTTCGGGCCGAGTCGCCGCTGGTCGGCACCGGTCTGGAATGGGTCGTGGCCCGCGACTCGGGCGTGCTGGTGTACGCCAAGAACCCCGGCGTGGTCGAGTCGGTGGACGCCAACCGGATCGTCATCCGGCGCGAGGGTGACGACATCGACGGCGAG
Source organism: Myxococcota bacterium (assembly GCA_029975745.1). Taxonomy (GTDB): domain Bacteria; phylum Myxococcota_A; class UBA9042; order DTJE01; family DTJE01; genus DUVQ01. Next base: position 521 of record JARKOL010000275.1, on the reverse strand, counting down.
ACGCTGAAGCCGGACATCTACACGCTGATCAAGTACCGTCGGTCGAACCAGAACACCTGCATCAACCAGCGCCCGGTGGTCTTCAAGGGCCAGCGCGTCGCCAAGGGTCAGGTTCTGGCCGACGGCGCCGCGACCGAGAAGGGCGAACTGGCCCTGGGCCAGAACATCACCGTCGCGTTCATGCCGTGGGGCGGGTACAACTTCGAGGACTCCATCCTGATGTCGGAGAAGCTGGTCCAGCAGGACTTCTTCACCAGCATCCACATCGAGGAGTTCGAGTGCGTGGCCCGCGACACGAAGCTGGGGCGCGAGGAGATCACTCGCGACATCCCGAACGTGTCGGAAGAGGCGCTGAAGGATCTGGACCCCAGCGGCATCGTTCGCATCGGGGCCGATGTCAAGACCGGGTCCATCCTGGTCGGCAAGATCACGCCGAAGGGCGAGACCCAGTTGTCCCCGGAAGAAAAGCTGTTGCGCGCGATCTTCGGCGAGAAGGCCGCGGACGTGAAGGACAGCTCGCT
>JARKOL010000261.1 GCA_029975745.1 Myxococcota bacterium | reverse complement strand
GGCGAGGTCAAGGGCTTCCTGGGCGAGGGCGGGCTGCCTCGGTGGCCGTCGGGCAGCATCATGTACCAGTTCAACGACCCGGCGACCGAGGTGCCGGTGGCGATCGTGCAGTTGGCGATCCGCGACGTCCCCCTGTCGTCGATGAGCATGGGCAGCGTCCTGGAAACCCCGGACCCGACGAACCCGTTCCTGCCCATCCCGACCAACATGGCCTTGTGCGACCTGGCCAGCGCCCCGGATGCGACCTGCCAGGCCACCTTCCAGATGCGCGACATCCCGGCCGGCCAGTACCTTCTGTTCGCCCTGGGCGGCACGGCAAGCTACGTGATCGATGCCATCGAGGATCCCTATTCGATGGTGTTCAAGCCGCGCGGACTGGCAATCAGTCGCGTCCAGGTGCTGCCGGGTGAGGAGGTCGAACAGGATTTGATGCTGAACATCGACCTGCGGCCCGAGGAGGGCACGACCGTCGATATCGCCCTGGACAATCAGCCCCTCGACTGGCAAACCGGCCAGCCTCTGGCGAACCGCCTGGTGATGCCGGTCATGGAAACGGGTGGCGAGGGCTTCATCTTCGTGTCCGTGGATGGTTCGTACTTCCCGCGCAAGGGACAGGCCCCCTTCACCGGAGCGGTGCCCGTCCGCTTTCCCGAGGACGACCATCCGGTCATCCGGGAACTCGGGCTGACCCTGAACCGGCTGGCGGTCGGGCTGGCGGGCAGGGCATCGTTCCTGGGGGGCGACCCCCCGGGGATCTCGACCCCGGTGCGCCCCGGGGTCAAGGCGGGCGACCGCGTGGAGTTCACGTCGCCGTCCGCCTGGCTGGACGTGCCTCGGATCCGCTCCCCCCAGCCGGTGGACGCGGACCTGCCGCTGGACACGCTGTCGATCGATACGTTCGACGGCACGATCACCTGGGACGCGGTCACGCGCCCCAGGACGCCCGATCTGTACGTGGCTCGCATCAACTACCTGACGGCCGCGCCCGTAAACACTCTGGCGGGCGAGGGCGGCACCCTGGGCGGTCCGCGGTCGCACTGCCTGTGGGAGTTGTTCCTGCCGCCCGATCGCACGTCGGTCACCCTGCCCACGCTCCCGGCCGAGGCGACCATCAGGCCCGTGCTTGGGAATCCCCAGCCGACGCCCGAGGACGACCTGAGCCCGCACCGCTTCGGGCCGAACACCATCGAGGTCGAGGTGAATGCCTACCTGCTGGGCGCCGGCGGCAAGCCCTTCAACTACGGCAACGACTTCGCGTACCAGGACGTCAACGTCCAGTGCGCCGTCGTGTCGCAGGATTCCGTTCCCGTCGATATCCCCTGACACATGGCGCCCAGGGACCCAACGCCCGGTGCCCAGCAATCCGGCGCATAGATCACCAGGGCCGGGGGCCCCCGGGGGCGGCGCCCACCAAACGCGCCGCCCCCCCGAGGGCGGCG
>JARKOL010000241.1 GCA_029975745.1 Myxococcota bacterium | reverse complement strand
CGGATCCTGCCGCATCCGTTGGCGTTCCAGCCGGTATTGATCGTTCCGGTCGATGCGCCGGGCGAACCGGGGCCGGCCCCGGTCGAACACCAGGAATCCGGCGGCCTCGATGCCCCGGGTCGTCGCCAGTTCATGCACCGGCGCGTCCCGGTCCAGGGAGACCGCCGGGGGCAAGAGGATCAGCGCCCCGCGCAGGTGATCGTCGGACAGGTCGGGGAACCGGCGGCGCACGACGTCGCCGACGGACGCGTCGCCCGGGGCGTCCGGGGCGGTGACGGGCAGCAGGTGGGTCGGCGTGGCCAGGCACTCCTCGGCCCATCGCTTGGTGGCGATGTCCGCGCCCGCCACGGCGGCCGCGATTCCAAGGAACCCGGCGATGCGCAGGGTTCGCGCACGAAGGGGGGAGGTCATTCGGGCAGCGTCTCCAGCACGTCGGCGCACCGGGCGCACAGGTCGTCATGGCGCGGGTCGGTCCCGACCGATTCGGCGTAGTTCCAGCAGCGGGCGCATCGCGCCCCTTCGATGGCCGCGACCTCGGCCGTGGCAGGGGCATCGACGCCCAGGGCCGCGACGGCCTCCAGCCGGACGCGTGACACGACGAACAGTTCGGGCAGCGCCGATTCGAAGAAGCGAGCGGCCTGCTCCGCCTCGGTGCCGGCCTGGACGCGAATCGTCACGGATGCCGCCAGCGGGTGGCCAATCACCTTGGCGGCGCGCGCCTCCTCCAGCGCCTTCAGCACGACGTCGCGCACGCCCAGGAACGCCGTCATCGTCGCCGCCAGGGTTGCATCGACCGGGTAGTCCGAGGCCTCGGGCAGCCGCGCCAGGAACACGCTGTCCGGCGCGCCCGACGGCCTGCGGAAGTGGCTCCAGGCCTCCTCGACCGTGAACGACAGCACCGGCGCCATCAGTCGCAGGCAGCCGTCCAGGATGCGCCAGACCGCCGTCTGGGCCGAGCGGCGCTCGACGCCGTCGGGCCGGCCGCAGTACAGGCGGTCCTTGGTGATGTCCAGAGTGAACGCCGACAGGTCGGTGACCAGGAAGTCGAGGATCGTGCGCACGACCGCGTGGAACTCGTACGCGTCGTACGCCTTGCGGACGCGGCCGACGACCTCGCCGAAGCGCACCAGGGCCCAGCGGTCCTGGGGCAGCATCGCGTCGAGTGCCAGGGCGTCCACGTCCGGGTCGAAGTCCGGCACGACGCCCAGCATGAACCGGAACGTGTTGCGGATCTTGCGGTACGCCTCGACCAGGCGGTTCAGGATCTCCTGGGACAGCCGGATGTCGTCGCGATAGTCCTCGGCGGCGGTCCACAGCCGCAGCAGGTCCGCGCCGTTGGCGTCGATGATCTTGTTCGGGTCGATGTAGTTGCCTTCGGACTTGGACAGCTTGCGCCCGGTGCCATCGACGACGAACCCGTGCGTCAGCACCGCCCTGTAGGGGGCCTGGCCGCGGGTGCCCACCGACGCCAGCAGCGACGACTGGAACCAGCCGCGGTGCTGGTCGGAACCTTCCAGGTACAGGTCGGTGCGCGTGCCCAGGCCGTGGGCGGCCTCCATCACGGCGGCGTAAGACACGCCGGAATCGAACCACACGTCCAGGATGTCGCGGGACTTGTCCAGGTTCGCGCCGCCGCACGACGGGCACGCGAAGCCGGGTGGCAGCAGGTCGGCCAGTTCGCGGTCGAACCAGGCGTCGGCGCCTTCCGCCTCGAAGATCGTCGCGACATGATCGATCAGTTCCTGGGTCGTCGTCACGGTGCCGCAGTCGCTGCAGGTCACGGCCGCGATGGGCACGCCCCAGTGGCGCTGGCGCGACACGCACCAGTCGGGACGGGACTTCAGCATGCCGGCGATGCGGTCGCGGCCCCAGGCGGGGATGAACTGGACGTCCTCGATGGCCGCCTGGGCGCCCTGGCGCAGGGTGCGGGCCGGGGCCTCGGGTGTCGTGTCGGGCGTGAACGGCGTGTCCACGCCGATGAACCACTGGGGGGTCGCCCGGAAGATCACGGGGTTCTTCGACCGCCAGCAGTGCGGGTACGCGTGGCTGAATCGCGAGTGGCCCAGCAGCATCCCGCGGTCCTTCAGCATCGCGACCACGTCGTCGTCGCAGTCGAAGACCACGCGGCCGGCGAATTCCGGGACCTCGCTGGTGAAGCGGCCCTGGGCGTTGACGGGCGCGTAGGCCTCCAGTCCGTAGCGCGCGCCGACGATGAAGTCGTCCTCGCCGAAGCCCGGCGCGGTGTGTACGCAGCCGGTGCCCGTGTCCATCGTGACGTGCTCGCCGACGATCAGCAGCGAGTCGCGGTCGATGAACGGGTGGCGGCAGGCTGCGCGATCAAGCGTCCGGCCCGGGAACGACGCGATGGCGGGGGCTTCGCCCAGCTCGGGGCGCCCGATGGCCGCGAAGAACGCCTCCTGCAGCGCCGCGGCGACGACCAGGGCCTCGCCGTCCATCTCGACCGCCACGTAGATCGCGTCGGGGTCGAAACTGATGGCCAGGTTCGACGGCAGCGTCCACGGGGTCGTCGTCCAGATCACGACCGCGCCTTTGCAGCCGGCCAGTTCCGGGACGCGCTCGCCGACGCTGGCGGTGAACGGGAACTTGACGTAGATCGACGGGGACGCGGCGTCCTTGTATTCGACCTCGGCGTCGGCCAGGGCCGTTTCGCAGACGTGGCACCACAGCACGGGCTTGCGGCCCTGGTACACCGCGCCGCGGCCGACGAAGCGGCCGAACTCGCGCAGCGTCAGCGCCTCGTAGTCGTGCGTCATGGTCAGGTACGGGTCGTCCCAGGTGCCGAACACGCCCAGGCGCTCGAACTCGGCGCGCTGGCTATCGACCCACTTGCGCGCGAACACGCGGCACTTCTTCCGCAGGCCCGACGGGTCGGCCCGGGCGGCGTCGCGGCCGATCTCCTTTTCCACCGCGTGCTCGATGGGCAGGCCGTGGCAGTCCCAGCCGGGCCGGTAGGCGGTGGGACGGCCCTGCATGTTGCGCATCTTGACGACGATGTCCTTCAGAACCTTGTTCAGGATGTGGCCGTGGTGGATGTGGCCGTTGGCGTACGGCGGCCCGTCGTGGAACACGAACGGCGCGCCGCCACCCGCGGCCGCGGCCGTCAACATTCGATCGTAGATCCGTCCCTGCTGCCAGGTCGCCAGGATCTCGGGCTCGCGTTCCCGGAGGTTCGCCTTCATCGGGAACGACGTCTGGGGCAGTCGCAGGGTGGCCTTGTAGTCCTTGGGGTCCGACACGTTCAACCTCCGGTCCGGACGAGGAAAAACCGGCGAAACTGTAGCAGCAAGGCCCGAAAAGTCAATCGCGGCGCGCGCCAGGCCATGGGCCAAGTCGCCGGGTCCATGGTCGCGGAAACGTTGGCCGGCGGTCGGACACCGCGCGTTGGCGGGATTCCCCGGACCTGGTTCGGGGAGGCCTGCCTCGTCTTCGCGGCGAGCTTCGGGGGGAGAACCGGGCTCGATGTCGCCGCAGGCTAGTGACTTTTTGCGATATTTCGTGTCGGGGACTTGCCAAGTCGCGCGGGCGATGTATCATTCCTCCACGCATCAAGCTGCGGGATGGCTCCAGGCACACGCCGGGAGAGCATCGTTGGCAAGGGCCCAAGGGGCTCTTGCCATATCGCCATTGCGGTAGGCTGGCCCCCCGATCGTGGGGGGTTCAAGGGGGCGGACATGTCTTTGGCCAAGTGGACTTCCTTTCTGGTTGCGGTGACGGTGATTCTGGGTGTGGCGAGGGGCGCCGATGCGGCCCCGGTGCTGCGTTACCAGACGGACATCAACGGGGACTTCCTGCTGATCGGCAACACGCTGGCTCACGACTGCGCCAGCGGCGTTGGCGCACCGATCGTGGGGACGGTCGGCGCGTGCGGAAGCAACACGTCCGATTCGGGTGCCGACGTCATGTGGCGTTCGGACAGCCCGTCGAATGGGCAGGCCGAGGCGAACACCGGGATCACGGTGGCGAACGCCCGATCGACGGCGGTCCTGACGATCCCGCCTGGGGCGACGGTGAAGTACGCCCGGCTGTTCTGGGCCGGACACCGAAGCAGTGCCGACACGACGGCGACGATCGAGGTTCCCGCTGCGAGCGCGTCGCTGAACCTGACGGCCAGCCATTCGTACACCGCGGCCGGTTCGTCCAGCCAGACGTTTTACCAGTCGGCGGCGGACATTACGGCTTTTGTCCAGACCCACGGCTCGGCCGCGTATCGCGTCAGTGGTGTCGATGTGACGAATCCGGTCAACCTGAACGAGAACACGCACTTTGCTGCCTGGGCGATGGTCGTGTTCTACGAGGATCCGACCCAGCCGCTGCGCAACCTGGCCCTGTTCGAGGGGCTGGACATGATCACCAACGGCAGCCCCGCCCAGGTGACGATTGACGGATTCGAGGTGCCCGCCGCGGGATTCGATGCGAAGTTGGGCGTCGTGGCCTACGAGGGCGACGGGGCGCACACGGGGGACTCGTTGCAGTTCAATGGCAACACGCTCTCGAACGCGGTGAACCCGGCGAACGACTTCTTCAACCGAACGCGGTCGTGGCTGGGGGCTGCGGTCACGGTGCCTGGCGATCTGCCGCGGTATTCGGGGGCCCAGAACAGCTTGCCTGGCATCGATATTGACGTGGTGGACGTCGCTTCGTACCTGAACCACGGCGACACCTCCGCCACGATCCGGGCCTCGTCCAGCCTGGAGGTCTTCGCCCTGGCGGCGTTCGTGACGTCGATCTCGACGTTGAAGCCGGATTTTTCCAACACGACCAAGGGCGTGACGGACATCAACGGCGGTACGGTCGCGATCGGCGATGTGCTGGAATACGTGGTCTTCACCGAGAACGACGGCACGGACCCGTCGATCAATACGGTGATGACCGATCCGCTGCCTCCGGGAGTGGACTTCGTTCCCGGGTCAATCCAGATCCTGACGGGACCGAACGCCGGAATGAAGACGGATGGCGCCGGTGATGACCAGGCCGAGTACGACCCCGGGACGCACACGATCGTGGTGCGGCTGGGCACGGGCGCGAACGCGACGACGGGCGGACGTCTGGAGATCGGGGAATCGACTTCGGTGTCGTTCCAGGTCGTGTACACCGGGGACGTTCCAGGGACCATCAGCAATCAGGCGTACATCACGGCCGAGGGTCTGAACGGCGCGCCGCCGGACCAGTGGGACTCGGATGGCGACGCCGACCTGCCGGGCGAGCAGCCGACCGACATCGATCCGGACAGCGACCAGGACGGCGATCCGGACAGCACGGACTGCGCGCCGCTGGATCCGACCGTCTATCACGGGGCGCCGGATGCCGAATGCAACGGGATCGACAACAACTGCGATGGCCAGACGGACGAGGAGTACGTCTCGACGCCCAGCACGTGCGGTCTGGGGCCGTGCGCGGCCACGGGGGCCTGGGTTTGCGTGAGCGGCCTGGAACTGAATTCCTGCATTCCCGGCGATCCGATCGGGTTGGACGACGACTGTAACGGGATCGACGAGAACTGCGACGGGACGCCGGATGACGGGTACCTGGCCCAGATGACGTTCTGTGGCACGGGGGTGTGCGCCGCGACCGGCGTGACCTCGTGCGTGGATGGCGACATCGAGGATTCGTGCGTCGCGGGGGACCCGCTGAGCGAAGACGACGCGACGTGCGACGGCGTGGACGACAACTGCAACGAGCAGGCGGACGAGGACTACCTGCCTGTGACGACCACCTGCGGCGTCGGGTACTGCGCGTCCGAGGGCGTGACGTCGTGCGTGGATGGTAGCGTCGCGGATTCGTGTGTCGCTGGGGACCCGCTGAGCGTGGACGATGCGACGTGCGACGGCGTGGACGACAACTGCAACGAGCAGGCGGACGAGGACTACGCGCCCGTGGCGACGAGCTGCGGCGTGGGGTACTGCTCGGCCGAGGGTGTGACGTCGTGCGTGCAGGGCGAGGTTCTGGACTCCTGCGAGCCAGGCGACCCGCTGAGCAGTGACGACGCGACGTGCGACGGCGTTGACGACAACTGCAGCGGCGAGGCGGACGAGGACTACGTTTCGTCGGCGACGTCGTGCGGGGTCGGGTACTGCGCCTCGACGGGTCAGACGGCGTGCGTGCAGGGCGACGAGATCGACCAGTGCGTGGCGGGTCAGGCGCTGTCGGAGTACGACACGACGTGCGACGGTGTGGACGACAACTGCAACGGCGAGTTCGACGAGGACTACGCGCCGCTGGCGACCCAGTGCGGTGTGGGCTACTGCATCTCGACGGGGCTGACGTCGTGCGTCGAGGGCGATGTCCAGGACTCGTGCATCCCCGGGAATCCGCTGAGCGAGACGGACCGGACGTGCGACGGCGTGGATGACAACTGCGACGGGTACGTGGACGAGGGCTACGTGCCTGTGGCGACGACGTGCGGAGTCGGGGCCTGCGCCGCGACCGGCGTGACGTCGTGCGTGATGGGGGATGTTCTGGATTCCTGCCAGTCGCGGACTCCGGCGTCGTCGGACACGACGTGCAACGGGATCGACGACGACTGCGACGGGGAAACGGACGAGGACTTCGAGCCGTACGAAACGGAGTGCGGCACGGGGGCGTGCGGCTCGACGGGTCTGATGACGTGCGTCGAGGGTGAGGAAGTGGACTCGTGCGTCCCGATGGACGAGGAGCCGGAGGTCTGTGACGGCATCGACAACAACTGCGATGGCGAAACGGACGAGGGCTTCGTCAATACGGACGGGGACGACATGGCGGACTGCGTGGATCCCGATGACGACAACGACGGGGTCCCGGACGAGGAGGACAACTGCCCGCTGGTGTACAACCCGGACCAGGCGGACTTCGACCGGGACGGGATCGGGGATGCCTGCGAGGACGACTGGGATGGCGACGGGATCCTGGACGAGGACGACAACTGTCCCTACGTCCCGAATCCGGAGCAGACGGACACGGACGGGGACGGCCAGGGGGACGCCTGCGACTGCGACATCGATGACGACGGCGTGTGGAACGACAACCCGGGCTGCGTGATCCCCGAAGGCAAGAAGCCGGACAACTGCACGTACGTGAAGAATCCGGACCAGGAGGATCTGGACGAAAACGGCGTGGGCGACGCGTGCGAGGAGGTCGCCACGCGACTGACGGGCGGCTGCTCGGCCGGTGGGACATCGTCTTCTGGCGGGGGCTGGCTGGGTTCCCTGGCGCTGCTGGCGGTTCTTGGGCTGCTGCGCTTGTTTCGTCGCCGCACGGCGCTGGCGGCCGGGCTGCTGGTCGCGGTGCTGACGCTGGGGGCGACGACGGCGCGCGCCGGGTCCGAGGTTCCGGTGCAGGCGTTCGAGCCGTCGCCGTGCAAGCACGA
>JARKOL010000238.1 GCA_029975745.1 Myxococcota bacterium | reverse complement strand
AGTGCAGGCGCATGCTGTTCTGGCTCATCTCGAGACCCGACGTCGCGACGCCGCCGGCGTTGGAGGCCTTGCCGGGGGCGAACAGGATCTTCGCGTCCAGGAAGGCGCGCGTCGCCTCCAGGGTGCAGGGCATGTTCGCGCCCTCGACCAGGCACACGCAGCCGTTGGCCAGCAGGCGCTTCGCGTCCTCCAGTTCCAGCTCGTTCTGGGTCGCGCACGGCAGCGCGACGTCGCACCTGACCTCCCAGGGACGTCGGCCCGCGTGGAAGGTCGCGCCCGGGAACTTCTGCGCGTAGTCCTCGATCCGGTCGTTGTTGGACGCACGCAGTTCCAGCATGTACTCGACCTTGTCGCCGGTGATGCCATCGGGGTCGTGGACGAAGCCGTCGGGACCCGACAGCGTGACGACCTTGCCGCCCAGCTCGTTGACCTTGCGCACGGCGCCCCACGCCACGTTGCCGAAGCCCGACACCGCGACGGTCTTGCCCTCCAGCGACTGGCCGCGGGTCTTGAGCATCGCGTCCGCGAAGTAGACGACGCCGAAGCCGGTCGCCTCGGGACGCATCCGCGAGCCGCCCCAGTTCAGGCCCTTGCCGGTCAGGACGCCCGTGAACTCGCGCGTCAGCTTCCGGTACTGGCCGAACATGTAGCCGATCTCGCGACCCCCGACGCCGATGTCGCCCGCGGGCACGTCCGTGTCCGGGCCGATGTACCGGAAGAGTTCGGTCATGAACGCCTGGCAGAACCGCATGATTTCGCCTTCGGACCGGCCCTTGGCGTTGAAGTCCGAGCCGCCCTTGCCGCCACCCATCGGCAGCGTCGTCAGGCTGTTCTTGAAGATCTGCTCGAATCCCAGGAACTTCAGGATGCCCAGGTTGACGCTGGGGTGGAAGCGCAGGCCGCCCTTGTACGGGCCGATGGCGCTGTTGAACTGGACGCGGTAGCCGCGGTTGACCTCGACCTCGTTGCGGTCGTTCACCCAGGCGACCCGGAACGAGTGGACGGCCTCGGGCTCGACGATGCGGCCCAGGATGTTCGCCTTCTTGAACCGGGGGTTCGCCTCGTAGACGTCCCAGATCGTCTCGACGACCTCCTCGACGGCTTGCAGGAACTCGGGCTGGGCAGGGTTGTTGGCGGCGACCTGGGCGATGAAATCCTTCGGCGTCATCTGGAATCCCTCCAATTCGACGAAACGCTGATTGGAAACCATGCCGGGGGGCAGGGCACGGGATCGGTCACAAGTCCGATGCCGCCGGGCCGGCGTTCAGTCGATTCCCTATGCCAAGCGGATCGGCAAGTCAAGCCGAATCGGTCGTTGCATGATCAGCGGCGCGTGCAGGCGACGACCGTGGTAAAAACGGGTGGATATCGCTGCGGAGCGCGACGTGAATCTTGACGCGATGATGTCGTTCTACAGCCGGTTCAAGAGTCGCGAGGATGCGTCCTACGACCTGCTGAAGTTCAAGGTCAACGAAATCCTGCTGGTGTCGTCGCACTACGACGCCTACATCTTCGAGCAGGACGGCGTGCTCTCCGAGCAGCTCATCGGCGAGTTCCACCAGTTGAACCTGAGCTTTCCGCCCCGGATCACCCACGTGACGACGGCGGCGGGGGCGCTGGATGTCCTGGCATCCCGGCCGGTGGATCTGGTGATCCTGACGGTCCGGATCGGGGACGTGAGCCCGCCCGAGGCCGCGCGGCGGATCAAGCAGCGTCGCCCGGACCTGGCGGTGCTGCTGCTGCTGAACAACCCCTACGACGTCGCCTTCTACGAGCAGGATCGGACCCGCTTGGGGCCGATAGACGACCTGTTCTTCTGGTCCGGGAACAGCAACGTGTTCCTGGCCATGATCAAGAGCGTCGAGGATCGGCGCAACCTGGCCGACGATACGCGGAACGGGCTGGTTCGCGTGATCCTGGTGATCGAGGACTCGGCCAAGCACGGGTCGTCGTTCCTGCCGCTGTTGTACGCGCTGATCGTGCGCCAGACGCAGCAGTTGATCTCCGAGGAGGTGTCGGAGACCGCCCGTCGTCGCCGGATGCGCATGCGGCCGAAAGTGATTCTGGTACACGACTTCGCCGAGGCGGAGCGGGTGTACCAGGAGTACAAGGACTACCTCATCAGCATCATCAGCGACGTCGCGTTCGAGCGCTCCGGGGCGCTGGACGAACAGGCCGGGGTCCGCTTCATCGAGATGGTGCGTTCCCACAACCGCACGCTGCCGGTGCTGATCCAGTCGGCGGATGCGGGCAATGCGGCGCGCGCCCAGGGCCTGAACGCGACCTTCCTGGACAAGAACTCGCCGCATCTGCTGGCCGAACTGCGCGACTTCATCGTGGGGCAGCTGGGCTTCGGGGACTTCGTCTTCCGGACCCGGGACGGGCACGAAATCGCCCGGGCGGCCTCGATGCAGGAGTTCATGGACCGCCTGCCCGAGGTCCCCGACGACTCGTTCCTGTTCCACGCGGCGCACAACCACTTCTCGGGGTGGTTGATCGCCCACGGCGAGGTCGAATATGCCAAGAAGATCCAGCCGATGCGCGTCGAGGACTTCGCCACGACCGGGGCGCTTCGCCGCTACCTGATCGAGGGATTCACGGAACTGGGCCTGGCCAAGAACCGGGGGCGTCTGGTGGTGCTGTCCGAGTGGGAGCACCTGGACCGATCGCAGGTGGTGCGTCTGCGCGAGGGGTCCCTGGGGGGGAAGGGGCGCGGGCTGGCGTTCATGAATGCGCTGATCCATGCCCTGGACCTGGACCGGCACTTTCCGGGTGTCGAGGTGACCCTGCCGGTCACCGCGATCATCGGAACCCGGGAATTCGAGGAGTTCCTGGAACACAACGACATCGGGCCCGAGATCGTGCAGCGGACCGACGAGGAGATCCGGGCGACCTTCCTGGCGGGGCGGCTGTCGGACCGACTGTCCGACCGCTTGTGGCGCTTCTGCGAGCGGGTAACGACTCCGATCGCCGTCCGATCGTCGGGCCTGTTGGAGGACAGCCAGTCCTGTCCGCTGGCCGGCGTGTATCGGACCTACATGCTGCCGAACCGTGGCGCCGACTTGCAGCAGCGCTTCGACGAGGTGGTGGCCGCGATCAAGCTGGTCTACGCCTGCGTGTTCGAGAGCGAGTCGCGCGACCATGTGACCCTCTCCGGCTACAAGCTGGAGGAGGAGACGATGGCCGTCGTGCTTCAGGAAATCGTGGGGGTCGGGCACGGGGACACGTTCTATCCGGACGTGTCCGGGGTCGCCCAGTCCCACAACTACTACCCGGCGGGGCCGGTCAAGCCCGACGACGGGGTGGCGAGCGTGGCGTTGGGGCTGGGACGAACGGTCGTCGAGGGGCGCCGGGTGACGCGGTTCTGCCCCCGGTTTCCCGAGTTGGACCTGATTGCGCCGGAAGAACTGGTGCGGGGGTCGCAGCGCGAGTTGTGGGCCATCGACCTGTCCGCGGCGCCGTTCGCGTTCCTGGAGGGCGAGGACCGCACGCTGAAGCGGCTGGACCTGAAGGCGGCGGAGTCGCACGGCACCCTGGCCCCGGTCGGGTCGGTGTGGGACCGGGAGAACGAACGGATGGTCGATGGACTGGCCGTTCCGGGGCTGCGGGTCGTGACGTTCGCGAACGTGCTGAAGTACCGCATGTTCCCGCTTGCGGAGCTGCTGGAGCAGTTCCTGACGCTGGGCCAGACGGCCCTGGGCGTGCCGGTCGAGATCGAGTTCGCCGCGAACGTCGTGCGGGGACGCCCTGGGCGTGCGCGACCGGCGTTCCACGTGCTCCAGATTCGCCCGATCAGCGTGGATTCCTCGGTCGTCGATGTCGCGAGGGAGGTGCCGGGCGGGGATCCGGACGTGCTGCTGTACTCCGAGGAGGCGCTGGGCAACGGCGTGTTCGAGGACGTGGCGGACGTCGTGTTCGTGCCGCCGGACGCGTTCCAGGTCACGCAGACGGCCGCGATTCGCCAGGAGGTCGCGGCGATCAATCGCCGCATGAAGGACGAGGGGCGCAGGTATCTGCTGATCGGGCCGGGGCGCTGGGGATCGCGCGACCGCTTCCTGGGCATTCCGGTCCTGTGGGCCGACATCAGCGAGGCGCGCGTGATCGTCGAAAGCGATCTGGAGTCGTTCCGCGTCGAGGCGTCCCAGGGAAGCCACTTCTTCCACAACCTGGTCGCCCGCAACGTGGGCTATCTGAAGATTCGGTGGGGCGGCGACACCGGTTTCGTCCACTGGGCGGCCCTGAAGGGTGTCCAGATCGTCGAGCAGACCCCCCACTGCGTCCACGCGCGCTTTCCCAGGCCGCTGTCGGTGCGGATGGACGGACGCCACGGTCACGCGGTGGTGCGGCTGCCGGGGGACTGAGGCGCACGGTCTTTGGAAGTTCAGGGGGTTGCGGTCAGCTTCAGCCCGATGATCCCGACCACGATCAGTCCGATGCAGGCCAGGCGGGCCAGGGACACGGATTCCGAGAACAGCAGGATGCCCAGCGCGGCGGTTCCCACGGCCCCGATGCCCGTCCAGATGGCGTAGCCGGTGCCCAGCGGGATGGTTCGCAGCGCCAGCGCCAGGAAGTACACGCTGGCGACCATGCCCGCAATCGTCCAGACCGTGGGCCAGAGTCGCGTCCAACCCTCGGTGTACTTCATCGCGACCGCCCATCCGATCTCGAACAGGCCGGCAACGAACAGATACAGCCAAGCCATGGGTCCTCCTGGAACAGGGGGCAGGGGGCCTCCGCCATGTTCCGCACGCCTCCCTACCACACCGTCGAGGTTCGGGCAATTCGCAGTGCAGGACGGGGCGACACGTTGCCTCGTCGGGTTGAAGCACGCTCCGGGGCGCGCTACCATCGGGGCGAAACAAGAGGTTCGCACGGGGCATACCGCCCCCCGGGAGGTGACCCATGAGGACGCGCGGGATCCGGGAGCCGGGATTGGCGATGGCGGGGCTGGCACTGGCCGGCTGGGTGCTGGCGTTCGCGCCTGGCGTCCAGGCGCAACCAGAAGGCCCCGGAAAGGGCAAGGGGGCCGCCAAGTCCGCCGAGAAGGCAGCGGACCGGGGGCCCGCGAATGCACCGGGCAAGGCTCGAGGCGCGGACGGCGAGGACGAGGCCGAACCGGGCCGGTCCGAGGGCAAGGGCAAGCCCGCGAACCTGGGGCGTCCGGACTGGATGCCCGGGGAGGGCGCGCCCGGGAAAGCCGAGCGCCGGGGTCCCGAAGGGGCTCGCGAGCCCGCCGTCGGGCAGGGCGAGGCGCAACGAGGGGAAGCGGGGCCCGCGGAGGCCGCGTCGATCGCCTCGCGGATCGCGAAGGAGCAGCGGAAGCACCTGAGGAACATGGCCCGCATCCAGCGGATCGCCGAACTGGGACGGGAGGATGGCAAGGCGGAGTTGGCCGGGAAGGCCGAGGCGCTGCGCGAGAAGGAGCAGGCACGGCACCAGCGGGTGATGAAGCGGTTGCAGCAGGAGCGCCCCGGTGGCGCGGACCGGGCGCAGGTTGAATAGCGTCGGGTCCGCGGGACCCGTCATGGAGGTGGAGCCATGAACTCAGGAACGTGGATGCGGCGTCTGGTCGCCCTGGTTGCGACCGTCGTCCTGGCCTGTGCCGGACTTGCGGGATGCAAGAGCCGTTCCGAACCCGCCGTGCCGGATCCGGAGCCGGTGGTCGTCACGGCGCCGGCCGCGGCCGCGGTGCCCTCGACGCTGGAGGAGGTCGAGGACGGGTTGACTCCGGCCGAGCAGCAGGCACTGGCCTCGGCGCTGGCCGCCGAAGCCGCGGCCGAGATCACGGCCGACAACGTCGCGGCGGTGGTCGCGGCCTTGGAGGCGGAACTGGACCAGGAGACCGGCCAGGATTGACGGCCGGGCACCCGGCCCATATCATCCCGCCCATGATGAACCTTCCCTTCGGCGTCATCTTCGACCTGGACGGCACCCTGGTGGCGTCCGAGATTCTGTACTTCCGCGCCACCCAGCAGATCCTCGCGCCCCACGGTCGCTCGCTGGAGGAACTGACGCCGCTGGAGCGGTCGATGATCCCCGGCCGGGCGGCGCTGGAGAACGTCCGGTTCTACTGCGAGCGCTTCGACCTGCCCTACGCCCCCGAGGACGTCAGCCGGCGGCGAATGGAGCGCGTCTGCGGCCTGCTCGAGGAGGACGGGGTCGAGCTGATTCCCGGGGCGGACGGCTTCGTTCGGGCGCTGCGGTCGTCCGGGGCCCGGATGGCCGTCGCTTCGTCGTCCCCGCGCAGATACGTCGAGCGCGTGCTGGAACTTACCGGCCTGGCGCCCTATTTCGACGCGGTGCGCACCGGGGACGACGTGACGCGCTTCAAGCCGGACCCCCAGATCTTCCTGCTGGCGCGCGAGGCGCTGGATCTGCCGGTGGAACGGTGCGTCGTCGTCGAGGACGCCCACTCGGGCATCCGGGCGGGCAAGGCCGCCGCGATGAGGGTCCTGGCCATCGAGAGCGAGCAGACGCTGCCCCATCAGGCGGCCGAGGCGGATCGGGTCGTGCCGGACTACCGGGGACTGGGGGTGGCGGACATCGCGGCGCTCCTGGGATCCTCGAAGCCGGGCGCGGCGGCTTCCTCCTGCTGAGCGGCGGCTGCGCCGCCGGGAGTCCTTCCTGATGTCGCGCAAGGACCTGGCTCGCAGCCTGACGCTGACGACCGCCACCGCCATCGTGGTCGGCTCGATCATCGGCTCCGGGATCTTCAAGAAGACCGCGGCCATGTCGGACGCGTTGCCGTCCCCGGTCCTCGTCCTGGCGTTGTGGGTTGTTGCCGGCGGCATCAGCTTCCTGGGCGCCTTGTCCGCGGCCGAGCTGACGGCCACCTTTCCCGAGTCCGGCGGCCTGTACGCCCACCTGCGACGCATCCTGGGACGGTTCGTCGGCTTCCTGTACGGGTGGTCCACGCTGGCCGTGATCCAGACGGGCTCGATCGCCTCGGTCTCCTACGTGTTCGCCGAGTACCTGCGGTTCTTCGTCCCGTGGGGCGACGTGCCGCCGGCGTGGGCGGCGTGGGGCGTCACGCTGTTCGGTACGATCGACTTGCATCCGCTCCGCGACCTCTTCACGAAACTGGTCGCCGTCGCATGCATCGCCACGGTCACGGCGATGAACGTGCGCGGCGTCCGGCTGGGAGGCGCCGTCCAGAACGTCTTCATGGGCATCAAGTTCCTGATCATGGCGGGGATCATCGGGGTGGCGGCCTTCGGGGCCAGTCGCCTGGTCGAAAATCTGTCGTTGCCGGTGCTCCCCTCGGAGATGGCACCACCGTCGCTGGGGGGCTCGGGGTCTTGGATGGCCCTGGCCGGCGCGGTGACGATCGCCTTGTCGGGGGCGTTCTGGGCCTACGACGCGTGGATCAACGTCACGTACGTCGCCGCCGAGGTCAAGGCCCCGACCCGGAACGTGCCCCGGGCGCTGGCGCTTGGTCTGGGGGCCGTGCTGGTGTGCTACCTGGCAGTCAATGTCGCGTATTTCCACCTGCTGGATCTGGACGCGGTGCGGGGCTCGACGCTGGTTGCGGCCGACGCCCTGGGGCGGGTGCTGCCGGCCGCGGCGGGCCTCGTGGCATTCGCCGTGGTGCTGTCCACCTTCGGTGCCGCGAACGGCATGGCGCTGTCATCGGCCCGGGTGCCGTTCGCAATGGCGCGGGACGGGCTGCTGCCCAGTGCCTTGGGGCGGGTGGACCCGAGGCGAGAGACGCCCGCCAATGCCCTGTGGGTCCAGGGTGCGTGGTCGGTCGTGCTGGTGTTCTCGGGAACCTTTGACCAGGTCACCGACATGCTGATCTTCGTGTCCTGGGCGTTTTACGGATTGCTGGCCCTGGCGGTGATTGTGGCCCGCGTGCGCTTTCCGGACCTGCCGCGTCCCTACAGGGTTCCGGGATACCCCTGGGTGCCGGGGGTTTTCATCACATTCTCGGGGGTCTACGTCGTGTTGTCGGTCGTCGAGAACACGCGAAACG
>JARKOL010000233.1 GCA_029975745.1 Myxococcota bacterium | reverse complement strand
ACCGGCTGCTGTTCGTGCTGAAACTGGAGTCGTCCCCCGACCCCTCGCGGGCCTTCGCGTTCGCGTCGTCGTCGGTGTGGCGCAACACCTTCTCCCCGAACACCGCCCTGTCGCGCTACGCGCGCCTGCTGCTCCACGAGGGCCGGGACACCGGTCGCCTGCTGGAAGACGGCCTGCGGGGGCTGTTCCGGTTGTTCTGCGAGGGGATGGAGTGCCGGGAACTGTTCGTCAAACCCCTGGGCGGTGCCCTGTTCGGCCGCGAGGCCCTGCCCGTGCTCGACGGCCTGGCCTGGGGCGAGCGCGCGGTCGCGGTCCTGCTGGACAACCTGCTGTGGTCGGTCCAGGGCAAGGGCGAGCGTCGCCGCGTGTACTACGGTTCCCTGGACGTCGAGGATCTGGGCCGCGTGTACGAATCCCTGCTGGAACTGGAGCCCGGCCTGTCCGACCAGCCCATGTGCCGCCTGCGGCGCGCGAAGCTGGAGGTGGTCGTCCCCGTGGCCCAGGGGGAACGGTATCGGGCGACTGGCGGGACCGGGACGGAGGACGGCGAGGACGATTCACCCGACGAGCCCGACGACGAGGCCGAAACCGAGCGGCGAGGCGCGAAGACCAAGGTCCAGTGGATCGAGGAGATCCCGCCAGACCGCTTCTATCTGCGGGTGGGCCTGGGCCGCAAGGCGTCGGGCTCGTACTACACGCCCCATTCCTTCGTGAAGTTCCTGGTACGCGAGGCCTGCGGTCCGCTGGTTGCGGAACGCAGCCCCGTGGACGACCCCCGGCCCGGCGAGATCCTGAGACTTCGCGTGCTGGACCCCGCCATGGGCTCGGGCCACTTCCTGGTCGAGGCCTGTCGATTCCTGGGCGACAAGTTGTACGAGGCGTGCCGTCTGGCCGACGAAGCCGCCCTGGATCTGGAACGGCGCGCCGAAGGCGCCTTGGAGTGCGGCGGCTCGACGCCGCCTTCTGCGGCCGGACCGTCTGAGCGCAACGCCCTTCTCGCCCAGGCCCGGGAGTTGAGGCGCCGTGTCGAGGATCTGCCCGACCCCGAGGACGAGATCCTGGCCTACCTGCCGTCCCGGGCCCCCGAGGGCGAGGATAGCGGCCTGTCGCAGTTCAAGGCCCTGGCCCTGTGCCGGCGCCTCGTGGCCGTGCACTGCCTGTACGGCGTGGACAAGAACCCCCTTGCCGTCGAACTGGCGAAACTGTCCCTGTGGATCGAGGCCCACGCCGAGGGCCTGCCGCTGACGTTCCTGGACCACCGCTTCGTGGTGGGCGATTCACTGACCGGACCGTTCTTCGAGCATCTCCTGACCCTGCCCGGGTCGCGGGAGTCCGTGCAGGACATCTTCCGCCAGGGCCTTGCGGACCGTTTGACCGTGGCCCTGGGCAACGCACTGGCCGGCGTTGCGGAACTGGAGAAGAGCGTCGGCGTCAGCCTTGCCGACGTCGAGGCGAAACGGGTCGCGAAGGAGACGCTTGACCGGGCCCTGGCGTCGTTCCGCATCGTGGCTGCAGCCTGGGCCGGCGGCGTGATGCTCGGGTCGGATGCGAGTGACGACCCGGGGTACGCGGCCCTGGTCGAAACGGTCGCGGCGACCGGGACCCTGCCCGACAGCCTCGGGGACCGTCCGCGCCTGCGGGCCATGATTGCCCGGGGCCTCGGGGTCGAGGATGTGCCTTCCGCGGCGGCGGATCTGCTCGCCCTGGCCCTGGACGGCCGGACCGTCCCCGCGTTCGCATACGACCTGGCCTTTCCCGAGGTGTTCCATCCGGACGGGAAGGCCGGACAGCGGGCAGGGTTCGACGTGGTGCTTGGCAACCCGCCGTGGGAGGGCCTGGACACTTCGAATCGCGAGTTCTTCGCCAACTTCGATTTCGACATTCTTGAGATCTCCGACGACGCGGCGTTGAAGACGCTAATTGAGCGTCTCAACAAGGATGCCGACGTTCGGTCTGCTCGCGAAGCGTACGACGCTGAGGTTGCGGTCTACAAGAACTGCGCGTCGGCGTTGTTCCATCACATCAATATCGAATCTGACAAGGCCTCCGCAGCGACCCCCGATATGTACCAAATGTTCGCAGAAAGGGCGGCCGAGACGTCGGGTTCGCGCGGGCGGGTTGGAATCGTTGTTCCTTCAGCCTTCCACGCCAACGTTGGCGCTACGGGTCTTCGGAACCTGTACCTCCAGGAACTGGCGCTCCAGACGTGCTACTCGTTCGAGAACCTGCGGAAGTTGTTTGAGATCCATGCGAGTTTCAAGTTCGCGTTGGTGGTCGCGGCCCGGCCCGGGCCGACGGACGAGTTCCGGTGCGCGTTCTACCTCCACGACGACAACTGGTTGTTTGCGCAGGACTCCGACGACCGGCAACTGCGCTACGATCTTCCGTTTCTGGAGCACACTACAGGTGGGCAACTGAACTTCCTGGAACTTCGCGGTCAGACCGCTGTCCCGATTGCTGAACGCATGTATCAATCGAGGGCCGGGACCTTTGGGGAATTGCGCAAGCGATTGGGCATTCTGCCGACGGAGGAACTTCACACATCGAAGCAGAGGCATCGAACGGCTCCTTTGCGGGATCTCGCAACCGTGACGCCGAATCTGGATCCCAGGGACCCGGTCGTGAATGCCTCATTGCACCGGGCCAGGGTTCTCCTTGTTTGCAAGGGAGAGCACTTCCATCAGTTCGATCCTCTGTGGGGCGAAGCGCCAACGGTTGGAACGACCTGCGACAGCATGAAGGGCAAGGAGAACCGCGTCGAGGCGGCCAGATTCTTCCGATTGGCATTCCGTCAGCAGGCAAGTTCCACGAATGAACGTACGGTCATCTCGTTCCTGGCACCGCCGAATATTCTCTTCTTCCACAGCGCGCTTCCCGAGAAGGTGCCGATGGCGCGTCCGTCATGGGCTCCGCTTGCGACAATCGCCTTGGCGAACTGCTACTCGTTCGACTGGCTGACGAGGCAGTTGGTCGCGGCGAATGTGACGTTTAACTTCCTGGACACCGTGCCCGTCCCCGACCTGACCTCGGAAATCCGATCCCTTCTTTCGCACTCCGCACTCCGCCTTACCTGTAACCACTCCGGCTACGCGCCCCTGTGGCACGAGCAGGTCGGCGATGCCTGGCGCGAGTCTACGCCGCCATTCACATGGCCGGTCCTGGAAGGGGACGACGCGCGGTGGTCCGTGCGTGCCGCGATCGACGCGGCGGTAGCGGACGCCTACGGCCTATCCCGGGACCAGTACGAGCACGTCCTGTCCACCTTCAGCCACAAGAGCTACCCTGCGGCCCCGGCCCTGTGCCTGGCCGCGTTCGACGAACTGAAGACAATCGGCCTGGAGGCGTTCACCCGGAAGCACGACCCCTACTGGGACATCCCCCTGAACGAAAGCCTTCCCAAGCCCGTCATCGACCTGCCCATCCCGTCA
>JARKOL010000228.1 GCA_029975745.1 Myxococcota bacterium | reverse complement strand
CATGAGGCCGTCGCTGCCGACCTGCATGTCCCAGAACAGGGCCTTGCCCAGAAGGATGGCGGCCTGGTTGTCCTTGATGTACCTGTCGATGCCGGAAATCGCCGGGAGGGTGATCGTCTTGAGCGACGGCGGGATGACCGGCGCTTCCTGGCTGTGGAGCAGGGCCGGAGAAAGGAACAGGGCCGTCAGGAGGATGGAGGAGAGGGCGCTTGCCCGGAACTGGAGGCGGCGGTCCATTCGGTTCTCCTGGGGGGCCGGCTCCCGCCGGAGCGGGAGCCGGGCCGAAGCGGGGTTATTCGTTCAGCAGCAGGTTGAGCGGAGGCGCGCCCCAGGAATTGACGAACTCCACCCGCGCCTTGTCCGATCCTCCCTTGGAGGACTTGACCACGACCTCCGAGGTCGGGATGGCGAGGTTGATGTTCAGCGCGTTGCCGGACATCACACCCAGCACGGTCGTTTCGTCGCTGTCGTAGACGGTGAGCACGGGGGCGTTGAGCAGGTCCCCCGACCTGGCGGTCACGATCAGCTTGCCCTGCGGGTCGGTGACGTTCTCCTGGAGAACGTACTGGGCGCGCGTGATGTTCACCTCATCCACGGGCGCAGCCGTGACGCTCGCCGTCGGAGGGTTGTCGGTGACGTTCTGGACGACGACGCTGGCGGGCACCACGCCGCCCTGGAAGAACACCCTGCCGAAGTGCTTCTCGGCCGGGGACGGGGCCGCGCCCGGCGTCAACTGGACCGGCGCCGCGACGCCCTGGGCGGAGGCGCTCAGGGTCTGCCCGGGCGCGCTGCTGCCGTGGACGTCGATCCTGCCCGAACCGGTGCGGCCCAGGGTGTACTTCGCCTGATCCATGGACGCGCCGAACCTGGTCGCCAACTTGCCCATGATGTTGAAGCCCGTGCTCTCCACCACCTCGGAGGGGTTGCCGGCCGTGCCGAAGGCCCCGCCGGGGACGGCCGGACCGCTGATGCGCTCGACCCTGAACAGGTTCGTGTTGGTCGGGCTGCCCGTGGCCGTGCACTCCACGTTGGGATCGCCCAGGAACCCGGCCGGGGGGGCGGGGTTGACGCAACGCAGGAAGGGGCCGACCTCGCCCTTGAGCGCGCCGGTGAACGCGCCCACCTGGATGCCGATGTCCGCGGTGTCGTTGATGGCCCGGTCGCCGGCGGTGGCGGCGTCCACGACGAAGGTCTTGACGCCGTACGGGTAGGTCACCCGGTAGGTGCCCGCGGCCCCGGCGTTGGTGTCCACCCGGATGCGCACCCGTGCGAAGCTGATCTGGTCGCCGTCGACAGGGATTTCACCCAGGGAGAAGGCCGCCTCGATGGCCATGACCAGGATCGCG
>JARKOL010000218.1 GCA_029975745.1 Myxococcota bacterium | reverse complement strand
CAGAAGCGAGGCGAACCGCTGGACGAGGCGGTGGTCTCGGCGAATCTGGTGACGGCGGGCACCTTGACCCGCATCCGCGAGATGCTGCACAGCGAAACCGTCCTGGAACTGATGCTGGACCGGGACGTCCTGATTGACGAGGACTGGATCGCCGGCCACGGCCCCACCGGCAAGGAATCCTGCTCGCTGCCAATCCCGTTCCTGCTGAAGGAGGCGATGCGCCGGAACAGCGAGTTCGGCCCGATTCGTCGGCGCGTCCCCTCACCCGAGGCCGTCTTCGTGCGCACCGCAGACGTGCGCCAGGAACGCGAGACCTGGGAGGGACTGACGCTGGGTCCCGCCGAGCGCCAGGTGTACTTCTTCCTGGATGGGCGACGCACCGTGGCGGACCTCGGGTCCATCACGTGCCAGTCGAACTTCTCGGTCGCCCGCTCCCTGGCCGCGATGGTCGAATCCGGCCATATCCAGCAGCGACCGTCGGAGGGCTCGACGCCGCGCCTTGCCCGCGGGCGCCGGTCGGCGATCCTGCGAATCGGGGCCATGTCCGTCGCGACCGCCGCCCTGATCGGCCTGGTGCTCTCGCTGGCAGGCACCGCGTCGTCCTCGTGGTCGCGGGCCGCGACCGAGGCCGCCATCCGCAACCCCTTCCGAACGCTGGCGGACGCCGCGTCCCAGGACCGTCTGGTCGGCGCCATCCGACTGTATGACCTGATGTATCGGGAACGTCCCGGCTCCTTCCAGGATCTGCTGGACGAGGGGCTGGTGGCCCCGTCCGATGTCCGCGCCGCGGCGACGTTCGCGATCGATGGCGAGTTCCTGCTTCAGGCGGACCCGGTCGCACCGGCTTCCACCCGGAAGCCCCAGGAGGCGAATGTCCAGGACGGTCGCTAGCAAGAAGACCCTGACCTTCGAGAACCTGGACGCCTTCGGGACGCTGTGCGGCCCGCACGACGAACATCTGAAACGGCTCGAAGGGCGCCTGGGTCTTGGCATCCTGATCCGGGGCAATCAGGTCACCTTGAACGGCCCGATTCCCGCGCTGGAAACCGCCGAGTCCGTGCTGCATCAACTGTACAAGATCGCCCGCCAGGGCCACCCCGTGACGATTGGGGACATCGACCGAGCCGTGTCGATCCTGGGCAGCGATCCCTCGCAGTCCCTGGTCGATGCCGCCGCCGCGCAGGTCCAGTTGGCGCCGGGAAGCCGGGTCATTCCCCGCACGCCGCGCCAGAAGGACTACCTTGCCGAGATGGCCCGCCACGATCTGGTCTTCGCCATCGGCCCCGCCGGCACCGGCAAGACCTACCTGGCCATGGCCACGGCAATCCAGGCCCTGCTGTCCCGGCAGGTCAAGCACATCGTGCTGACGCGTCCCGCGGTCGAGGCGGGCGAACGCCTTGGCTTCCTGCCCGGCGATCTGGTCGAGAAGGTCAACCCGTACCTGCGACCCCTGTATGACGCCCTGTATGACCTGCTGGACGCGGAGCGCGGCCAGAAGCTGATCGAACGCGGCCAGATCGAGATCGCTCCCCTGGCATTCATGCGCGGACGCACCCTGTCCGACGCGTTCATCATCCTGGACGAGGCCCAGAACTGCACCATCGAGCAGATGAAGATGTTCCTGACGCGGCTGGGGTACCACTCGAAGGCGGTCGTCACCGGCGACATCACCCAGACGGATCTGCCGCCGGATCGCCCGTCCGGACTGGAGCACGCGCGCCGCGTCCTGGATGGCGTGCCGGGCATTGGCGTCTGCGAATTCGACGACCGGGATGTCATGCGGCACCCGCTGGTCCAGTCGATCATCCGGGCCTACGGGGCCGAGCGCGCGCGCCTGCAACCGCCTGCGACCGAGCCCCCGCGCCCTGCCGAGTCCTGACGCCCGGAGGTCCCCGATGCCGCTGGACATCCTGAACCGCCAACGAAAGGTGCAGTTCCCTCTGGCCACGGTTCGCCCGCGCCTGGAGGCGGCACTCCGGGCCGCCGGCGTCGAGTCCCGCGAAACGACGCTGACCCTGGTGTCCGACGCGGCCATCCGTCGGTTGAATCGCGAGTGGCGCGACATCGATCGGCCCACCGACTGTCTGTCGTTCCCCGCCGACGAAGGTGAAGGCGCCGGCTTCGCGGGCGACTACCTGGGGGACATCGTCATCTCGCTGGAACGCGCCCGGGAACAGGGGCCGGTCCACCTGTCCGCCGACCTGCCGCCACAATGCGATCCGCTGGTCGAGGAGGTGGTGTTCCTGTTCGTCCACAGCCTGCTGCACCTGATGGGCCACGACCACCACCGCCCGGCCCAGACTCGCAGAATGCGGACCGAGGAGCAGCGAATCATGGCGGCGCCCGGCGTGGGCCCCTGCCGGACCTAGCCGGCAACGACCCGGACCTTCGCGGCCTTCTTCCGACCGTAGTGGATTTCGTAGGCATGTCCCGGCAGCAGCATGTGCCGAGGCTCGGTCACCCGTTCGCCATCGATCCGGACGGCCCCCTCGGCCATCCGGCGGCGCACCTCGCCGGTGCCCTCGGCCCAGCCCAGGTCGCGGATCGCGTTCGGCACGGCGACGCCCTCGGCGGGCGCCTGGACCTCGACCTCGTCCAGCGCGACCACGGTCCGCTCGCGAAGCCAGCGGTTCGCGGCGTCCCGCGCCTCGGCCGCGGCCGGCTCGCCATGGAACCGCGCCACCAGCTCGAACGCCAGGGACTCCTTGACGTCCCGGGGATTCACCGCATGGGACCTGCAGTCCGCCTGCAACCGCGCCACCTCGTCCGGCGGCCTGCGACTGAGCAACTGGAAGTACCGCCACATCAGGTCGTCCGAGATCGCCATCAGCTTCAGGAACTGTTCGTTCGGCGGCTCGTTGACCCCGACGTAGTTGCCCAGGGACTTGGACATCTTCGCACCGACCAGCACGCCATCCACCCGCTTGGCGTCGGTGCCCTCCAGCAGCGGCATCGTCAGTACGACCTGGGGCTCCTGGCCATAGTCGCGCTGGATTGTCCGCCCCACCAGCAGGTTGAACAACTGGTCCGAGCCGCCCAGTTCGACGTCCGCATCCAGCGACACGCTGTCGTACGCCTGCAACAGGGTGTACAGGAACTCGTGGACCGAGATGGGCGCCTGGTCCGCGAACCGCTTCTTGAAGTCGTCGCGCTCCAGCATCCGACTGACGGTGTACTTCGCGGCCAGTCGGATCAGCCCCTCGGCGCCCAGGGGGCGCAGCCACTCCGAGTTGAACCGGACCACGGTGCGCGCCGGATCCAGCACCTTGAAGACCTGCGCCGTGTAGGTTTCGGCGTGCTCGGCGATGCGCTCGGGCGACAGCGGCTTGCGCGCCTCGTTTCGCCCGGTGGGGTCGCCGATCAGGGCGGTGAAGTCCCCGACGACGAACACCACGCGATGTCCCATGTCCTGGAATGTCCGCATCTTGTTCAGGACCACCGTGTGGCCCAGGTGCAGGTCCGGCGCCGTGGGATCGAATCCGGCCTTGATCGTCAGCGGCCGCCCCTGCTCCCGGGCGCGGACCAGCTTGCCCGCCAGGTGCGCGGGCGTCTCGCACTGGACGGATCCCGCCAGCAGGCGTTCCAGCGCCGCGCGAATTTCGGGGTCATCGTGCATCGGCATCCCCGCTACGAAAGGAATCGTCGGTCCGCCCGGCGGCTACTTCGCGTAGTCCACCGCGCGGGTCTCGCGGATCACGCACACCCGGATCTGGCCGGGGTACGACAGTTTCTCCTCGATCTTCCGGGCGATGTCCCTGGCCAGCACCGAGGCGCCCTCATCGGACACCCGGGCGTGCTCGACCATGACGCGAACCTCGCGTCCCGCCTGGATGGCGAAGGACCGATCGACCCCCTGGAACGAGTTCGAGATCGCCTCGAGGTCCTGCAGTCGCTTGACGTAGTTTTCCAGGCTTTCACGCCGTGCGCCGGGACGGGCGCCCGAAATGGCATCCGCCGCCGTGACGATGTGGGCCAGCAGGGTCAAGGGCTTCTCTTCCTCGTGGTGCGCCGCGATGGCGTGGACCACCTCGGCCGACTCGCCGAACTTCCGGGCGATGTTCGCACCGACCAGCGCGTGCGGCCCCTCGACCTCGTGATCGACCGCCTTGCCCAGGTCGTGCAGCAGGCCGGCGCGACGCGCCTCCTTGACCGGCAGGCCCAGTTCCGAGGCCATCAGCCCGGACAGGAACCCGACCTCCATGCTGTGGTTCAGGACGTTCTGGCCGTAGGACGTGCGGTAGCGCATCCGTCCCACCAGTTTGACCAGTTCCGGATGCATCGTGCCCAGCGCCAACTGGAACAACGCCTCCTCGCCGGCCTCCTTGATCTTCTGTTCGACTTCCTTGGTCGCCTTCTCGACGATTTCCTCGATGCGCGACGGATGAATGCGCCCGTCCTGCATCAGCTTCTCGAGCGAGGTGCGGGCGATTTCGCGCCGGACCGGGTTGAACCCGGACAGCGTCACGGTGTCGGGAGAGTCGTCGATGATCACGTCGATGCCGGTCGCGGCCTCGAACGCCCGGATGTTGCGCCCTTCGCGGCCGATGATGCGGCCCTTCATCTCTTCGCTGGGCAGGTTGACCACGGACACCGTGCGCTCGTTCGTGAACTCGCCCGCGTAGCGCATGATGGCGATGCCGACGATCCGCTTGGCCCGCTTCTCGGCCTCGTCCTTCGCCTCCTCCTCGACCATCTTGATCTGGCGAGCCGCGGACAACTTCACCTCGTCCAGGATCTTCTCGGTCTGAAGGCGTCGCGCCTCCTCCTGGCTCATGCCGGCCACTCGCTCCAGCGTGGTTCGCGCCTCCTGGACCAGCCGCTCCTTCTCCTTCTCGGCCTCGGCCAGGGCCGTCTCGCGGGTCGTCACCGCGCGCTCGCGACGCGACACCTCGGTCTCCCGAGCCGCCATCGTCTCGTTCTTGCGCTCCAGCGTCTCCTCGCGCTTGTTCAGCCGCTCCTCGCGTCGCTCGGTCTCCGCTCGCGCGTCCTTGAGTTCCGCTTCCAGGTTTCTTGCGCGCTTCTCGGCTCCCCGGAGCTGGTTCTGTGCCTCGGCCAGCGCGTCCTCCAGACCCGCCTTGGCCTCGGACACCCGCTGCGCCGCCACCTTCTCGGCATCGCCGAACCGTTCCTGGAAGGACCGCTTCAGCACCAGGAAAGTGACGACCGCACCGGCCGCCAGTCCCAGGAAGACCGCAAGCACGAGCATCAGGGGATGTGCGCTCATGTTCCGTCCTCCACCACGCGCCACCGGACCGCGCCGCCCGACAAGACGGCGACCCCGCGCCTTGATCCGCGCGGGCGTCCGGAAAAACAATGAACTCCACGTTCGGACAACTGGGGAAGGGTGTGCGAGCGCACGGGATGAGCGGACACCGGATCGACCGCGACACGGCGCCCCTGCGGGCCCTCACCCCGTTCGCGGTCGCGAAACATCGACCTCGGAAACTGCATCCTGTCGGACCGGGAAACAACCTCCTTCAGCCAGAATCACCCTTGTTCAGCAAAGAGAACCACGGCCCGACAAGCCCGAAATCATTTCATTGGCACCGGATCTATATGCTCATCCCTCCCTTCCGGAGGGTTGTCCCCGATTCCCGCTTCCTGGCTGGCCGTTTCCAGCAGGTCCAGCATCCATCGCGACTTCGTGCGGATCTTCTCGCGCACGTCGCACAGCGCCGCCCGCTCGCGAATCAGTTCGGTCGCCAGGTCCAGGCCGGTCAGCAGCGCCGTCGCATGCGGGGGCAGTCCCGAGGCACCGGACAGTTCGTCCAGACGCTCGTTCAGCAGCCCCGCGGCCGCGGCCAGCTCGGCCGAGTCGCCCTCGGTCTTCAGTGTGAACGACCGTCCCTGGAGCACGACTTCAACGACCTTGGCGTCCACGAAAGCACCGACAAAGAACCCGATCGAAAACTACGCAGGAAGTGCGCGAATGTCAAGAAATGATACAGCCGACCTTGTCACAATCCGTCCGAACCGAACGGGCCGTGCGCCCCCCCCTGCTCCCGCGAGATGTCGCGGATCGAGGCGGTCATGTCGGTGTCCTGGATCAGCTCACGAATCGTCAGGGGGCTGCGCCAGGTCCAGTTGGTCGGCAGGACCTGTCCAGGCAGGTTGATCCGATGGCTCGCGGGGTCGCCGGGAAGCCGCCCGTGAGCGCCCAGCAGTTCCTGGAGCATCAGCACGACGAACAGCGATCCCGCCCCGCGAATCCACCGCAGAATGTGCCGGTGCAGTTCCGGTCCCAGCACCGCCGGAGGTTCGCCGTCGAAACCGATCAGGGCGGCCAGCTCGCGCCGCTCGTCCGGATTCTCGGCCCACCACTGGGCCAGGATCTCGGAGTCGTGCGTCGAAAGCGTCGCCATCGACAGCGGCAGGTAGTCGCCGGGCGGAATGAAGCGACGATCGCCGTGCCAGCGCTTCTCCCAACGCTGGACCTTGAAGCCGCAGATGCCCAGTTCCGCCAGCGTCTGGCGGCAGATGTCCGGAATCGTCCCCAGATCCTCGGCCAGCGGCAGCATCCGGGATGCGTCCAGCATCATCCTCAACACCCGACGTCCGTGGTCGCCCCAGACCGCCTCGTTCCAGGGCTCGAACCAGCCGTTTCGCCCGGTCCGCTCGCCCGAGGGAATCGTCCAGATCCGGAAGAAGCCCACGACGTGGTCAATCCGGTACAGGTGATAGAAGCGCTGGGCATGGCGCAGGCGCGCCCGCCACCAGGCGTCGCCCTCGGCCTGGTGAGCCGGCCAGTTGTAGGTCGGAAAGCCCCAGTTCTGGCCATCCTGCGCGTACATGTCCGGAGGCGCACCCGCGCTGACGTCCAGCCGGAACAGATCAGGCCGACGCCAGACATCCGCGCTGTCCCGGGCGACCAGGATGGGGATGTCCCCCTCGATCAGCAGGCCATGGCGCTCGGCCTCGACGCGCGCCGCCTGGAACTGGCCGTCCAGGACCCACTGGGCGAAAAGATGCAGGCGGACCCGGTCCGGATGGCGTGCCTGGACCTGCGCGAGGGCATCGTTGCCCCGCCAGCGATCCCGCCACGACTCCCAGGACGCGAAGCCCTCGACTTCCTTGATGACGCGAAAGGCCAGGTAGTCGTCGAGCCAGGGATTCGCCTGCTGGAACGCCGCCAGCGCGCCGCCCAGTTCCGGGCCGTCCAGCAGTCCCAACGCCTGTTCCAGCAGCGCGGTCTTGGTCCGTCGAACCCGCGGGTAATCGACGTAGGACGCCGCGTTCAGTTCGGCGCCGACACGCCCGACCGCGTCCAGGAAGTCCCGGTGCTCCCGGATCCCGGGGATCCGATCCAGGGCGATGTAGATCGGGTCCAGCGCGAAGGCCGACAGCGCCGAATACGGCATCCCGTCGATGCCGGCGTCGTTGATCGGCAGCAACTGGACGACGTCGATGCCCGCGGCCGCCAGCCAGGGACACAGGTCCGCAAGGTCGGCCGCGTCGCCCACGCCGCATCCCCGCTCGCTGCGCAACGAAAACAGGGGGACGCACAGGCCGAATCGCCGTCGCACCCCGATACGCTCCCAGTGGGGACGCGCCGCGGCGTTCACCAGGTAGTCCGGCACCGACGAATCCGCCATGTCAGTTCACCACCACCTTGCCGGCCTTCTTGGGCGGAGCCGGGTCGGGAATCGGCCCGAACTGCGCCTCGTACTTGGCGACGTTGTCCGCCAGTGCCCGCACGATGCGCTTCATGTGGCCGGGACTGGTGACGACCCGGGCGTTCAGGACCGGCTGGCCCATGTAGTTCGCCAGGAAGTCCATCACGAACTCCTCGCGGGTGTGCGCCACGAACATGTTGTTCGAATAGACGCCGGCCGCGACCTCGTCGCGCACCTTCACCGGGATCGACGGGGCCGGGGGCTTCGCGGGTCCGCTCATGGGAATCCTCCTTCCATCGGACCCGGCGAGTATAGCGCCGATCCGGGACCTGCCTACCCACCTCACGACGTCTGTGGTAGCGTTCCGACGGCTGGACGCCCCTCGGGAACAGGCAATGACGCGCGGCAAGTCCGACAAACAGACCTCCGGCGACGCGACCGCGACCGCGGGCCTGCCAGCGACCTGGGTGCAGGGCCTGGACGAGTTCCTGGCCTGGATGGAGGTGTCCCGAAGCGCCTCGCCCCACACGCTGGCCGCGTACCGAAACGACTGCATCGAACTGTTCGGCATCCTGCGGCACGGCGGCCATGACGCGTTCGACGCCGGCAGGCCCGCGGTCGAGGCGTTCTTTGCCACGCTGCACCGCCACCACGCACCCGCCACCATCGCCCGCAAGCTGGCGGCGGTTCGTTGCCTCTACCGATTCTGGAAGCGCCGCGGCCGGGTGGCCCGCAACCCGTGGGCCGGCGTGCGCGGCCCGAAACAGGAACAGCGCCTGCCCGACTTCCTGCCCGTGGACGAGATGTTCGCCCTGCTGCTGGCCCCCGACGACACCACCGACCTGGGGACCCGCAATCGCGCCATCCTGGAAATGCTGTACGCCGGCGGCTTCCGCGTATCGGAACTGACCGGTCTGGACGTACACGACGTCGATCGCGCCCAGGGACAGGCGATCGTCACCGGCAAGGGGCGCAAGGAGCGGGTCGTCCCCATCGGCTCGAAGGCTCTGGCCGCTCTGGATGCGTGGCTGGAGGTCCGGCCCCGACTGCTGCCCCGGGGACGCGTCCAGGAAGCGCTGTTCCTGGGCCAGCGCGGCACCCGGTTGACGGTGCGCCAGGTCGCGCGGATCATCGACGGGGCCGTGGATCGGGTCGCGCTGGCTCGGCACGTCCACCCCCACGCGTTGCGCCACACGTTCGCGACGCACCTGCTGGAGGGCGGCGCCGATCTGCGAGACATCCAGGAGCTGCTGGGCCACGCCCGACTGGCCACGACCCAGCGATACACGCACGTCACGCTGGCCCGGCTGCAGGAGGTCTACGATCGGGCCCACCCCCGGGCCAGGGACTAGGGCGGCCGAAGCACGGCCGCGGGAGGATCGCGATGTCCGAAACCCAACCCGTCCGGGACGCCGGAATGCACGGAACGACCATCCTGGCCGTCCGACGCGACGGCAGGACCGTGATCGCGGGCGACGGCCAGGTCAGCCTGGGAAACACCGTCCTGAAGTCGAATGCCGTCAAGGTGCGACGGGTCGGCGGCGGCAGCGTCCTGGCGGGGTTCGCCGGATCGACCGCGGACGCGTTCACCTTGTTCGAGCGATTCGAGGCCAAGCTGAAGGACCATAACGCCAACCTGGCGCGCGCCGCGGTGGAACTGGCCAAGGAGTGGCGGACGGACCGGATGCTGCGCCGACTGGATGCGCTGTTGATCGTGGCCGATCGGGACCGCACGTTCCTGCTGACCGGCTCCGGGGACGTCGTCGAACCCGAGGAAGGCGTGATCGCGGTGGGCAGCGGCGGGGCCTACGCGTTGGCGGCGGCTCGCGCCCTGCTGCGACACACCGAGCTGCCGGCCCGGACGATCGCCACCACCGCCCTCGAGATCGCCGCCGGCATCTGCATCTACACGAACACGGCCATCACCGTGGAGGAACTGGAATGACCCGCCCCGAAAGCGAACTGACGCCCCGCCAGATCCTGGCCGAACTGGACAGGTACATCGTGGGCCAGGCCGAGGCCAAGCGCATGGTCGCGATCGCGCTGCGCACCCGATGGCGACGACGCCAGGTGGAAGGACCGCTCGCGGACGAGATCACGCCGAAGAACATCCTGATGATCGGCCCCACCGGCGTGGGCAAGACCGAGATCGCGCGACGCCTTGCCCGGCTGGCCGGCGCGCCCTTCATCAAGGTCGAGGCCAGCAAGTACACCGAGGTGGGGTACGTCGGACGCGACGTCGAGGGCATGGTGCGGGACCTGGTGGCCTTCGCGGTCAACATGGTGCGCGCCGAGGAATCC
The DNA here is from genome assembly GCA_029975745.1 of Myxococcota bacterium. GTDB lineage: Bacteria > Myxococcota_A > UBA9042 > DTJE01 > DTJE01 > DUVQ01. The sequence continues at coordinate 1,282 of JARKOL010000218.1, read as the reverse complement.
GAGAAGGTGGCCGTCCGCGCCAAGGCCCAGGCCGAGGAGCGCGTCCTGGATGCGCTGGCCTCCCAGCAGGATCCCGTGGCGCCCGAGCCTCGCGAGACCCTCCGGACACGCCTGCACGCGGGCGAGTTGGACGACCGGCCCCTCCGGGTCGAGGTCGCCGAGGCCGGCGTCCCGATGATGAACATCTTTTCCAACGCGGGCATGGAAGAGGTCGGCCTGCAGTTCCAGGACATGCTGGGCAACCTGATGCCCCGCAAGACCCGGACGCGCCAGATGGTCGTCCGCGAGGCGCTGGTCGTGTTCGAGGGCGAGGAGCGCGACCGGCTGCTGGACCCCGACAAGATCAACCGGGAGGCACTGGACCGGGCCCAGAACAACGGCATCATCTTCATTGACGAGATGGACAAGGTCGCGGGGCGCGAGTCCGCGCACGGCCCGGACGTTTCCCGCGAGGGGGTCCAGCGCGACCTGCTGCCCATCGTCGAGGGGACCCAGGTCACCACGAAGTTCGGCGTCGTCAGCACCGATCACATCCTGTTCATCGCCGCGGGTGCCTTCCATATCTCGAAGGTGTCCGACCTGATTCCTGAGCTTCAGGGACGATTTCCCATCCGGGTCGAACTGTCCGCCCTGACCCGCGCCGACTTCGTCCGCATCCTGACCGAGCCGGACAACAGCCTGGTTCGACAGTACGAGGCCTTGATGGCGACCGAGGGGGTCCGGCTGGACTTCCAGGAGGACGGAGTCCATGCCATCGCCGAGATCGCGGCGGACCTGAACGCGCGCCACCAGAACATCGGCGCGCGGCGGCTGCACACCGTGCTTGAAAAGGTGCTGGAAGACCTGTCGTTCCACGCGCCGGATCTGCCTGGACGCGCCATCCCCCTGACCGCAACCTACGTACGCGAGCGCCTGGGCGACATCCTGCAGGATGACGACCTGAGCCGGTACATTCTGTAGTTCGGCAGGCCGCAGGACTGCCGCCGTGGCCGTACCCGTACCCGTCAACGTGACCCGTCACTCCAGGCTCTGACCCAGACGAACGAGCATCTGGATCACACGAACGAGCTGTTGACGACCGTGCTGACGCAGTGTGGCTTCGCCGAGTTCGGGGGTGGAGCAGATGTCCAGGATCGCGGCGGACTCCGTGGCCGAACGACTGGCGAATCGGTAGAAACGGGCCTTGTCTGCTCGGCTACGCTCCCCCGCTCCTTCCGCGATGTTGAGGACGATCGACGTCGATGCCCGATGCAGTTGATCTGCGAGGTAGGCTCTCCCACGA
>JARKOL010000203.1 GCA_029975745.1 Myxococcota bacterium | reverse complement strand
CGCGATGGCGACGACCTCGACGCCCGGAACCGTTCGCAGCGCGTCCAGGTGCGTCTTCGAGATGAATCCCGAACCGATCAGCCCGAACCCGATTCGCTTCTCGCTCATGGCCTTCCCCCGATGGGTGGTAGTCGTTGACCGGCCCCGGCCGGCGCCTCAGCGCAGGTCGCCCGCCAGGCGCTGGACCTTGGCGATCGCGGCGACGATGTCCTCGACGTCCTTCTTCGTCCCCGACAGGTGCGGATAGTGCATCCACACCGCTTCCTCGTAAGCCGCCTTCTCGGCGACCGGGCACGAGATGTCGGTGGCCGACAGGATGCCGTCCCCGTAGCGCGCGCGCAGTTCCGGGTACTCGTCCGACGTCGCGTTCATGATCGGGATGTGGTACAGCGGGATGTAGAACGGCCCGTCCAGGTCCACGCCCTCCTTCTCGAGCGCCTCCAGGAACCGGTCCCGGTGGATGCCGGCGAACGCCTCGCTGTCGAACTTCATGATCGTCTGGTACGCGCTCAGTCGCGTGGTCCGCGGGTCCGTGTCCAGCACCCGCAGTCCCTGGACCTCGGCGTGCAGGACCTGCTTGAAGTACGCATGCATCTCGGCACGCTTGGCCGTGACCTCGTCCAGGCGGTCCATCTGGCCCATCAGCACCGCGACCTGCAGGTCCGACAGCCGGTAGTTGCCCGTGAACAGCTGCTCTTCGAAGCCGTCGTAGCCCGGCTCCTTGCGACCGCAGTTGATCAGGCTCATGCACTTCTGCCGCAGGATGTCGTCGCTGGTCGTGATGCAGCCGCCCTCGCCGGACGTCATCAGCTTGGACGACTGGAAGCTGAACGAGCCCATGTCGCCGATCGAGCCGACGCCCTGGCCGCGCCACTGGCCGCCGTGGGCGTGCGCGCAGTCCTCGATGACCACCAGCCCGTGCTTGCGGGCGATTTCCATGATCCGGTCCATGTCCGCGATCGAGGCGCCCAGGTGGACCGGAATGACCGCCTTGGTCTTCGGCGTGATGGCCGCCTCGAAGGCCTCGGGATCCATGCAATAGTTGCGGGGTTCCAGATCGACGAAGACCGGCACGCCATTCTGGCGAACCGCGGCCGCCGCCGTCGCCGCGAAGGTCAGCGCGGGCACGATCACCTCGTCCCCGGCCTTCAGGCCCGCCGCGTGCAGCGCGATCTCGAGCGTCACGGTGCCGTTGGCCGCCGGCAGGCAGTACTTCGCGCCGTGGTATTCGGCGAACCGGCGCCCGAACTCCATCGACATCGGGGACGGGTACGGGTAGCCGCCCCAACGGCGCGATTCGAGGGCGGCCGCCAGGTACTGCCGCTCGCGATCGTCGAACGTGGGCCAGGGCGCGAAGGGTTCCGTACGAACCGGGGTGCCACCGAACAGTGCCAGCTTCTCCATTGCTCCACCATCCACGCGGGTCCGAGCCCGCACCAGAGAACCCCCCGAAGCCGGGGGGCAGATTCCAGGAAGATCCAGCGCCCCGTGGCGGGGCAGGGCGCCTCAATCCACCGGATCGAAGTCGCCGTTCGCGATCACGTCGCCCAGGATCGCCTGCGCCGCATCCACCGTTCGGACCAGTGGGTTCGCCACCAGCGCCGACAGCGCGGCCGCCCGGGAACGGGTCATCGCCGCCCGGATGGTCAGCCGCTCGTACGCCTTCGCGCGCCGAACCAGCCCGATGGCCTGCTCGGGCAGGGGGGCGGCGGGCAGCGTTCGGACGCCGTGGGCCGACAGGAGCGCCGGAACCTCGACCACCGCGTCCTCCGGCAGGTCGGGAAGCGCCCCCTCGTTCCGCGTATTGACGACCTCGCGCCGCCCGGTCGGCGACAACAACCCCGCGATGACGTCCAGGGCGACCCGGGAATACCATGCTCCGCCGCGAAGGTCCAGCAGGACCGGCTTGGTGTTCTGGGCCGGGTCCCGATAGATGGCGAAAAGGCGCTCCTCCAGCTCCATCACGACCTGGGCCCGTGTCCGAGGCTGGGCGCGCAGCTCGGCCAACACCCGATCCTCGGAGTAGTAGTACCGCAGGTAGGGCGACGGGATCATGCCCAGGGCGGCGATGAACCCGGGCGGGTAGTCGATGTCGGGGATGTTCGCCGGGCCTTCGCCGCCCTCAAAGAAGGCAAGCACCTGCCGGGTGATGTCGTTGTCGGCCACGCGGACTCCACGGATCCATCCCAGGTGGTTCAGGCCGGCGTAGTCCAGCTCGACCAGATCCGGGTGGACTCCCAGCGCCTGGGCGGCCTGCATCCGCATCTCGATCGGAATGTTGCACAGGCCGATGGTGCGGACCTTGCCGTGTTCCAGCAGCGCCTCGGTGACCAGGCCCGAAGGATTCGTGAAATTGATGATCCAGGCGCCCGGCGCGAGCATCCGGACGCGCCCGGCGATCCGCAGCACCTCCGGAATGGTCCGGACCGCCTTGCAGAAGCCCCCGGCGCCCGTCGTCTCCTGCCCGATGCGGCCATGAGCCATCGGCACGGACTCGTCGCGGTGGCGGGCGGCCTGACCCCCGACGCGAATCTGGATGATCACGAAGGCGGCATCGCGCACCGCGTCGTCCAGGTCCGTCGTGTCGTTGAGGGCGAACCGCGCCCCCATGGCCTCGCCCATTCGGCGGCAGAAGCCGGCCACGGGCGTCAGGCGCTCGGGGTCGATGTCGTGAAGCACCACCTCGTGGAGTGCCAGCTCCTGCTGTCGCTGCACAAGGCCCTCGAACAACTCGGGCGTGTAGGTGGACCCACCCCCGATCACGGCCAGCTTCATGGCTCGTCCTCCGGCACGACCTGCCGATCATGCTATAGGGCGCCGGCTCCGTAAAGCCTTGCGGGGCGGTCCCCGATGGGCCCGGATCGGCGTGACGGCGGGCCCAGGTCGAACGGCGTGCGCTGACAAAACTTGTCACTCCCGGCCGCCCCTTTTTGTCGATCGACGGCTCGAACAGGTGGGGGTGAATGCAAAAGTGCTGGATTATTGGTGGTTATGGGTATGGCACGGTGATTGCAGATAACAGGGGGCGAACGGGACGTGGCTCGGGAGAGAGCGGGCGTTCTCGGTTGGGAGTCGCTCGGGTCCGGGCGGCCGGTTGATTTCAAGAGGAGGGTAACATGCTGGCTCGTTTTCGTAAGTTCAACTTCAAGGGCTTCACGCTCGTCGAGTTGATGGTCGTCGTGGCCATCCTCGGCATCCTGGCCGTCATCGCCGTGCCCGCGTTCATCAAGTACATGCGGCGCGCCAAGACGACGGAAGCGGTCGACGAACTGGACAAGATCGTGAAGGGCTCGTCCTCGTACTACACGACCCCGCGCGTCACCAACACGGGCTCCAAGATCTACTGCCAGTTCCCGACGACCCAGGGCCTGACCCCCGGCGGCACCTGCTGCGACGCGAACCTGGACAAGAACGCCGACGGTCGCTGCGACTCGAACTCCAATGCGTGGAACGAGAAGACCTGGGCGGCCCTGACCTTCCAGATCACGGACGAGGTCTACTTCGTGTACAGCTACTCGTCGAACGGCGGCACCCTGCAGACCGCCCAGGCGACGGCCAATGCGCACGCCGACCTGGACTGCGACGGCGAGATGTCCACCTTCCAGCGGCTGATCTTCGGTGACCCGAAGGCCCAGTACGCGGAATGCTCGGCGGTCAACGCTTCGGCGATGTACTTCGACAACGAGACCGAGTAGTCCTTCTTTCCTTCCACCGGCACGCGAGGGCGCCTTCGGGCGCCCTCTGCGTATCCGGGCTCTTCCGTCTTCCATATTCTCGCTTCCGTGCCGCCGCGGCGTTTCCCGGTCGAATTCTGTTTTGACAAGGTCCGACGGGGGCGGTGAAGATCGGGCGCCGCCCACGATTGCGGGCGGTGGAGGGAGGTTCGACTTGTCGTACGCGCTCCGAGGTTCCGGTTCGGTTCTTGCCGTCGCGGTCATGCTTGCGTGGGGGGCGTCCGCGCGCGCGGTGCCCGGCGAGGGCGAGGACATGACGCGCCAGGATCGCACGGCGCTGCTGTTTGCCACCAAGTTCCTGTTCACCGCCGACCATGTGCCGATCGTGACCGTACTGATCATGGAGGGCGAACCCTCGATCCGGTTCTCCTCTTCCGGGCCGCTGACCTTCCTGTCGGAGGGCGAGGGGGGGCCGCGGGTCACGTTGGGGCGTGGGCCGATGGACTGCACGGCCACCCTGGACAACGGTCGGGCGGCGCGAATCCGGCATTGGGTCGCGCTGGAGCGCGTCGATGCCCGCGACCTGGATGCGGTGCGTCGGGCTCGGGATGCGTGGGAGGCGAAGGGGCTGGCGGTGCGGACCTTCGAGCGGGGCAGCGTCTTCGGGTTCTTCGGGCGGGTGCTGGACAACCGGACGTTGACCCTGGTCGAGGACCGTCCCCACGAGGATGCGGCGGCGGCACAGGCACGACGGACGGAACTGGCGGCCAGCAGCGGGGTTTCGACGCTGGAGTACTTCCAGGAGGTCGTCGAGCGACCGGACGGGGTGGTTCGGGTGCGCTGCGAGGGGCAGACCGCGGAAATGGCGTTCCCGGGGATGGTCGCGGTGGCGCCGCAATCGGGCGTTCTCCAGGTGCATCGGGTCGAGTACGGAAAGGGGTTCGCCTGGCACGGACGGGAGGATCGCCGATACCGTGGGCACCTGATTCTGACGCCCGATCGTGACGGGCGGCTGGCGGCGGTCAATGCCGTGGATGCCGAAACGATGCTGAAGGGACTGGTGCCCTCCGAGATCTACGTCGATTCGCCGATGGAGGCGCTGAAGGTCCAGGCCACCTGCGCTCGGGGCGAGCTGTTCGCGAAGCTGGGCAACCGCCACACCGCCGATCCCTACATGGTCTGCGCGGATGTCCATTGCCAGGTGTACAAGGGTATGGGCCGGGAAAATCCCCGAACCAATCGCGCGGTGGACGAGACCCGGGGGCGGATGGCGTTCTTTGGCAACGGCCTGGTGGATTCGGTCTATTCGTCGAACTGCGGCGGCCATACCGAGACCGGGGGCCTGGTCTGGCAGGGCTCGGGGCATCCCTACCTTGCCGGCGTGCCGGATGTGCCCGCGGATGCGTCGGTCTATGCGGACGGCGTGACCGAGGAGGCCGTCGCGGCGTTCATCGATCGCCCGCCGCCGGCCTACTGCGGCTCGACGCGCTACGGCAAGGACAGTTATCGCTGGACCAAGACCGTGACGATCGACCGGATGCGCTCCGGGGTGGTCGAACACACGGGCAAGGACCCGGGTGCGTTGCGGGAACTGAAGATCCTGCAGCGCGGAGCGTCGGGACGCATCACGCGCCTGGAGGTGATCGGAGAGGCCGGTTCCGTGGTCCTGCAGCCCGAACTGCGAATCCGGAAGGCATTCGACGGGTTGCGCAGCTCGCTGTTCGTCTACGACCGCACGGTCGAGAATGGGCGTCCGGCCTTCAGGTTCCGAGGCGCCGGGTTCGGGCACGGTGTCGGCATGTGCCAGGTCGGCGCCATCGGTCGGGCGCAGGCCGGGCAGGACTACGAGACCATCCTGAAGCACTACTACCCAGGCTGCGATGTCGTGAAGATCTACTGAAGCGCGATTCGCACGTCGATGACCGACGCCCCCTGCGCATGGACCATCACGGGATTCATGTCCAGTTCGGCGATCTCGGGGCATTCGGCCATCAGCCGCGACAGCCGCACGATGACGTGGACCAGCGCCTCGATGTCGGCCGGCGGGCGTCCGCGAACCCCCTTCAGGACGGGCGCGCCCCGAAGGCCGGCCAGCATGGCACGAGCCTCGTCCGGCCCGATCGGGGCCAGGCGCAGGGCGGTGTCGCGCATCACCTCGACCAGCACCCCCCCCAGACCGACCACGACCATCGGGCCGAAGGACGGGTCGCGCAGCCCGCCCACCAGCATCTCGACCCCCTGCGCCGCCATCGGCTGCACCAGGATGCCCTCGCCATCGGCGAACGGGCCGAAGCGGCGCGCCAGATCCTCGAACGTCGCCGCCAGTCGGACGGCGTCCTCGATGCCCAGCACGACGCCGCCCGCGTCGCTCTTGTGGACCGCGCGTGTACTGATCACCTTGGCAGCCACGGGGAAGGTCGATGCCGCCGCCAGGTCCGCCGCGTCGCGCGCCAGCACGGACGAGGCAACCGGGAGGCCCGCGGCCGCCAGCACGTCGAATCCCTCGGCCAGGAGCGTGGTGCGGCCTGCCTGTTTGTGGGCGCGGATCATGGCCGCGGCGTCGCGGATGCCATCGTCGCCGTCGGGGATCGCAAGGGCACGGCGCGCATGGCCCTGGACCACGCGCAGCGAGGCGCCCAGTCCCAGCAGCGCCGATTCCACGGACGTGAAGAACGGGTAATCGTGCTTCTTCTTCAGGTAGGCCGATTCCTGTCCGTCGGTGAACAGGACGACGGCGACCGGCTTGCCGTAGCGCTTGGCCAGTTGTTCCGCGCGCGGGATCAGCTGTCGAGACTCGTGGCGTCGGGCGTCCGCCAGGTATTCATGCATGAACAGCACGGCGTCGATCTCGGGATCGGCGGCCGCGGCCTCCATGATCTCGGCGTACAGGTCGAAGTTGAACAGGTCGCCCAGGTCCAGCGGGTTGCGGGGCTTGATCAGGCTGGAGGCGTGCAGGCTTTGAACCTTCTGCAGGAATGTCGGGGGGATGGGGGGCAGCACGAAGCCCTGCCCGATGGCCGCGTCGGCGGCGATGACCGCATGTCCCCCGGTGCGGCTGATGACGGCCAGTCGGTTGCCCCGAATGCGGGGCATCTGCAGGCCCTTCATCCGGGCAATCAGTTCCGCCGCATCCTCGACCCGGATCGCCCCGGCCTGGTCGATCGCCGCGGACAGCACCGAATCGTCCGCGGCCACCGCCGCCGTGTGGCTGAACGCCGCCTGGGATCCGGCCTCGGTCCGGCCGGATTTGATGACCAGCACGGGCTTGTCGCAGGCACGCACGGCATCGTAGAACGCGCGCCCCCGCTCGACGGCCTCCAGATACATGGCGATCGTGTTGACCTGATCGTCCGAAGCCATGGCCTGGACATAGTCGGTTTCGTCCAGGTCCAGCTTGTTTCCGATGGACGCGAACTGGGCCAGGCCGATGTTTTCGCTGGCCATGTCGAACAGGAACGACAGGCCGACGCCGCCGGACTGGGTGACGATCGCCACGCCCCCCTGGCGCCACAGGGGCGGGCAGGGGACGAAGGTGGTACACAGTCCCGATCGGGTCACCGTATTGCCCAGGCAGTTGGGTCCCTGGACCCGGATGCCGTGACGGCGGGCGGTGTCCAGGGCCTCGCGGGCCAGGACCAGGCCTTCGTCACCCAGTTCCTGGAAGCCGCCGCTCTCGATGATCACATGGCCGATCCCCTTGCGTCCGCAGGCGTCCAGGTGGCTGGTGACGGTGCGCGCGGGCACCAGCATCACCGCCAGATCGATGCCGTCGGGCAGTTCGTCGTAGGAGGTGGCGATCCTGTGGCCCAGGACGACCCCGGGCTCGCGTCCCAGCAGGAACAGTTCGCCATCGAACCGGAAGTCCGCCAGGTTGGCGACGATGTTGCGTCCCAGGTTGCCGGGCTTGTCGGACAGCCCGACCAACAGCAATCGTTTTGGATGGAACAGCGGCTCCAGCACGGGTTCCTCCCTCGGTGGTCGCCGCCGATGGTAGCACAGGGGGGACGGGACGGGGCTTGTCACGGAGGTGGCGCCAACTCCCACAGGGTCACGGTGGCGGACCGGAAGATCGGGTCCAGCCCGGCGACGGCGGGCATCGGGCCGAACTGCCGCAGGCGCGGCGTTTCCAGCACGTAGCGCACGCGTGCCGCGGTCAGGAAGTCGCGTCGGGCCGGGGCGTCCGCGGGGCCCTGGACGAACCAGCGGACCAGATCGACCTTCTCGCCGAAGCGCGTGCTCAGGAACCACTGGCCCACGAAGACGGGCTTGAGCGCCTTCCAGGGGACGATCGCGCCGTCGGTGGGATGGCACAGCACACCGCCGGCGGGTGCGGCGCGCAGCACGGCGAGCGCCTCCAGCAGGTTCGGGTCGGCCTCCGCGGCGTCCCGGACAATCGGGCTCCGCAGGTCCCGGACCATGGCCTCGACGAAGCCTCCGGTGGCGCCGACCGCCAGTACCCCCAGGAGTGCGGTCATCACAAGGCGACGGCTTCCGGGCCGGGAAGGGGCGGTGGGGACTTGCGATGCGCCGGTTCGGGCGATCCACCGCCGTGCCAGGCGCAGCCCTCCCCGGACCTCCAGCAACACCAGGGGCACGGTGATCAGGAACTGGAACTTCGCCCCGGTCACCAGGGGATTGATCGACATCAGCACGGTGGCGGCCAACCAGACCTGGACCCAGCGGAACCCATGCTCGCCGTCGCGGTCGCGTCCCAGGCCGAACGCGGCCAGGACGATCTGGGGGCCATAGACGATGGGCCACAGATGCGGCCAGTACCACAGGCGCCACAATCGCACCTGGTCGGAGCCCAGGCGGTAGACCGCGTCCTCCCGGGCCCACAGGGCGTAGAAAGCGACGACGCCCAGGCCGACCAGGATGGCGAGGCTCGGCAGGATGCTGGGGCCGATGCGACGTGCCCACGGGCCGCTTCCGACAGGTGCGGTAAGCACGTGCGTCGCGATCAGGGCCGCGTAGAGCAGGGCGGAGTAGGGATGGACGCTCCACAGCGCCGCGAAGGCCAGGCCCCGCAGCAGGCCCCGGGCCAGCGTTTCCGAGGGCCTGCGGATTTCCAGCAGAACCAGGCCGATCAGTCCGGCCAGCGGCCACACCCACGTCGCCAGCGTTCCGGTCCACAGCAGGTTGAAGTTCCAGGGATTCTCCAGCCATTCCCCCGCCGGATGCGCCATCGTGCCGGCGGCAACGGCCAGGCGGAGCGTCCAGTCCAGCCCGCCCGAGAACAGCAGGGCCCCGAAGGCGAGGGGCGCGTCGGGCGTGCGGCCCCCGAAGAGGGCGCGACACAGTCGCCACAGGAGCAGCGCCAGCACCGCCAGGGCCGCCAGGCGCAGCGCATGCCAGACCTGGGCGTGGGCCTCGGAGGGGAAGAGGCGCTCGATCCAGCCGGTGACCGCCAGTCCGGACATCAGGAACCGCCCGTCCTGCGGCTGGGTGGTGAACAGGTTGTGGACGAACAGCAGACCGTCCTCGCGGGACTGTTCGGTCATCATGCGGTAGGCGTAGTGGTCGGTGGGGATGTGGGGATAGCCCAGAAAGACGCGATCCGGCGGCGTCTGCAGGGCGGCACGGCAGACCAGCCAGGCCTGCGCGACCAGGAAGACGGCGGCCAGAAGCAGGGCGATCCTGCCGGCGCGGTCGATACGGGCCATCCGGTGTCCCACCTGGGGCCGAAGGGATTCTAGCAGGGATTCGGCGCGGTGCGGTCAGCGATTGGCCTGCTCGCGGTTGCGCTTGATCAGGCGCTGCATCAGGCCGTCGAAGCCTTCCTTGCCGATGATGTCGTTGAACTGCTTGCGGTAGTTTCGAATCATGCTGATCTCGTCGATCACGACGTCGTACGCCATCCAGGTCCGTCCCTTCTTGTGGAAGGCATAGTCGACGTGCGCCTCGGAGCGGCCGGACCGCACGACCGATTCGACGATCGCCACGCCCTGGTCGTCCACCTCCGGCTCGCTGCGGTATTCGATCGTGAACGTGCGGTCCCCGTCGAACTTCCGGATGTAGGTGCGCTGGATCATCTGCTTGAACTCGGCGATGAACGCCTGTCGCTGCTTCGGGGTCAGTCGCTCCCACTGGCCCGTCAGGGTGCGCCGCCCCAGTTCCTCGAAGTCCACGAACGAATCCATGATCTTGCGCAGGCCCGCCCGCATCTCGTCCTTGTCGGGCGTCTTCTTGACGACGTCCAACATGACCGCGTATCGGTCCTGGACCAGATCCATCAACCCGGCCGCGGGGGCTCCAGCGGCAGAAACGGCGACCAGGATCGTGACCAGCGCGCCGAACGTTCCCACCCAACACCGCATGATCCTTGCCTCCCGATGAGCTGCTTGAATGTCCTGCCCGCACGCGGGCAAATGCCGGGCGCCTTCGACGAGACCCCCCAACGCTTATTCTGCCGACTCGCGGGCGGACGGGCCGCCTTGATCCTCGGGGGTCGTGCCCGGCACCAGCACCAGCCCGGTGGCTCGCTCCAGCGCGGCCACCGAGGCATTGTAGTCGTAGATCGCCTGGAGGTACGTCATCTGGGAGGTGAAGAACTGGACAAGACCGTCCAGGCTGTCCCTCAGTTCCGACAGACCGTTTTCGTACAGGTCGGTCTTGGCCAGCACCCAGCTGCGGGCCGCACGCAGGGCATCCTGCTGGGCCGCCAGCATCGCGCGGGCATCCTCCATCTCGCGGAACAGCTTTTCGACCTCCAGTCGAACCGCGCGCTCGGCATCGTCCAACTGGGCCTGGAGCTTCGCCTCCTGGGCCTTCGCCTCGCGCCACTCGGCCAGCTTCTTGCCGATCTCGAAGTCCCAGCGCAGGGCGATCCCGCCGCCCAGGCTGAACGAGTTGTACGGATCGTTGGCGAACGGGCTGTTCTGGGGATCGGCCACATTCGAGTAGCCATAGGTGAAGCGACCCACCAGCACCAGGTCCGGGAAGAAGGCGGCCCAGCGGGCGGCGATTTCGGACCGGCGCGCCGCGACCCCCCGACGCAGAGCCGTCAGCTCCGGGCGCGATCGGACGGCCGCCTCGATGGCGGCGTCCAGTGCGAGGGTCAGTCTGGGCTCGATGGGGGCCGGGGGTCGGGTCGCGAAGTCGGCGTCTCCCTGGGGGTCCAGTCCGACCATCCGCCGTGCCTGACCGATCGCCAGCGCCAGCGCGCGCCGCGCCGCAAGGTCGTGCTGCATCACCTGGGCGTCGTAGACCCGGATCTTCATCTTGTCGACCGGGTCGAACGACGGGTCGTCATCCTGTTCCAGCTTTCGGACGTGACGCTTGGCCTTGTCGAAGTAGTCGCGGCCCTCCCGGACCACCGCGGCCAGTTCGCGGGCCAGGGACAACGCGAAGAACGACTTCAGTACCTGGTAGCGGACCTCGGCGCGGGCGATGTCCTCCTGGGCGCGGCCGACATCGACCCCCAGGGTCCGGGCCTGCTTCAGGTGGTGGATCTTTCCGAAGGTGACCAGGGGCAGATAGCCGGTCAACTCGGTCCGCGAGAAGATCCCCCAGTCGTTCATGTCCGTGCGGCCGTTCATCGGGTCGCCGCGCTGACCGGCCATCGGGGTCAGCAGCGTGTCGAACTTGAAGTGCGGCCAGTGCTCCCAGCGCGCGGCGGTCAGCTTCGCCGCGAAGATCGCGGTCTCGGCGCGGGCGGCGGCCACCAGGCCGCTGTGGGCCAGTGCGTGCTCGACGGCCTCGTCCAGGGTGAACATGCGTCCCGTTGGCGGGGTGGCGTCGATCGGCTCCCGGGAGGGTTCCGACGATCGCAGGGCGGCCGGCAGGTCGGCGTCGGGTCCCGGAAGCGACTGGCCCACTGCGGGAAGGGGGGAGGCCAGCAGAAGAAGTGGCAGGATCAGGAACAGGGGCCGGGGGGTGTTCGCGGGAGACCGGGAGGTTGCGCGTGCCACTGGTGCCCTCGCCCCGGGTTGCTACATCACGTTCTTCAGTGGAATCCGGTTCTTCAGCACGTTGAACGCCACGAACGCCGACACGAAGGCCCCCTCGAACCCCAGGGGGCCCGCCGTGCAATCGCCCAGGTTCAGCAGGTTCCGGTAGGCGGTCCGCACGGGCCAGGTCATCAGATCCAGGCTGCGCGGAACCGTGTCGGGGTAGACCGGCGTCAGCCCCTCCGGATCCAGGATCGGCAGGCCGGTCTTCGGACTGAGCTCGATCGCCGAGACCGAGACCGTCATCGGGTGGCTGTCCAGGAAAGGGATCAGGCGCTTCACCTGGGCGACCATCCGATCCGCGAAGTCCTGGACGGGGGCGGCCTCGCCGTTGAAGCGGTCCGCGGGCATCCAGCCGGTGACCGCCACCACGGCGCGGTCCGGATCCCGGGCCTCCTGGGGCTCCATCGCCGGGTCCAACTGGAGCGTCAGCAGGTTCGTTCCCTCCAGGGGCGCCGCGGGATCGGCGACCTGGAACACGATCTGGGCCATCCCCTCGGGAATCACCGATCGGCGGGTTCCGATGTTCACGGTGACGCCGTAGTGGGAGGGGGTGCGGCGCGCGACCTTGGCCGCATAGCGACGCTTCGCGTGCGCCGAGGGGATCAGGTCCAGCAGCGGCTCCAGGCGGGTTCCCGCCACGAGCAGCCCGACCCCCACCGATTCGTTCCGGGCCTGGATTTCGACCTCGCGCACGGTCCCTCGGGCCGTGACCAGCATGTCCACGTGGTCCGCGGGACGCACATCTCCGGAATTGCCGCGGATACGCGCCAGGAACAGCGCCTTCAACGCGTCCTCGCCCCACTCGACGTGGAACAGGCCACGCAGCATGTGGTTCGCCAGGCGGATGAAGGGAAGCGGCGCATCCCAGGGGCGTGCCAGGCCGGACATCGCCGCGACGGGCGCCGCCAGCATCGCGCGCAAGCGGGGGTTGTCGGCAAACGGGGCCAGGGCATCGGCATCGGGCCCGGACAGCAGCGGCGCGACACCCTTCCGGTAGCGTCGGAACGCGAAGTATTCCTTGATGGTTCCCGGGGGCAGCGTCGGGATGTCGCGCAGCACCGGTTCGAGGGCCTTTTCGACCTCGACCAGTCGGTCGGTGAAGTCGCGGAAGGCCGGCAGTCGTCCCGGGTACTCGCGCTCGACCTCGCGGTCCAGGATGTCCCGGACCTGGGTGATCTCGACGCGCGCGTCCGGAAGCACTACCTGGCACGAGGGGGTCATGGGGCGAGGCAGGTTGCGCATCTCGGGCGCCAGCGCCAGCTCCCGGAAGACCTCGCGGATGGGGTTGGATTCCCCGAATCCGAACAGCAGGTTGGGGCGTCGGACGAACCGGTAGCCATCGACTTCGTAGGCGTTTTCCTTGCCGCCGTGGCCCAGCACCAGGACGCGGTAGCCCTTCTTGGCCGCCAGGGCTCCGAACACCAGGGCCGGCAGGTCGGTGCCGACGATGACGACGTCGTAAGTGCCCTTCAGCATGACCCATCCCCGATGGAACGCACGGTCCGGCGTCCGCTGACCTGGATGCGCCCGGTCAGCAGCGCCTGGAGGGTATCCGGGTACAGCCGGTTCTCGACGGCCAGGATCCGCGCGGCCAGCGAAGCTTCGTCGTCGTCGTCGCGGACCTCGACCGTGCCCTGGGCCAGGATCGGACCGGTGTCGGTGCCGTCGTCCACCAGGTGGACCGTGCAGCCGGCGATCTTGACGCCGTAGTCCAGCGCCTGCCGCTGGGCATGCATGCCGGGGAACGCCGGCAGCAGGGCCGGATGGATGTTCACGACCCGGTGCGGGAAGCGTCGAAGGAACGTCGGCGTCAGGACGCGCATGAAGCCGGCCAGCGCCACGACCTGGACTCCCCGGGAATCCAGCGCGTCGGCCAGGGCCGCGTCGAAGGACTCGCGATCCGGGAAATCCCGGTGGGACAGCACCGCCGTCGGGATGCCCATCTGGGCCGCGTGCGCCAGCCCAGGCGCATCCGGGCGGTTGGACAGCACGACCCGAACATCGGCGGACAGGCGACCGTCGAGGGCAGCCTGGACCAGCGCGACCATGTTCGTGCCCCGGCCGGAGATCAGGATGGCAATCGGAACCCGGGCGGTTGGGTGCGTCACGTCCACTCCACGTCCCCGCCGCCGGCCAGGAGGCGACCCACGACGAACGGCGACCGGCCCACACGGACCAGCGCGTCCATCGCCGCATCGACATCCTCGGGGGGGACCGCGACGATGAATCCGACGCCCATGTTGAACACGGACCACATCTCGTCGTCGGCGACCCCGGCTGCTCGCAGGAACGGGAAGATGGGCAGGGTCGGGATCGCCGCGCGATGGAGCGTCGGCCGCACGTCGGCCGGCAACACGCGGGGCAGGTTCCCGTCGATGCCGCCGCCCGTGATGTGGGCCATCGCATGCACGTCCACGGTGCCCAGCAGCGCGCGGACGGCGTCGGCGTAGATGATCGTCGGCGTCAACAGCACCCGGCCCAGCGGGCGGTCGAAGCCTTCGTACACGGTGTCCAGCGACAGTTGCCGCTCTTCCAGGACGCGCCGAACCAGCGAGAAGCCGTTCGAGTGGACGCCGGAGGAGGGCAGGCCGATCAGGACGTCCCCGGGGCGACACCGCGACCCGTCAATCAGCTTTGACTGATCGACGACGCCGACCGCGAATCCCCCCAGGTCGTATTCGCCCGGCTGGTAGAAACCGGGAAGCTCGGCCGTTTCGCCGCCCACCAGCGAGCAGCCCGACTGGCGACACCCCTCGACGATGCCCTCGATCACCTGGAGCGCCACGGCCTTGTCCAGCCGGTCTGTCGCGAAATAGTCCAGGAAGAACAGGGGGCGGGCGCCGGTCGTCAGCACGTCGTTGACGCACATCGCGACCAGGTC
>JARKOL010000188.1 GCA_029975745.1 Myxococcota bacterium | reverse complement strand
TTCGGCCTGCACAACTACTTCGTGGGCGCGACCGAGTTCAAGTTCCTGCAGAACGAACTGCAGTTGCGGATGTCCACCGTGCTGGATTGCGACGACCTGTCGGCGATGTTCTACCCGCAGTTGACGTGGATCGTGGCGCCGTCGGTCGAACTGGTGGCCGGCTACATGCACTTCCTGGGGGATACGTCGCCCCGGGACCCGCTGGACTTCGCGACGAAGTCCCGCTTCGGACAGAAGGCGACCGGACGCAACGTGGCCTTCTTCAAGGGCAAGGTCACCTGGTAGGAGGCGGACGATGCGAGCGCGATTCATGGGACCGCGAGTCCCGGTGGGACTGATGGCATTGGCCGCGGCGGCGTTCGTCGCGGGCTGCGACTGGGTGTCGGATGGGGCGGACGCCCTGGAACAGCGGTACCCCTACGACGAGGGCACGCCGCGGGATCCGGGCGTCCCGACCGATCCGGGAGCCACGCCGGACCCGGGCACTCCGGATCCGGGCAACGGAACCGACGCGACCGGCCTGACATGCGGCGATGCGGGCACCGTTCCCCTGGCGGGAACCTGGGCCGTCGAGGTCATCCAGTACGGCAAGTTCGCCCCGCTGGTCACCGACCTGCCGCTGACGATCACGAACCACTTCCTGGTCGATGTCGGCCAGGACGATGCCTCGATGCGATGGACGTTCTGCGACGAGATCCTGGTCGTGGACGACAACGGCGACACGGACAAGTACGTCACCGTCATCCCCGACGCGCTGAAGAACGCCCCGGACGCCGGGACGCCGCCCATCGCGCTGTCCTGCCTGGGCATGCCGGCCCAGCAGGTCGTCTGGCCCTGGGGCCTGACGAGCCCCGACCAGAATCCGCTGCCGACGGCCGATGACCTGGCCGGCTCGCGCGACCAGGATGACGACGGCAATCCCGGTGTCACCTTCCAGGTCGAAAAGCCGGTGGCCGGCATGCGCTACCTGGCCCGCCGCGTCACGTGGAACCTGTCGGCCGCCGGCGAGAACGCCGGAGAATGGACCGGCACGCTGACGTTCGGCATCGAGGAGTCGAACCTGGGCGCCGACAACCCGGTGCTGACGCTCCAGGTGCCGATCCAGCCCGACGACGCGCGGACCTCGACCTACCGGATCCGGCGCACGGCCGTGGCCGACTGCGCGGCACTGATGTCGTCCCTGAACTGACCGTCCGATCGTCCCCGCTGCATCCAACGGAGGATGTCCATGTCTGCGAACCCGCTCCCCACCGACTCGTGGGACCGTTTCGTCGCGTTCCTGGTTCGCCACCGGCTTGCCGCCGGACTGGCCGCCGTGGCGATCACCGCCCTGTCGGTGGTCGGCATGCCGTCGGTCCAGACGTCGGCCGACCCGACGGCCTACCTCCCGGCCAGTCGCGAGGAGGTACGGTTCTGGCACCAGATGTCCACGCGATTCGGCGCCTTCGAGTTGCTGATGGTCGGCCTGGAGGAACCGGGGGTGCCCTTCACGTCGGACGGCCTGTCCCGGCTGGCCCGCATCACGGACCGGCTGGACGAGATGAAGGCCGAGGGCATTCTGTGGTCCCGCAGCCTGACGAACGTCCAGACCCAGCACCTGGACGAGGACGAGACCGTGGTCGCCGACCTGATGGTGCCCGTGATCCCTCGGGATCGGGCGGACCTGGACGCCCTGGCCCAGCGGGTGCTGGCGGACCCCCAGGTGCCGGGCGCGTTCGTCAGCCACGATCTGAAGGCCTACGTCCTGATGTTGCGGGCCGACCCGCGCCAGGATGCCGGCACGATCGCCGGACTGGTCGAGCGCGTCGTGGACGAGGAGCGCGGGCCGCTGAACGCGTACTACTTCGGCGCCCCGTTCGTGACGCGGGCGATCGGCAAGCAGGTCTACAACCAGCTGCCCTGGGTGGTGCCGCTGTTCGCCCTGGGCCTGGCCATCGTGCTGGGACTGTGGGTGCGACGCCCCGCGGCCATCGGGCTGGTGCTGGCCTGCTCGGTCGTGCCCCTGGTGTGGTGGATGGGGTTCCTGGGCCTGTTCCGGATCGAGGTGACGGTGGCGGTGCTCAACGGCGCGCTGCTGCTGCTGGCCGTAGGCACCGTGGTGTTCGCCCGCCTGGCCGAGGCCCGACACGTCGGGCGGCCGGGCTTCCTGCCCCGCCGGACCGTGATGCTGCTTCTGG
This sequence comes from Myxococcota bacterium, assembly GCA_029975745.1. Taxonomy (GTDB): domain Bacteria; phylum Myxococcota_A; class UBA9042; order DTJE01; family DTJE01; genus DUVQ01. Next base: position 12,359 of record JARKOL010000188.1, on the reverse strand, counting down.
GTGGAATCGTGGCGTTCCTGGCCCTGGCCCTGACGAACCGCCTCGCCGCGGAACCTCTGCCCTACCTGGCCCGGTTCGGCGAGGCGATGATGGTCGGCTTCGCGGCGCTGACGCTGTTCGCGGTGCTGGGAGCCGTGCCGCTGCTGTCGCTGTTGAAGCCGGGAGCGCCCGCCGAGCCGCCGCCGGCGGTTGCGGGGCACCCTGGGGCGCTGGCCTCGACCGGACGGCGCGTCACGGCCGTGGTCGTCGCCGTCGCGCTGCTGGCCGGAGGCCTGTGGGGCGCCTCGCAGCTGCGCTTCCAGATTGGCCTGGGGGACATGTTCGGACGCCAGGAGGCGACCGGACAGGCCCTGGCGTTCTTCGACCGGCACTTCGGCGGCTCCGACTTCGTCCAGATCAATCTGGTCGGGGACTTCATGGATCCCGGCACCCTGGCCAGGGTGCATCGGATGGCCGACCTGCTGGAGGGATCCCGCGTGTTCCCGGACGTGCGCGCCGCCAGCCAGGTCATCGCGTTCCTGAACACGGGCATGGGCGGAGGCGTCCACTGGATCCCCCCCGAGCGCGACGCGCTGGAGAACATCTGGTTCTTCCTGGAGGGCAGCGAGGATGTCCGCGCCATGGTCGATCGGGACCGGAAGGAAGGCATGTTGACCCTGCGCGCGCCGGCCGGCGTCCGCGACTACCCGGAGATGGTGCGGGTGGTCGAGCAGGCCATCGAGGACTCGAAGCGGCAAGGCGTCGAGGGGGCCCGGGCCCGGATCGAGGCGCTGGCCCGGATCTGGAACATCCGGCTGCCCGAGGGCCGGCTGGACACGGTCCTGGCCCAGGCGGAAGGCCCGGGCGATCCGGACCGCCGCGCCGCCCGCATCGCCGGCATCCTGGCCGACCTGCACGAATACATGAGGTCGGACGCCTCGCCGTTCCCGGTCACCGATGCGGGTTGGGAGCGACTGGCCGCGCTGCTGGGCGGTGACGAGCCCCCCCTGGAAGGAAGCCTGGGTGCCGCCATCGCCTCGCTGCCCGAGTACGTCGAGATGGGCGCCCCGGAGGATCTGGCCGGCCGCGTCGCCCAGATGCTGACCATCCGCGTGCGGAACCTGGACCGCGAGCGCCGCAGCCTGGAACTGGCGAACGACCTGGTGGCCGGGCTGGACGGGGGGAGCGCGCAGGGCGCCTTCCACACCCGGTCCCGAGGCGTGCTGGCGGACCTGCTGCATGGGGACCGGGATGCCGGCTCCCTCGAGACTCGCGTCAGCGGCTTCCCCGCGATGATCCCGGGGATCGAGGCGATGCTGTCGCGCGGGCTGCGCCTGTCGGCCCTCGTCCTGCTGGGGGTGTTCGCGCTGCTGGCAATCGGGGGCGCTTGGCGCTACCCTCAGCACGTCCGAGCCCTCCCCGAGGCACTGGTCGCGACCGTCCTGACGTTCGCGCTGGGCGCGGCCCTGGGGGTTCACGTGGATTCGGGTTCGGCGACCCTGTACCTGTTGCCGGCCACCGTGACCTGGTTCCTGTCCCCCAGTCTGGCCGACCGCAAGGCGTGCCGCTGGCGGTGGCCGTGGGCGTTCGCGGCGGCGGTGGCCGTGGCCGCGTTGAGCCTGCTGCTGATCGGGGTGATGCCGGTCGTCCGCCTGGGCGCGGTGCTGGCCGTGGGCCTGGCGATCCCGATCGCGGCGACGGTGGCGGGCGCATGGCTGTGGGACCCGATCCAGGCGGGTCGGGACCTGTTGCAGGAACTGCGGCACAAGTAGCCCAAGGCACCGGACAAGGCGAGCAATACGCATGGCAATCGGCATCCTGACGAACCCCCGATCCCGCAAGAACCTGTCCCAGCCCCGGGCGGTTCAGCGCCTGATGGCTCTGGCCGACAAGGACGTTCTGGTCCGCGCCACCGACAACCTGGCCCAGGTCCCCGACGTGATCCGGGACTTCCTGGATGCCGGCTGCCGGGCCTGGGTCGCCGATGGCGGCGACGGCACGCTGCACTGGCTGATGAACGTGGGCGGCAAGGTGCTGCGCGAGCGGGGTCTGTGGGACGGAGAGTCGCCGTTTCCGGTGCCGCTGTGCCCGACCAACGGGGGCACCATCGACTTCGTGGCGCGCAAGACGGGCATCCAGGGCCGGGCCGATCGACTGGTCCGTGACCTGGTGCGCGACGACCGCTCCGGACGGGCGCTGCGAACCGTCCCGTTGCCGACCCTGCGGGTGACCGGACAGCGAGCCGACGAGGCCGGGAGTCACGAGCCGTTCGCCCACCTGGGATTCGCCGCTGCGATCGGCGGCATCGGCCAGAAGTTCTTCCACCAGTACTACGAATCCCCCCGCCCCAGCCGCTGGACCATCCTGCACGTCGCGGCCCGAGGCGGTCTGGGACACATGGCGACCTTCGTGCCGGTTCGAGGGGTGCGTTGGTTGAGCACCCTCCAGACCCACGGTCGCCGGATCCTGGAGGGCACGCACGCCCGCGTGGCGATCGACGGCCAGGAACTGCCCTATGACCTGTACCAGGGGCTGCACGTCGGGTCGATCGATGTCGACTTCGGCACCATGAAGCTGTTCCCCTTCGCCGGCCAGCCGGGACGGCTGCATCTGGTCGCCGGGGCGATGAGTCGCGCCGAGTGCTCCTGGAAGTGGATGTTCCTGGTGGCCGGCAAGCCGGTGCCGGGCGGCACGTGGCACGAGGTGGCCGGCACGTCGATGGACGTCCAGGCGCTGCCCGGCGAGGTGCTGGACCCGGTCATCGACGGCGAGTTCTTCCGGGGCATGGCCTCGCTGCACGTGTCCCCGGGGCCGACGGTGCCCATCGCCGTGCCCGGTCCGCTGCCCCGGCGCTAGGTGCCCGCGACCGACCGGTCAATGACGTCCGGTTCCTCGGGCAGGAACTCGTCGTGGACGATGCCGCCCCGCATCTTGGCCTGCAGAATCCAGGTGAAGATGATCTTGTGGATGGCCTCCCGAGCAGGCTCGCCCTTCCATCGCGAGGCGTAGAAGCGGGTCCGTTCCCAGATCCGCGGCCACGTGTAGCCTTCCCGCGTGATGCGCGCTCGCATCGCCAGCACGTCCTCGTCCGCCATCGACGGGTGCCGGAAGTTCAGCAGACGGCTGTCGTCCAGGCGACCGTCGGCCTTCAACCGGCGGTGCAGTCGCGTCCCGGGAAGCGCCTTGACCGGCGAGATCACCGGCACCAGATGCATCTCGCGGCAGAAGGCCAGCGTGTCCTGGTACGTCTGGAGCGTGTCGTCGTCGTAGCCGACCACGAACCAGCCCGACAGGATGATGCCCCGATCCTGCAGGTAGCGAATGTTCTCGCGCATCCGGTCCAGCACCTCGTCGGCCGTGCGCGCCCCCATCTTCCGGATGGCCCCGGTGCGCTCCAGGGTGGCCGGATTGACCGACTCCATCCCGACCATCGCGTACAGCAGGCCGGCATCGACCGCCCGATCGACCACCTCGCGCCCCCGGGGATCCGCGGCCGCGTCCAGATTCGCCTGGCCGGTCCAGTAGCGGCGACGGGGCAGACCGGCAATGGCCTGGTACAACTCCAGGTAGTAGTCGTACGTCGAAGGCTTGCCGAAGACCGTGTCGTCCAGCAGGTAGAAGTAGTTGCGGAACGTATCGATCTCGCGGACGACGTCCTGGATCGGGCGGTGCCGGAACCCCTTGCCGAACAGCGCCGACACCGAGCAGAAGTCGCAGTCGATCGGGCAGCCGCGCGTCGAGAACACGGTATCGAAGTGGTACCGTCGCTTGAACAGGTGACGCATGGGGGTCGGCACCCGGGACAGGTCGGCGAACCCCGACACATGATGCACCGTCCGGCCAGGCGGGGCCACGAACGGTTCGGGAGAACACACGTAGAAGTCCTTCAGCGTCCCCTTCAGCGCATCCGCGACGATCTCGGGCCACAGGGGCTCGCCCTCGCCGACGGCCACGGCATCGGCGTGGCGAATCGCCCGCAAGGGAACCGCCGAGACCTGCGGCCCCCCCAGGACGACCGGAATGCCCCGGGCTCGGAACGCGCGGGCCAGTTCGTAGGCACGCGGCTCGCCCGTCAGCCGAACGCTGATCGCGACCAGGTCGCAATCGATTCGCGGATCGACCCCCTCGTCCCACAACAGATCGACGAACCGATAGTCGTGGTCGGGCGCGGTGGCGGCCAGCAGCGGCAGCGAAAGTGGCATGAACGGGTCGTTCCGGTGCATCGGATCGGATCGCGACGCGGCCAGAACCATCAGGATTCGCAGACGGCGGTCCACCGGAAGACGCCCCCGAGAAAGGCCGGGAACCCTACCATCCGCAATGCGACATTTCAATGCGCCATGCGGGCTCGCGGCCCCTCATGCCCGGTTTCGCCCGGGGACCGGATGCGCCGGATCGACGAGGCTACGGCCCCATCTCGACCGAGTACACCAGTGTCCCCCTCGGGAACCCCAGCAACCGCTCGGCGATCTGGGGCTGGTGGACCTGGGCGGCGCGGTCGCCCGTGACGTAGGCATCGATCAGCGCCTTCGCCGCCGCCACGTCGCCGGTCGCCTTGATCCGGACCACCTCGGCCATCAGCTCCCGAGCCGCCGCCGGCACGCGGTCGAAATGCACGCGGAACTTGCCGACGGTTCGCCCCGCGACGGGATCCTCGACCTCCTCCCAGGTCAGTGCGCCGCGATCGACCAGGAACCCGATCTGGATCGCCGACAACTGACTGTAGGGCTTCGGATTTCCCGACGGCGAGAACAGTCCCTGGGACAGGTGGCCGAACGACCAGGCCAGCGCGTGGACGTAGATCTGGCGCGCCTCGACATCGGTGATCACGCCCGAGCGTCGCAGCAGTTCCGTGTAGAACCAGGACCCGGTCTGGGCCTTCAGTTCCTCCAGAACGGTCGCGACCTGGCCGCCGAAGATCTGGCGGGGATCCTTGCCGTCGATCCGGTAGTCCGAATGCGGGCCCAGGTTGTGGGTCGCCTCGTGAAGGATGATGTCCAGCAGGGCGATGCGACGGTCGTCCGTGTAGTCGGCCATCGTCTCGTCGTGCAGCATCCGCCGGGCCTTCTCTCGGGCCATCGCCCGACTGTCGGGGTCGGTGTACAGGTTCGTCATCACGACCGTGCGGCCCCGCCCCTCGGTCGCGACCTTGCCCCAGTTCGGCAGGGACTGGCCGATGGTCGCGCCCAGCGGGGACCGCGAGTTGCCGCTGTTGACGACGATCTCGATGAAGTCGGGCATCGCGAAGCGGACGGACCGGGGCTTGTAGGCCGGCGCGATCTCGCCCAGGGAACGCTCCATCTGCGTGCGCAGTTTGGACAACTGGTCCTGGAGCGCCAGGGAGCTGCGATCGATGCGCGCGAACGAGACGTGAAAGCCGGCCTTCGCCTGGCAGAGGTCCCAGTAGGTCTCGTCCGGCCCGACCCGCAGGTACCAGCGGCTGTTGCGCGCGTTCATCGCGGCCCATGCCTCGTCGGCCGCGGCCCATTGGTTCGTCCTGAATCCGGCCGCCGCCGCCGACAGGTAGCGCGCGAACGCCTTCTCGCCCACGATCTTGGCCGCCCGTGCCGCCAGGTCCAGATCCTCGGCCACGGCCCGCATCGCGTCCCCGTACTCGAGGTTCAGCGGCACCGCCATCAGGTTGCCCTCGAATTCCCGCACGACCGTGAACGGGTCCAGCAGCGCCTCGGCGTTCGGCTGGGCGGCCAGGTGCTCGCACAGGGCCAGTTCGTGCGGCAGGTCGGCCGGGTAGGGATCCCACCGCCGGGGCGGAAAGTCCGGCCGTGCGCTGCAGAACGGGTCGCTTTCGGTCCGCGGCGCCGCGCACCAGGGCCCCTGGTTGCGATCGAACAGCGCGGCACTCTCGGGCGTCCCCGGGGCGTCGTCGCCGGCCAGTCCCGCGGCACCCGATTGCCGGGCGAACAGGGCGGCCACCCGGTCCGCCGCACGCAGGATGTGACGGACCAGGGCCTTCTCGGCGGCATTCAACCGGGAAAGATCCGTCCGAACCAGGGTCGGCAGGCCCTGGTCCAGCTCCTGGCGAACCGCCTCCAGCCGCCGGGCCTCGACCAGCTTCCGGTAGGCCTTCTCGAACGCCGGCGTCAGCGCGCCCTCGGCCACGAACGGATTGCGTCCCGCCAGGACGCCCAGCGCCACCAGTTCGTTGGGTTCGGGGACGCCGACCTTCCCGCCGTCCTCGCCCCAGAACAGGGGCACACCGGCCTGCGCCGCCAGACGGTTGAAATCATCGCGGGAAAGCGCGGGCAACCCGAACAAGGTGGACGCGGAGTCCGCCAGGACCGGAGGGACCGCCGTCAGCAGCGCCAGCGGCGCGACCAGGACCAGGGTGAAGCGCAATCTTGGGGACATCGGAACCTCCTGTGCAGAAATGAGCCTATTCGCAGGTGCGACAGGACAGGCCGGCGGGATCGACATCCTTTTCGGCGACGTTGGCGGCCACCAGGACCGGGTCCCAGACCGGCGAGAACGGCGGCGCGTAGGCCAGATCCAGGTTGCCGACGTCGCGAACGGTCATTCCGGCCCAGATCGCGGTCGCCAGCACATCGCAGCGCTTGGCGACACCCCCGCCGACCAGTTGGGCGCCGACGACTCGTCCATCATCCTTCCGGGACACCAGCAGGATCCGGATCGGGTGCCGATCGGCCATGCCGTGAGCCGCGTCCCACCCATCGATCACCGACACGGCGACGTCGATGCCCGCGGCGCGCGCCTCGTCCTGCCCCAACCCGGTCCGGGCGGCGTCAATCCCCAGCGTCCGGAACACCGCGGTGCCGATCATCCCCTCCCAGACCGCGTGCCCCCCCGCCGCGTTCTCGCCGGCGATGCGCCCCTGCTTGTTCGCGTTGGTCCCCAGGGGAACCCAGGAAGGCCGCTGCAGGAGGCGGTGCCACTGTTCGGCGCAATCGCCGGCCGCCCAGATGCCCGGCACGTTCGTGCGCAGCTCGCGATCGACGGCAACGGCCCCCCGGGTGCCCAGGGCAATCCCGGACTGCGCCGCCAGTGCCGTCGAAGGACGTACGCCGACCGCCACGACGACCAGATCGGCTGCCACTTCGGGACCGTCCGTGTCCACCGCGGCCACGCGCCCCCCCGTCCCCTGGAACCCCTGGACCGCAACGCCCTCCATCAGCGTCACCCCCCAGCCACCAGCGCCTCGCGGACCGGCGCGATGGCCTGGGGCTCCCATCCGGCCAGAATCGTCGGCAACCTCTCGACCACCGTGACGCCCAGTCCCAGGTCCGCCAGGACATGGGCCATCTCCAGGCCAATGTAGCCGCCGCCGATCACGACCGCTCGGCGGGGCGCCCGCCGCACCAGGAAGTCCTTGACCGCCTTGCCGTCGCCCAGATCCCGCAGCGCGAAGACCCCGTCCAGGTCGATCCCGGGCCAGGGCGGCCGGATCGCCTCGGCGCCCGTCGCATAGACCAGGGCGTCCCACTCCAGCGTCTCCACCTGGCCCGAACGACGGTCGCGGGCCCGCACGACCCGGTTCTCGGGGTCGATCGACTCCACCTCGACCTGCACGCGAACATCGATGCCCCGCTTGTCCCGGAACTCTTCCGGGGAAATCACGACCAGCCGTTCCATCGGCACGTCGGGGCGCAACAGGTTGTACGGCATGCCGCAGGCGCCGTAGGACACGAAGGGCGATCGCTCCAGGGCAATCACCCGCAGGGACGGGTCCATCCGCCGAGCCTTGCTGGCGGCGCTCATGCCGGCCGCGACGCCGCCGACGACGATCAGGTTGGCCATGGATGCCTCCGCATCGAAGGGGCTACTACTCTAGCAGAAACCCGAATTCGACCGGTTTTCGGGTGGGGTGCGTGCTCGATTTCGCTACAATGCGCCGTCTTCCCGGTCAGGATCGGGAATCCGCGCGGTCGCGGAACGACGGGAGCAGGGCTCCGGGAGAGGAAGTTGATGAAGCGAATCTGGATGACGGGGCTGGGCCTGTGCCTGGCCGCCGGACTGCTGGGATGCGACGCGACGGAAACGCCGCCGCACGATGACCTGCCGTTGACGCTGCCGGACGCGGGCAATCGGGACGCAACGACCTCCCAGGACGCAGGGCCGGACGCGGGCGCCACGGACGTCGTGTCCAACCCCGATGCGACACCCCAGGACGACCCGGGAACGCCGGACGGCGAGGTGACGCCGCCGGACGCGTCCACGGACGACCTGGTGCTCCCCGATGTGGGCGCCAACGATCCCGGCCCCACCGACCTGGGAGGGAGCGACCCGGGCACCCCGGACCCCGGGACCATCGACCCGGGAACCACGGACCCGGGGCCGCCGCCGTGCCAACTGACCGAGGAACAGTGCTTCGGCCCCACGATGGAGAACGGCAAGACCTATGGGCCCACCGCCGCCTACCCGTTCTTCGTCAGCCGGCAGGCGTTGTCCCTCAGGACCCAGCGCTGGAATCCCGACAACCAGAACGCCGGAAACAACGACGACCTGCCGTCGTCCTACTGCCGGGACGCGGGGCCGGACCAGTTCTTCCGGGTGTACCTGATGGCGGGAGAACTGTTGAACATCCAGCTGGTCAGTCCGCTGGAACTGGACCTGAACCTGAAGGTCTATCGCGGCATCCAGGGCAACGACCCGAACGCGCTGATGGGCTGCAAGGACGATGACGTCCGGTTCTACCATCCCGGCCTGAAGGACTACTTCGACCTGGAAACCTACCCCTTCGAGGCGCCGGCCGAGGACTGGTACACCGTCGTCGTGGACGGGGCGACCCGGGACGACCTGGCGAAGTACCTGCTGGAAATGACGCTGCTCAACTGCGCCGGACCGGACTGCTGCTGCCCCTGAGTTATGATCGGGGCGCATCGGAGGCCGGATGTCCTGGGACTCGCTGCTCGACGCGGTCGCGCGAATCGGGGCCTCGCTCGCGGAGCCCGCCGTGATGCTGGCCCCGACGGTCGCCCTGCTGGCGATCGCGGTCGCGGTCACGAGCCTGCTTCGCCGGGTACTGGACGCTTCGGCCATCCGGGCCGGCGGCACCGGATCTTGGGCCTTCCTGGTCCTGCACGCCCCGGGGAACGTGTTCCACGAACTGGCCCACGCGACCGGCTTCCTGGTCGCAGGCTACCGGATCGACCGGATTCGATTCTTCTTCAACGATGATCAAGGAGGGGGCGGCTACTGCCGCTCCGGCGCCCCATGGGCCCCCTGGGCCAACCCCCCGCTGCGCGCCCTTCTGGCCGCTCCCGCCCCGCTGATCCTGGGCAGCCTGGGCTTCGCGGCCCTCCTGTGGTCCATGGGCATCGACCCGGGCCGGCAACGGGTCGGCGGCGACCTGCCCACCCAGTTCGCCGGCATCGTGCCGCACCTTCTGGACCAGGCCCGAGCGCTGGGGGACACGGCCCGTCGGATCGACCCGGGCGACGGCCGCACCTGGGCCCTGGGGGCCGCTGCCTTCCTGCTGGGCGCCCACATGCTGCCCAGCACCAGCGACCTGGCCGGCATCCTCTTCGCGCTGGCCACGGTGTTCCTGGCCGCGTGGCTGGGGGCGGTCGGCAGCGACCAGGGGCCCGCCTGGCTGGCCGGGTTCGCGGCGACGCTTCGGGACGCCATCGTCTGGGTTCTGGTGCGAGTGAACGCGCTGATCGCCCTCGGCATCGCCTGCTGCGCCGCGGCGCTGGTCGTGTCGCTGCCCCTGGTGGCGCTGGCCCGAGCCGGGCGCCGGTCGTGACCCGGACGCGACGCCGATCCGGATTCCCGTTGCCCCGAACCGCCTGAAATCGGACAATCCCCGCGGAGGTGCCCCATGAATCGCTGCCGCCCCCGGTGGACCCACTGGGTCGCAAGCCTGCTCTGCGCCGGTTCCCTGGCCGCTTGCGGCGGTTCGAGCGACCCGGCAAACGACCCGGGAATGCCGACCGACATCCCCCAGGCGGAGGTCATCCCGGCGGATCCGGGCCCCTGGGACGACTCGGGGCCTGACATGGACCTGCCCCCGCCCCAGGACACGCCCCCGGACCCCGCCGGGGATGCCACGCCCCAGGACGCCGTCCCGGACGTCGCCATCCAGGACGCGGCCCCCGATGTCGCGGACAGCCCTGACGTCCCCTCCGGCCCCTACACCCGCGCCGAGGACGGCGAGCCGGTCTCGGCCCAGGAACTGGCCGATCTGACCGACTTGTACCTGGACCTGCTGCGCCAGACCCGCTACTTCGACGTGCTGGACGAACGCATCCACGGCTGGCCGCGGTCCGATCCCCAGGCCCGCTACTGGTACGGCACCTGGTGGAGCGGCGTCCGGATCGTCAAGCACGACGGGGCCGTCACCTACCGGCATTCGGCCGATGGTGCCGACAACAACGGCATGCGAACCGCCCCGATGCTGGACGCCGCCTGCTTCGCCGCGCAACTGTGGCACCAGCCCAGGGACATCGACCTGGTCCGCCGAATGGTCCGCGGCTTCTCGTCCTGGATGCGCGCCTTCGACTCGCCGTCGCACCCCGAGTGGGCGGGCATCCTGTCCCGGGCCGCGTACCCGGCGTCCATCGACGCCACGGACGGCGATCGGACCTATCGGATCGACTACGATCTGAACCACCCCGGCGAACCCAACGGCGCCACGATCTACATCCACGTTCCCGACAACCCCCACTGGGGCGCGCTGTGGGCCAAGAACAAGCGGTCCAAGGACGACATCGGCCACATGATGCAGGCGCTGGCGCTGCTGGCGGCCTGCACGCCCGATCCGGATGCGGACACGAACGACCCGGAGATCGCCGGCCTGGGCCAAGACATCGACGAGGTCCACGCGCTGTACCGGACCTGGTCCAAGCGCGCCGACGAGGACGGCTTCCGGTTCGCCTCCGTGGCCGAGGATGGATCGGTGTACTTCCCCAACGAGGATCTGGCCTACCTGTGGCGGGACGCATGGGATCCCGAGTGCGAGGGGGCGCTGGCGCTGCGCCTGTACCACGCCGGCACGGCCGGGGACATCGACTGCGGGGACGGCATCTCGGTCCTGGAAGCGACCACCGAATTGAAGAACGATTTCTATCAGATCCAGCGTTCGTTCCACCAGGCGGCCCTGGCGATGGGGGCCTGGATCGGCTGGGACGACGCCCCGATGCGGAGGCTGCTGGACGGCCTGGCCTGGCGCCTGGACCACGTGCTGGCCCTGCCCGAGGACCAGAATCCGCCCACCCAGGATCGGGCGGAACTGGTGATCCAGTCGGCCATCGCCGGCCTGCCCCTGACCTGGCGCGAGGTCCGCTACGTCCATGACCGGGTCCGCCAGGCGCACCAGGCGATGGTCGCGGGCCTGGATGCGACGGCACTGGCCGCGCGTTACGACGTGTTCTCGCCGGAGGTCCCCGACGGCGACTGGAACCTGGAGCCCGGATCCGCCGGCCTGCACTGGCGCCACCTGGGCAACCTGCTGGGCGACTGCGCCTCGCCGTTCCGCAACCCCGGTTCCAAGCCGCTGCTGGACTGCGACCGCGTCCGCTTGTCCGCTCCCTGAACCGGGACAATCGCGCGACCGGGCCGGTTCGGTGGTACACTCGGCCCAACTTTGCGGGAGCAACCCGATGAGCACCGATACCCCGAACCTGGACACCGTGGCCTGGGGCCTGGAACACCTGCTGGATCGCACAGCCGCGGACGCGGAACGCGCCGACGACTTCCTGGTCCGCATCGAGGATCAGTTGCAGGGCGCGCTGGCCGGTCGGCTGGCCGACGTGTGCGCCGCGATGGGCGTCCCCGGCGCCGACGCGTTCGAGGTTCTGACCGATTTCGAGATGCTGCCCCCGGGACCGGAGGGGGACTGGGCCGAGGTCGCGGCGCTGGTCGATCTGGGCGGACGGGGTGAACTGGTCCTGTCGCTGGAATTGTACCGGGTCCTCGAGGACGAGGTTCCCGCCGGCCAGGCCGCGTTCCTGGCGATCCGGCTGCTGCCGTCCGACGCCTGGGACGAGGAGGAGCTGGCGACGTTCGCCGCCCTGCTGGCCGAGGAAGCCGAGGACGCGCCGGAGGCCACGGACGACGACGAGAGCCCCGAGGATCCGGCCGAGGTCGCCGACGACCTGGATGACGAGGGCGAGGATCTGGCCCTGGTGGAGGCCCTGGAGCCCGGGGACGCCGAACGGCTGGGCCAGATGGCCGGCGAACTGCTGGACGAGTGGATCGAGACCTGGAAGACGGTGCGCGGCGCCTAGCCACCTCCCCCCCATCGCCTCCGCGACCCGGTTCCGCTTTGGAAAGGGTCGATCCGGGTTGCGCGACGTCCCCATCCGTCTATGATCGCCAGGGTCCCCACTGCGCCGGAGGTGCCTGTTGGCCATGACGCTCGACGACATCGCCCGAATCCTCGACAAGATGGCGTTCAAGTACGG
>JARKOL010000162.1 GCA_029975745.1 Myxococcota bacterium | reverse complement strand
GACCTGGCGAACCGGCTTGACCTGCCTGAAGTAGTACACGGCGCTCGCGGCCACGTCGCGCTTCTTCAGCATCGCCACGGCCTCGGGGCAGATGCCTCGCAGCAGGTCCCGTTTCTCGCGGATCCGGCGCACGTCAACGTTCAGGGCGCGAGCCAGGCGTTCCTCGGAAACGCCCGCGTTGAGCGCCTTCATCACCATGAAGTGCTCCTGGAACGTCGAGATCCGGTTCACGTGGCGGTTGTAGGTGTACCCCTCGTCGTCCGTCGAGACCAAGCACCGGGCCTGCGCCACGCCGAGTTCCCGCAGCGCCTCCAGGCGAAGGTGCCCGTCCAGCAGCAGGAACACCCCCGCCGCGCCCTTCGGCGGATGTACGACCAGGGGCTCGACCAGCCCGATCTCCCGGATTGACGCCAGAATCCGTTTGTACCGCTCCATCTGCCGGAACTGCTTCCCAAGGGAACGCGTCGCCGCGAGCTGGTCCAGGGGCAGTTCCAGGGTCGCCTGCTCGAAGCCGATCCGCACGCCGGTCGCCATCATGCCGTCTCCTGCTGGAATCGCGGGTCCGCACTCCACGGGGCATCCGTGCCGGCCAGCCGGGGCAGCGACAGGAGGCCCTCGGCCCGCAGCAGCGTCACGAAATGCTCGTTCGCAAGGACCGTCTTCAGCGCGGCGACCGCGACGCGGAGAAGGTTCTCGCAGCGCTGCGCCTTCTTCACGAACGTCCGCTGCCGCGCGGCCTGCTCCTCGATGTTCTTGACCAGCGTCTCGGCCGTCGCGACCGGACGATGTCGGCCGCAGCCAGGCGCCATCTTCTTCCCGTGCTCGCGGCGCTCCTGCAGGATCCGCATCGCGGCCTTCAGGGGGTTTCCGACCAGCTGCCCGGTCTGGTACGCCTCCGATAGAATCTGCTGCTCCTCGGCGTCCGTCGCGTGCGTCAGGTCGATCGCCACGCTCAGCGGGATCCGCCCCTGCTCGACCGCCCGGATCAGCCGCTCCTCGCCCGTATCCCACAGCCGTAGGACGCCTCCGACATAGGCCCCGTGAAGACCCACCTTCTTCCCGATGTCGGTCGCGGTGTATCCCTGGTCCCGCAGCCGGGCGATCTGCACGACGTGCTCGAACGACGCCGGCAGGCGACGGGCGAGGTTCTCGACCAGGCTCATCACCAGCCGGTCCTCGCGGGACGCGGTCCTCACGATGTCCGGGATCGCGGTTTCACCCAGTTCGATGAACGCCTCCAGCCGCCCCTGCCCGCAGACCAGGTCGTACACGGCCCCGTCGCCGACCGCGTCGTACCGGGGCGTCACCGTGATCGGGCGCTTCAGGCCGACGTCGCGGATGCTGTCCACGACCTCCTTGAACTTCTTCGGTTCCCGGGCCCGAGGGTTCAGAACCCGGATCTGCTCGATCGGGATCATCACGACGTCCTCGACCCGCTCGGCGCCCTCGCCTGCCATCGCGATTCCCTCCCTCACGCCACCCGGAGCGCGACCCGCTCCGCGACCCGGTAGAACATCCCCAGGTCCGGTTGCCGGTAAACGTCCAGGCGGGCGCCGTTGTCCTCGGCCAGCCGCAGCCGGTCGCCTTCCCCAAGCAGCTCGAACGTCATGTCGATCGTCGGGAGCACGTAGTAGTCGTGGACGCCTTCGTTGGCCGGGTCCATCCGGACCGCGATCGTCACGTCGGGCCGCCGGCCGTGCTCGAGCCGGATGATCCAGCGGTGCCGGCCGCCGGGGGTCGTCGTGCAGCGCGACAGCACCAGCGACACCAGGACCTCGCGGTTGACCAGCAGGAGGCCGTTGTCGGGATCTTGCTCGACGCCGCCGCCCTGGTCGCGCAGTTGCCCGATCACCTCGGCCACGATCGCGGGATGCCTCTCGCGCAGGCGGCGATTCACCTCGATAAACGAGTAGTCGACGTGCGGCGTGTAGCCGATCAGTTGGTACGCCCGCAGGAGGCCGCCGAACCGACTCTGGTACGCCGACGCTCCGGGCGTGCCATCATCCTCATCGATCAGGATTCCGGAGACGCGCCCGTGCCGCTGGTGCAGGGCCCGCAGGCGTTCGAGAAGGTCCTCGTCCGTGAAGCGCCGGGCGCGTTCCTGCATGATCCCCTGGGCCCGCTGGAACGTCGCCGCGTCCACGATGCCGGCGAAGGCGCCGTCCTTGCGGACCCACAGTTCGGGCGGGTTCGCGACGTGGTGCTTCTTCAACTTGAACGAGTGCCGGCCGAAGACGTTGTTCCCGATGTACTTCTCGTTCGACAGCACCTGGCGCACCGTACCGCAACTCCAGGGGCGGCCGAGGTCGGTCACCAGCCCGCGGTCGTTCAGGGCCTCCGCGATCTCGCCCTCGCGCCGCCCCTCGTCCACGAACGCCCGATAGATCCACTGAACAGTCTCGACCTCGTCGTCGGGTCCGGGAACCAGCACGACCCGATCCGTCTGGAGCGACTTCTGCTCCCCGTGCCGCAGCGTCCCTTTCGGGGCGCCCGTCATGTCCAGCAGCATGCGCCGCAGCCCGAATCCCGCCATGCCGCCCTGCCGATACCCCATCTGGACCAGCCGGCACTGGCCCGCGAACACCTTCGTGGACAACTCGCGGGAGTACTCGCCCGCCATGGCGCGCTTGACGGCCTTGATAATCGCGGAGGTCGGCGTGCCGTCGTTCGCGAACTGCTCCGCGCAGTAGTGCACGTCGATCCCGACGCGGCGGCAGGTGTACTCGTACGAGCCGCTCTCGTCCGGGTCCTGGAACCGCCCCCACCGCGAGATGTCGTAGACCAGAATGGCGCGGAACGTGGCCTTCCCCGCGACCACGGTGTCGATCAGCCGTTGCAGCGATTCCCGACCCTCGATGCTCAGGCCGCTCTTGCCCTCGTCCGCGAACGTCTCGACGATCCGGAACCCGTGCCGGTCCGCGTACTGCCGGATGGCGTCGGCCTGGTTCTCGGTCGAGTACTGCTGGTGCTCGGTGCTCATTCGCACGTACATCGCCGCCGGGATGCGGTCGTCCGGGGGTTCGCCGGCGTCCCGGGCTGGTCCGCGCTGCTTCTGGTCCCTCATTCCGCCTGCTCGCCCTCGTCGGTCCCGTCGCTTCCGTCACGGCCGCACCTCGTGCGCT
>JARKOL010000151.1 GCA_029975745.1 Myxococcota bacterium | reverse complement strand
ATCGGCGGTGGTCGGCTGGTCTGCATGCCGACGGAGGGGACCTGCGATTGCACCCCCTTCGCCGTGGAATCCGGCGCCTCGACACCCTGCTCGGCGGTGACGGTGGGGCTGCCCTGGGCGTGTGGCGGCCGTCGGGTGTGTGGCCCACAGGGGCTGGGGGATTGCGACGCCCGGATGCCCGCGATCGAGTCGTGCAACGGCATGGACGATGACTGCAACGGCCTGACGGACGAGGAGAACGCCGTCGGTTGCACCGTGTACTACCTGGACATGGACCAGGACGGCGCGGGCCTGGACGGCCAGTCCCGGTGCCTGTGCGCGCCGATCGGACGCTTCACGGCCACGGTGGGGGGCGACTGCGACGATCGGAACCCGCTGGTGTCCCCGAAGGCCGCCGAGTCCTGCAACATGCAGGATGACAACTGCGACGGTCGGACCGACGAGGAAGGCGCGGTCGGGTGCCAGATGTACTACCGGAACGCCGACGGCGACGGATTCGGGGCGGACGCCGGCGCCCGCTGCCTGTGCCGACCTACCGGAGAGTTCACGGCAACGAAGGGCGGGGACTGCGACGACGGGGACCCGTTCGCGTTCCCCGGCGCGCTGGAACGGTGCAACGGCAAGGACGACAACTGCGATGGGCGCACGGACGAGGACGGCGCCGTCGCGTGCCAGACCTACTACCTGGACACGGATGGCGACGGCTACGGAATGGCGAACGCGTTCCAGTGCAAGTGCGCCCCGGGGGCGACCTACCGTGCGACCAAGGTCGGTGACTGCAACGACGGCGACCCGGACGTGCATCCTGGGGCCGTCGAGGTGTGCAACGGCAAGGACGACGACTGCGACGGCGTGGCCGACCCGATGGGGGCGCTGGGCTGCACCCAGTACCTGCGCGACGCCGACGGGGACGGATTCGGCGTGACGGGCGACGCCCAGTGCCTTTGCCTACCCGGTCCGCTGTACCGGGCGACCGCCGGGGGCGACTGCAATGACGCCGATGGCGGCATCCACCCGGCTGCGCTCGAGGCGTGCAACGGCATCGACGACAACTGCAACGGGTTGACGGACGAGGCTGGCGCCCTTGGATGCACCTGGTGGTTCGTGGACGCGGATGGCGACGGCTACGGCGCCGATGGCTCCGGGGCCTGCCAGTGCGGCCCCAGCTCGACGCATCGCGTCCAGACTGCCGGCGACTGCGACGATACGGA
>JARKOL010000148.1 GCA_029975745.1 Myxococcota bacterium | reverse complement strand
GGTCGGTGCGTCGATGCGTGCCCCGGGGGATGCCGGGGCGGCATGCGTTGCGACGTGGACCGGCGGCGGTGCGTGCCTGCCAAGGCCGAGCCGCCGGCCCGCCGCGAGGTCGTCCGAAAGCCGGACACGTCCGCGAAGAAGGGGGATGACTGTGCCACCTCGGGGGCGACCTGCGAGGTCCCGGTCTTCATCGAGGGGACGGCCCTTTCGGTCGAGGAGTCCGGAGGCCATGCGCTGATCCTGGTCAACCGCGGGTCGAAGGACGGCGTTCGGATGGGGGCGGGCGGCATGATGGGGGCCGTGCCGGTCAAGGTGGTCTACGTTTCGTCCACGCGCTGTCGGGTCCAGGCCCAGGTACCCGCGTCCAAGGTGAAGCCGAACGCGCGCGTCCGCATCGCCAAGTAGGGGCCCGGATCCGGCCCGACGTCACTCGCCGAACTGGATGACCTCGGTCGCGGCGACGGGCTCGTCCACCATCGCCTCCACGTCGAACGCCGCCTCGGCCTCCAGCACGCGGTCCAGCCGGGCGGCCGTCTCGGGGTGCGGCGGCACGAACAGGGAACAGCAATCGTCGTGGGGCAGGACGGACGTCTTGTACGTGCCGATCCGCCGCGCCAGCGCCACGGCCTCCATCTTGTCGTAGGTCAGCAGCGGGCGCAGCAGCGGCAGGCCCGCGGCCGCCTCGATCACGGACAGGTTCTCGATCGTCTGGCTGGCCACCTGGCCCAGGCTGTCCCCCGTGACCAGCGCCTGCAATCCCTCGCGCTGGGCGATCCGGGTGGCGATGCGCACCATGAACCTGCGGTACAGAATGACCAGCAGCCGGCCGGGCGCCCCGTCACGCAGCCGCGCCTGCAGGGCGCCGAACGGGACCACGTGCAACCTCAGCGACGGTTCGTACGCGGCCAGCATGGATGCGAGCGCCAGGACCTTCGAACGGGCCTCGGGCGTGGTGTAGGGGGCCGCCTCGAAGTGGATGGCATCCGCGACGCAGCCTCTTCGCATCATCAGGTAGCCCGCGACCGGCGAGTCGATGCCCCCGGACAGCAGCAGCAGCACGCGTCCCGACGTCCCGACGGGCAGTCCCCCCGGTCCGGGCAGCACGTCCAGGTACACCGCGGCGCCCTCCTGCAGGATCTGGACGTGGACCGTCACCTCGGGGTCCTTCATTCGGGCGGGCACGCCGGTGCGCATGTGGATCAACCCGCCCAGCCGCTGGTTGATGGCAACCGAGTCCAGCGGGTACTCCTTGTCGGCGCGACTGGTCTCGACCTTGAACGTCGAACGCCCCGCGACGTGCGACTCGGCAATTCGGACCGCCAGATCCTCCAGCGCGCTGATCTCGCGGGTCATCAGGCGGCAGGGCGAAAACGACACGACGCCGAAGGTCCGGCCGATGGCCGCCGCCAGCTCGGGCGAAGTCGTGAACTCCGGCAGCTCGGCGCCTTTGGCCTGGGGATGGACGACCAGGAACAGGCCATGGCGTTCGCGCACCCGCCAGTCGCCGACCGCGCGCACCTGGCGCTGCAGCGACTCCTTCAGGCGCGCGGTGAACCATTGGCGGCGCCCCCCTTTCAGGAACACCTCGGCAAAGCGCACCAGGATCGCGTTTGTTTCCATGAAAGATACCCTTGCGGCCGGGGGGCCGTTCAGTGGCGGCGTCGCACCGAGGGAGGGAACAGCTCGGACAGCGAGGCGCCGTCGTGGATGCACTCGATGGCCCGCGCGAACAGCGGCGACAGGTCCAGCACCTCGAACCGATCCTCGTGGCCCTGGATCTTGTCCCGCACCGGCACGGTGTCTCCGACGATGATTCGCTCGATGGGCGACTTGACCAGGCGCTCCACGGCGTTGCCGGACAGCACCGGGTGGACCGCCGCGGCCAGCACCCGCTTGGCGCCTTCCTCGGCCAGCTTCTCGGCCGCCTCGATCAGCGTGCCGCCCGACGCGATCTCGTCGTCGATGATCAGGCACGCCTTGCCGCGCACGTCCCCGATGACCTGGCGGATGATCGGCTTCTCGCTGTGGTCCGGCCGGAACTTGTCGATGATGGCGACGGGAAGCTTCAGCTCGTCCGAGTAGTAGCCGAATGCCTTGGCCGCACCGGCGTCGCTCATCACCAGGACGAAGTCCTCCTTCCGCTCCTCCTTGAACAGGACGCGGTCGAAGTACTCGAAGAAGATCGGCGCCGCCAGCAACTGGTCAACCGGAATCCGAAAGAATCCCTGGATCTGCGGCGAATGCAGATTCATCGTCAGCACCCGCGCGGCACCGGAAGTCTGGATCAGATCGGCCATCAGTCGGGCGGCCACCGAGATTCGCGGCTCGTCCTTCTTGTCCGAACGGCAGTAGGGAAAGTAGGGGATCACCGCGGTCACCCGCCCCGCGCTGGCGTACTTGATCGCGTCCAGGAAGATCAGCAGTTCGACCAGGTGGTCGTTCACGGGGGTCGATGACGTCTGGATGACGAAAACGTCCTTCTCTCGGCAGTTGTCGCCGATGCGGACCATGATGTTTTCGTTGGTGAACTTGACCGAATGGCTCTTGCCCAGGGGCTTGCCCAGCCGCTGGGCGACCCGCTCGGCCAGCCCGGGGTGCGACGAACCCGAGAACACGATCATCTCAGCCTTCATGGTGCCTCCAACTGGGGTAGAGCCCGCCGGTCCGGACGGTTGGCTTTATAGATCCAGGGGCCACGGGCGTCAACCACGAGACGGGCGAATTCCACGGGAACCGGCCGATGTCGTGTCAGCCGCCGAAACCTAGTTGCAGTCGGGAATCGGGGTGAACTCGCAACGATTGTTCACGCACGCGTCGGTCGTGCAGATGTCGTTGTCGTCGCACTCCAGGACATTGCGGCAGCAGTTTTCGATGGGCGTGTTCAGACAGTTGCCGGTCACCGGGTCGCACGTGTCCAGGGTGCAGGGGTTGAAGTCGAAGCAGTTCTTCGCGGTATGCCGGCAGACTCCGTTTGCCATGTCGCATTCGTCAACCGAACACGCATTCTGATCGTCGCAATCCTGCGAGATGTTGCAGCAGTTCGCAATCCACGTGTTCTCGCAGTTCCCGGTGATCGCGTTGCACGAATCGGCGGTGCAGCGATTGTTGTCGTCGCAATCCTTGGGAAGGTTTTGGCAGACGTTGCCTTCCAGGCACAGATCCTCGGTACAGGGGATGCCGTCGAAGCAGTCCGCCGCGGTGGTGCAGCAATCGGGCAGCCGGGTGTGGACGCACAGGCCGGTCGCGGGGTTGCAGGAATCGACGGTGCAGCGATCACCGTCATCGCAACCGATCACGGGGTACACGCAGATGCCGGTCAGCAGGCTGCATGTGTCGATCGTGCAAGGGTTGCCGTCCGGCGGGCACGACGGCTCGTGAACACACTGGCCGTTCACCGGGTTGCAGGAATCCACGGTGCAGCCCAGGCCGTCGTCGCAGTCCTTGGGATCCCGGACGCACCGGCGAAGTCCCGAGGGGCCCACCTCGCAGCGTTCGTTCAGCGTGCAGGGATCGCTGTCGAAGCACTCGCTGTCGATCGTGCAGAAGTCGCAAGAGGGATCCGGGGTGTGGACGCAGCCCGTCGCCGTATTGCAGGAGTCGATGGTGCAGTCGTCGTCATCGTCGCAGTCTCTCGGGACCAGGCCGCACTGGCCGGTGGCCGGGATGCACTCGTTGGTCTGGCAGTTGAGGCCCGACGGCGGACAAGCCACCGGCGTGTTGACGCAGCCGACTCCGTCCTGGCACGTGTCGATGGTGCAGGAATTGAAATCGTTGCAGTTCACGCCGACGGACTCGCAGGTGAATGGCTGGGTTTCGCCAGCCAGCGGTTCGCGGCACGTCTCGATCGTACACAGATTGTCGTCCTGGGGGCAGGCGACCGGCTGGAAGAAGCATCCGATGGACGGGACGCACAGATCGACGGTGCAACCCAGGCCGTCATTGCACACGATCGGCGTGTGCATGCAATCGCCGAAGTCCCCGTAGCACTCGTCGAGCGTGCAGGCGTTGCCGTCATCGCAGTTCACTCCGCCGTTGACGCACAGGCCCAACAGGGGGTCGCAACGATCGACGGTGCAGGGGTCGTCATCGTCGCACTGGGCATCGATGGTGCAGGGCAGGCAGCCCGAATTCAGATCCAGCACATGTACGCAGCCCAGCAGCGGATCGCAGTAGTCGAGCGTGCAGTTGTTGTAGTCGTCGCAGTTCGGGATCGAGGTGTAGCACTGGCCCGTGATCGGGTGGCACGCACGGATCTCGCACGCGTTGGGGCTGACTCCGCAGTCCACGTCCTCGATCACGCACTGGCCCGTGAAGCGGTCGCAGAAGCCGACCGTGCAGGGGTCGCCGTCATCGCACGTGTTGAAAATGCTGATGCAGCCCACGTCCGGGTCGCAGGACTCCGTCGTGCACAGGTTGCCGTCATCCGGACAGGTGATCGGCTGGAAGTTCGAGCAGAGGCCGGTTGCCGGGTTGCAGGTGCCCGTCAGGCAGCGGTTCTCCTCGTCGGTGCAGTCATCCAGGTTCGTCTGGCAGTACGACCCGACCCCGGCGATCGTCTTGCACTCGGTCACGAGGCACAGGTTGTCCGGTTCCGGGCTGGGGCACTGACTATCCTCGGTGCAGTTGGTGCAACCGGTGCGGTCGTACTCGCATTGCCCGGTCATCGGGTTGCACCATTCGGACGAGCACAGGAAGCCGTCGTCGCAGTTCCTTGGGGCGCCATAGAGGCACGTCCCCGTCAGCGGCTCGCACAGATCCTCGGTGCATTGGTCGAAGTCGTTGCACTTGGGCGTCAACACGCAATTCCCGGTGGCCACTTCGCAGGACGCGACGAGGCAGGGGTCGAAGTTCACGCACGGCTTGGGAGTGAAGACGCAGCCGACCGCCGGGTCACAACTGTCGATGGTGCAGGGGTTGTTGTCGTTGCACTCGACGAACGTGAACTGGCATCCCATGCCGGGCTCGCAGTAGTTCAGGGTGCACTGGTTGCCGTCCTCGCAGCTCGTCGGGTCGAAGCGGCACGCCCCGGTGATCGGGTCACAGGTGTCCGTGGTGCATGGATCCAGGTCGTCGCATTCCAGATCCCAGGTGATGCAGCCCACCGACGACTCGCACGCATCGACCTTGCACTTCTGGAACGAGTTGCAGGTGATGATCTCGTGGACGCAACTGCCCTCGAAGCAGACGTCCATCGTGCATGCGTTGCCGTCATTGCAGTTCACGGGCTGGAACGTACACAGGCCCGTCTGCGGGTCGCACAGGTCATACGTGCAGGGGTCGAAGTCGTCGCAGGCCGGCACCGAGACGCACGCGCCGGTACCCGCGTTGCACGCGTTCAACGTGCAGGGATTGCCGTCATCGCAGTTCAGGGGCGGGTAGGCGCAACGCCCACCCTGGCCGAAGTCGCAGACGGCCAGATGGCACAGCGACGGCCGGTTGACGCAATCCGCGTCGGTGTCGCACAACTCGCACGGCACCACCGGCGTGTGGACGCAACCGTTCACCGGGTGGCAGGAGTCCTCGGTGCAGCGGTCCCCGTCGTCGCAGGTCTCGGGCAGCCAGTAGCAGACGCCGCTGGCCGGGATGCACAGATCCTGGGTGCAGGGATTGCCGTCCGAGCAGTCCTTCGGGGTGAAGACGCACTCGCCCGTGCCGGTGTCGCACGAATCGGTCGTGCAGCGGTTGTTGTCGTCGCACAGCGTCGGCAGGTACACGCACGCGCCGGTCGCGGAATCGCAGATGTCGTAGGTACAGGCGATCCCGTCGTCGCATTCCACCGGCGGGAACGAGCAGACTCCCACGCCGCCGATCGGGGTGCAGATGTTCTGGGTACACTCGTTGAAGTCGCTGCAAAGCGGCCCGAACGTGCATTCGCCGGTGAACGCGTCGCAGAAGTACAGCGTGCAGGGGTCCTCGCCCTCGCACACCTTCGGGTCGTGCAGGCACTGGCCATCGACGCACTGGTCCACCGTGCAGCGGTTGCCGTCGTCGCAGTTCAGCGCCGGGTAGCGGCACTCGCCGGTCGCGGCGTCGCACAGGTTCTGGGTGCAGGGGTCCTCATCGACGCACTTGGGCTCGTGGCGGATGCCGTTGACCGGGTCGCACGTGTCGATGGTGCATGGCGATCCGTCGTCGATGTTCGCCGGGATGAAGATGCAGTTCCCGGTGAGCACGTCGCACGAATCCTCGGTGCACGGGTTGTTGTCGTCGCAGACCTTCGGAATGTACACGCAGCCGACGGCCGGGTCGCAGGTATCCAGGGTGCAGTTCGTCCCGTCGTCGCAGGGGGTCGGGATGCTGTAGCAGATGCCCAGCAGCAGGTCGCAGTAGTCCAGCGTGCAGAAGTCGCCATCGGCGCAGATCGGGTCCAGCGGCATGGAGCAGGTCGTGCAGCCTTCCTGCGGGATGTTCGAGCAGGCGCCGGTGGCCGGGTCGCAGAGGTCCAGGGTGCAACTGTTGAAGTCGTCGCACTCGTTGAGCCGCTGGCCGCACTCGCCGTTCACCGGGTCGCAGAAGCCGACGAGGCACAGGTTGGTCGGATCGCCGGGGCACTCCTTCCCGGTGTGGCTGCACGCCCCGGTGGCCGGATCGCAGATGTCCACCGTGCAACGGTCGTTGTCGTCGCAGGACTTCGGCTCGTTCACGCACAGGCCGCTGCCCGAGTTGCAATAGTCGATGGTGCAGGCGTTGGCGTCGTCGCAATCCTTCGGCAGGAAGACGCAGGCGCCCGTGGCCTCGACGCATCCGTCGATGGTGCAGGCGTTGCCGTCGTCGCAGGGCTTGGGCCGGTGGATGCAATCGCCGGTGTTGAAGTCGCAGGCGTCGATCGTGCAGTTCACGCCGTCGTCGCAGACCTTCGGGGCATTGACGCAGCCGACGTCCGGGTCGCACGAATCGATCGTGCAGGGGTTCGCGTCATCGCACGTCCTGGGCACGTTGACGCAGTTCCCGGTCACGGGGTCGCAGGAATCCGCGGTGCAGCGGTTGTTGTCATCGCAGTTCTTCGGCCAGTGACCGCAGGTCCCCGTGGCCGGATTGCAGGTGTCCAGCGTACAGGGGTTGTCATCGACGGGGCACACCACCGGCGAATGGATCGGAGCGCCCGTGGCCGGATCGCACAGGTCGAAGGTACACGGGTTCAAGTCATCGACATCGACCGGCGGGAAGACGCACAGGCCCGTGTTGCGGTCGCACAGATCCTGGGTGCAGGGGTCGTCGTCGAAGCAGGGCTTCGGCGTGAACACGCACAGGCCGTTGGCCGGGTTGCACGAATCCGTGGTGCAGGCGTTGCCGTCGTCGCAGACCTTCGGGACGTTCAGGCAGTTGCCGGATCCCGGGTCGCACGAGTCGATCGTGCAGGGATCCATGTCCGCGCAGTCCTTTCGGAAATGACGGACCAGGCCGGTGGTGGGGTCGCAGATGTCCACCGTGCATGCGTTGCCGTCATCCACATCGACCGGCTGGAACTCGCACTGGCCGGGGATGGGATTGCACACGTCGCGAGTGCAGGGGTCGTCGTCCCGGCAGACCTTCTCCTCGTACACGCAGTTCCCGGTGCGGCTGTCGCACGAGTCGGTCGTGCAGTTGTTGAAGTCGTTGCAGACCTTCGCGACGTTGGTGCAGCCGGCGCCCGTCAGGCAGCTGTCCAGGGTGCAGGGGTCGCCGTCGGAGCAGTTCTTCGGCATGAACACGCAGTCGCCGCTGAGCGGGTCGCAGGAGTCGTTGGTGCAGTTGTTGCCGTCGTTGCAGGTCCGCGGCGCGTTGACGCAGGCGCCCGTGTTCATGTTGCAGGAGTCCAGGGTGCACTGGTTCAGGTCGTCGCAATTCTTGGCCACGACCTCGCACGCCCCGGTCAGTCCGTTGCACGAGTCGATGGTGCAGGGGTTGTTGTCGTTGCACGTCTTCGGGGTGTTGACGCACTTGTTGGCGACGCAGGTATCGGTCGTGCATGCATTGCGGTCGTCGCAGTCCCCGGGGGTGTTGCAGGACGTGGGCGTATAGACGCACCCGATGCCGGGCACGCAGGTGTCCACCGTGCCGGGCTTGCCGTCATCGCAGGTGACGGGCTGGTGCGTGCAACCGCCCGCGGACGGCTTGCAGACATCCACCGTGCATGGATCCCCGTCGTTGCAGTTGACGAACAGGTAGTCGCAGCCGCACGTCGCCGGATTGCAGACGCCGCGCGTGCAGGGGTTGCCGTCGTCGCAGCTTTCCGTCCGGTGCCAGCACACGCCGGAGATCGGGTCGCAACCGTCGCGGGTGCAGCAGTTGCCGTCGTCGCAGTTCTTGCCGACGTGCTGGCAGCGGCCCGTGACCGGATCGCACGAATCCGTGGTGCAGGCGTTGCCGTCGTCGCAGTTCTTCGGCAGGAAGACGCAATCGCCCGTGCTGGGGGCGCACAGATCGACCGTGCAGGGGTTCTTGTCGTCGCAGACCTTCTGCGTGAACGTGCAGTTCCCGGTGATCGGGTCGCACGCGTCGATCGTGCAGGGATTGTTGTCGTCGCACTTCTGCGCGGCGTACATGCATCCGAAGCGCGGGTCGCACGTGTCCAGCGTGCAGGGATCGGAGTCGTTGCAGACGCGCTCGGCCGAGGCGCAGGCCCCCGTCATCACGTCGCAGAAGTCGTTGGTGCAGGGGTTGCCGTCGTTGCACACGATCGGCGTGTTCACGCACTGGCCGGTGGTCGGGTTGCACGTATCGATCGTGCACTTCAGGTTGTCGCTGCAGGAGCGCGGCGCGTTGGTGCATGCCCCCGTGGCACCGTCGCACGCGTCGATCGTGCAGGGGTTGCCGTCGTCGCACGCGTTGCGCGAGGCGTAGACGCACTCCCCGGCCTGCACGTTGCACGTCGCGGTCATGCAGAAGTTGCCCGTGAAGCAGTCGGC
Organism: Myxococcota bacterium; assembly: GCA_029975745.1. GTDB lineage: Bacteria > Myxococcota_A > UBA9042 > DTJE01 > DTJE01 > DUVQ01. The sequence continues at coordinate 5,412 of JARKOL010000148.1, read as the reverse complement.
ATCATTGGCGCAGGGCAGGCAGCCCAGGTTCGGGTTCGCCTGGTAGCGATAGACGCAGCCGACCGCCGGGTCGCACGAGTCGATGGTGCAGGGGTTGTTGTCGTTGCAGGACGCCGAGACGTTGCGGAACACGCAGCCCCGATCCGGCTCGCAGGTATCGACGGTGCAGGAGTTGCCGTCGCTGCACGTGATCGGCTCGTGGGCGCACGTGCCGTCCGGCCGGCACCAGTCGGTGGTGCAGGCGTTGCCGTCGTCGCAGGAGATCGGACGGTACTCGCACCGCCCGGTCAGGCTGTTGCAGGCACCCGTCTGGCAGGCCGTGCCCCCGTCGCAGGCGAGCGGGGTGAAGACGCACTGTCCGGTCACCGGGCTGCACGCGTCCACCGTGCAGGGATCGCTGTCGTTGCACACGATGGGCTGGAAGGTGCAGAAGCCGGTCAGCGGGTTGCACGCATCGACCGTGCAGGGGTTGCCGTCGTCGCAGACGATCGGTTCGTTGGTGCATGCGCCCGTCGTGCGGTCGCACAGGTCCGGCGTACACTTGTTGCCATCGTCGCAGTTCTTCAGCGTGAAGGTGCAGAAGCCGGTGTTGCGGTCGCAGGCATCGATGGTGCAGGCATCCTGGTCGTCGCAGATCGCCAGGCGATGCTGGCAGACGCCGGTCGCCGAGTTGCAGAAGTCCTCGGTGCAGGGGTTGCCGTCATCGCAGTTCTGGGCCCTGTGAACGCACCGGCCGGTTGTCGGGTCGCAGGAATCGATGGTGCACAGGTTCTGGTCCTCGCAGTTGATCTGGGCGTGGGTACACTGCCCGGTCGCCGGGTTGCAGCGGTCCGTCGTGCAGGGATCGCCGTCGTCGCACGCCGTGTTGCAAAGGACGTAGCATTCGCCCGTCGCCGTGTTGCACTTGCCGGTCGCGCACTTGTTCGACGCGACGGCGCACTGGGCGTCCGTGGTGCAGGTGAAGGTCGCGCACGCGGCCTCGTCCGGGTTCCTGTAGGGGACGTACAGGCATCCGCCGCACGCCGGGTCGCAACTGTCCTTGGTGCAGCGGTTGCCGTCCGAACAGAACGCGGTCGTGTGGCGGCACGTGCCGCTGACATCGCAACTGTCGATCGTGCAGGGATTGTCGTCGGCGCACGAAACGCCCGGGTGTTCGCAAAGCCCAGTCGATGGGTTGCAGTAGTCACGCGTGCAGGGGTCGTCGTCGGCGCAATCGATCGCGGTGCTGACGCACAGGTCCGAAATCGGGTCGCAGCGATCGATGGTGCAGTCGTTGCCGTCGTCGCAGTTCGCGTCGTTGCCCATGCAGTAGCAGGGCGGGAACGGGTTGCGGTCATGCACGCAGCCCAGGCCCGGGACGCAGTAGTCGTTCGTACACTGGTCGCCGTCGTCGCAGTCCACCGCCTCGAACATGCAGACGCCGCTGGTGGGGCTGCAACGGCCGGTCGTGCAGGGGTCGCCGTCGTCGCAATTCTTCGGCGTGAACACGCACTGGCCCGTCGCCGGGTCGCAGCTGTCCTGGGTACACTTCAGGCCGTCATTGCAGTACTTCGACGTGTGGACGCAGCCGCCGGCGACGGTGGGCTTGCACTCGTCCACGGTACACAGATTGCCGTCGTCGCAGTTCTTGTCGTCGAACTTGCAGTAGTTCGCGCAGTCACCCGGGTCGCACCGGCCGATCTTGCACGGGTTGCCGCTGACGCACACGAGTTCCTTCCAGACGCAGATCCCCAGCGGGTCGGTCGAGGTATCGCACACGCCGTAGTGGCAACAGTCGTAGGGCAGGCACTCGCTGTCCCGGCCGCTGGGGCAGTGCTGGCAGTACGGATCCCGCTTGAACACGCAGTTTCCGTTGACCGGGTCGCACGAGTCGGTCGTGCAGGAGTCGCCGTCGTCGCACGTCTTCAAGGGGAACTGGCAGCGGTTCGTGTCCCTGTTGCAGACCGCCTCGCGGCAGGGATCCCGGATGACCGTGGCCAGGACCGTCCGGCAGACGTCCACGCCGCCCGAACAGTCGGTGCAGTTCTCGGGGGACGCGCTGGGGTCGATCCGGTTGGTGCAGGCGCCGGTGGCCGGGTCGCAGGCATCCAGCGTGCAGGCGTCGTCGTCGTTGCAGTCCTTCGGCTCGTAGAAGCACTGGCCGGTCCGGAAGTTGCAGCGTCCGACCGAACAGAGATCGTCTCCCATGCAGTCGCTGTGGGCCGCGCACACGCAGTCGGGAATCGGCAGGTACACGCAGCCCATGCCGACGACGCAGGTGCCGGTGTGGCATCGCGGGGCCTCGTTGCACACGGCGTCGCGATGGCGGCAGTAGTTCTTGCCGGGGTCCTTCGGGTCGGGCTCGCAGGTATCGATCGTGCATTCGTTGCCGTCGTTGCACTGCATCGGCGTCGTGCAAGGTTCGTCCTGCCCGCAGCCCAGGATCGGCGAGTTCACGCAGCCGCGGTTCGGGTCGCAGTGATCGAGCGTGCAGGGGTCCCGGTCGTTGCAATCCAGTTCGCGGAACTGGCAGGTCAGGGTCAGTCCGTCGCAGAACTCATCGACCGTGCAGAGGTTCGCGTCGGTCTGGCAGGTCAGGTCATCGACGCACTCCAGAACCCGGGGCAGGTGGACGCACGTTCCCAGGGACATGTCGCAGTAGTCCAGCGTCAAGTCATCGCCGTCGTCGCAATCGATCGGCTCGCTGTAGCAGAACAGCGGGAGATCGCCGGCGCATGCGCCGCCGACACTGGAAATGCAACTGTCGAACGTACAGGGGTTGTCGTCGTCGCACTCGGCGCTGGAGGCCGGCGGCGTCGTTTCGGTCGTGCAGCCGAACTCGCAGATGCACGTGGTCACGCAGCCGCCCTGGGCCTCGATGCACTCGTTCTTCGTGCAGGCGTTCCCGTCCTGGCAGTTCCGCGGCTTGTAGTCGCAGATGTTCGTCATGCAGATGCCCAGTTCCAGGTTGCACCGGTTGCCGCCGGGGCAGGCGACGGTCGCGCTGCACGGGACCGTACCGCCGTCCAGCTTGACCTCGACGCAGGAGCCGACCAGGCAGTTGGGGCTGGGGTTGTTGTCGGGCAGGTTGCAGGTCGCGTGGTTGCCCGCCTGGCAGACGACGCAATCGCCGGGGACCGGCATGTGAACGCACGCTCCCGTGTTCGTGTCGCAGTAGTCGGCCGTGCAGGGGTTGAAGTCCGAGCAGAACTTCTCGACGTTGCTGACCACGCCCTCGCTGTTGCAGCTGTCGTTGGTGCAGAGGTTGCCGTCGTCGCAGTTCGGGCAGGGCTTTCGCGAACAGACCTTGCCGGAGGGCGGGCAGTCGAAGTAGTCGAGCACGACCCCGTCCGCCACGGGGCACTCGACGCACCGGACCTGATCGCAGGGGTCGTCCGAACGACATCCCTGGTCGGTGTAGCATTCGCCACAGGGCGCGCTGGAGTTGTACATGTGGAAGCACTGGCCGCCTTCGCAGCCGTCAATCGTGCAATCCAGTCCGTCGTCGCAGTCCCTGTCCGCGAAGCCGCAGACCCCGTCGATGCACTTGCCGACCTGGCAGCCGTTCTCGGTGCTGCCGGGGCATTCGGAATCGAGGGTGCAGCGCCCCGCGTCCGTGCCGGGATCCTGGGCGATGTCCTCGCCGAGGTCGGTCCCCGGGTCCTGGACGACCACGTCGGTTCCGGTGTCCGTGTCCGGCCGGTCCCCCGGATCCTCGGGACCGGGATCCTTCACCTCGGGGGTGATCTGGGCGTCCTCGCCGGTGTCCTCGCCCTCGTCCGTGTAGCCCCAGTCCTTGCCGCCTCCCCCGGGTCCGCAAGCGAGCGCAAGCGCCAGGCTGAAGCACAGGGCACCCAGAACGAGTCGGAATCGAGTCGCCATGACGGACCTCCTCGGCGGAAAAGGAGCATGCACTCGCCCGGGTCGGCACGAGATGGGACCGTCGCAAACCGGGCAAGGCGACCCGAATTCTATCAAAACGGCCAAATGCAATCAAAGAAATCCGGCTCCTGGCAATGGGGGGTCGATGGAGTGGACTCGCCGTGGAAGGCCTGGGTCGAATATTGGTCGCCCTGCGGCGTCGCTGCGGGTTGCGTGTTGCGCGGCCGGGCCTTGTAACCGCGCTGCGGCGGCCCTAACATTGGGGGGCGCCGGATTGACGCGCGCGTCTGGCGGTCGCCCCCGAGTCGCGGACCGGGACGGCGACCCAACCCAGCATGGAGGTGCCTCATGGTTACGGGACGATGGATTCCTGGTGTGGCGTTGCTGGCGTTGTTCGTTGCCGGGGCGGCCTTCGCGCAGGAACCGCCCCTGACGCCCGAGCAGGTGACGACCGGCGAGGTGCGGCTCTCGATGTCCTCGGACTATGCCCGGCTTCGGGTGGACGGCGAGGAGTGGGAGAACCACGAGTTCCTTGACAACGGCAGGACCGTGGTCATCCATGCGCTGGATCGAACCGAGGAGCACGTCGTCAGCCTGACGCCGATCTACCCGGACCTGGCGCCGTTCGAACTGAGGATTGCGCCGTCGGACTGGAAACTGGCGACCGTGGGCAAACTGCTGAAGATGTGGCGCGTCGAGCAGAGGATCGTGTTCAAGAAGGTGCCGCCGGCCGCGAAGCCCGTCACGCCGCCCCCCGCGGAGCCCGATTCCCAGGACTGAACCCCGTCGTCGCTCCCGTCCGGACGGGGAGTGCCCGGCGCGCAGGTGCGCTTGGCATGCGCGAGGCTACGCCCGCACGTTCGGTCGGTTCGTGGGGAGAGTGCTGCGAGGTCGGAGAGCCGAACCCTAGGCCTTGCCCTTCATCGCCTTCTTGGAGGCCTTCAGGGGGTTGACCTTCTTGGTTTCGCCGCCGAGCTTGCGCTGGACGTGGGTGCCCAGGTTGCAGGAGCCGGCCATCCACTTCGCGGCGGGGTTCGGGTATGCGTCGCAGAACTTGTCATCGCCGATGGCGGTGACGTGGCCGCATCCCTCGCACTGGGAAACGATGACCCGCTTGTCGGTACCGAACAGCATCTTCTCATCCTCCGGTCCCTGTGGGACTCGATGAATCCGGGGCGTTCCTGGGAACGGGCGGGTCGATCCGGTGTTGGCCGAACGCCGCGCCGCTTGCCGGACGTCCGGGATCACGCTTCCTGAGCGGCCTCGGGGGTTGCCAGCGCCCCGGGCACGTCCAGGCCGAGCTTCTTGGCCAGTTCCGCCAGCTGGACGCGGCGGTCGTGCCGGATCGCCCGCTTCCGCCGTGCGCCCTGGGCCGTTTCCTTGGCCTTGCGAATCTTCTTGATCTTCCGGGTTGGCGACGCCATCAGTGCCCTCCGCGCTCAAAGGCGGCAAATTCTACCCGCTTGGTGCCGCGTGTCAAGATGGGCCATCCGCGAGTCTGCAAGTCGGGCCGAAACGGGATGCGCGTCGGGGGCCGGGAGCCTCGAACGC
>JARKOL010000134.1 GCA_029975745.1 Myxococcota bacterium | reverse complement strand
CTCGGCTTGTCCATAGCTCCCTGCATCCCCCCCACCGCCCCATCCCAAAGCCCCGCGCGGGCCTCGTCGCCGACCGCCGCGCCCGTGGAGGCGCAGCCGTCGCCCGTCCGTCCGCCGCCGCCCGCGTCGCCCATCGACGTGGACTGGATCACGATTCCCGGCGGGCAGTTCGCCATGGGGTCCCACGACACGTTCTACAACGACGAGGGGCCCGTCCGCACCGTCGAGGTGCCGTCGTTCCAGATGGCGCGAACCGAGGTGACCTGGGGCCAGTACAACCAGTGCGTTCGTTCCGGTGTCTGCACGCCCGCCCACGCCTCGGACGGCCAGTGCCTGGTCTGGAACGAGGCCAAGCGGTGGCGGCGCGGCTCGCTGCCCAGCCGCTTCCAGGGGCCGGACCAGCCCGTGGTCTGCATCGACTGGCACCAGGCCCGCACGTTCGCGCGCTGGGCCGGGGGGCGCTTGCCGTCCGAGGCCGAATGGGAGTTCGCCGCCAAGAGCGCCGGCAAGGCACGGCGCTATCCGTGGCAAGGCGAGGCCGCGAACTGCGCCCTGGCGATGATGGACGAGACGGGGGGCGAGGGCGTGTTCGGCTGCGGCCAGTGGACCACGGCCGTCGCATGCTCGCGGGCGGGACGGACGGACCAGGGCCTGTGCGACATGGCCGGCAACGCCTGGGAGATGACCGAGGACAGCTACCTGCCCTCCTATGCCGGCGCGCCGACGGATGGCCGGCCGGTGACGGATCCGGGCACGAACAAGCGGGTGGCTCGCGGGGGCGGCTGGGCCAGTCCCGCGAAGAACGTCCGCACGACGCGTCGCGACACGATGAACATCGGCCAGTGCGACGACACCACCGGTTTCCGGCTGGCACGCGACCTTTGATGGCGGGGAGGCCCGCGTCGGCGGCCTTCAGGGCGCCGGTCCAGGGCGGAGGCATGTCCCCTGGGCGGCGGCGCGGGCACACTCGCGCGAGGCCAGTCCGTCCACCGGACAGCCGGATTCCGTCGTGGCATCGTCCGGCACCGTCAAGTCCAGTCGAACCGGAGCGCCGACGACGGCCTGCGCCGAGCGCCGGGCAAGGACGCGTCCGCCCTGGCGTGCCTCGATCGTGACCTTGCCGGGACGCGGCAGGAATCGGTCGAAACGGCCGTCGCGACAGCGCGCGGACCAGCGCTCGCCCTGGAAGCGCCGGGTGCCCAGGACGACGATCTCGGCCGCCGTCGGGCGCCCCTGGCTATCGGTGACGCGGCCGAAGACGGTGGGGCCGCGCAGGTACCGATCCAGAATCGCCATCCACAACGGGCGGATCGACGCGATCGAGGCCTTGCGACGGCCCGCATCCAGAGGGCTTTCGTAGGTGCCCTCGACGATGTAGGCGACGGTGCCCAACGCAGCGCGCATCCAGTCCTGGTCGGTGCCGTCCACCGGGTAGATCTGGCGCCGGACCCGAAGGCGGCGTCCATTGGGCTGCACCGGCAGTTCCGGCGCGATCTCCTGCGCCAGCACCCAAGCCTCGTTGGGCTGCGGGCTGCGGGTGCCATCGATGGTGTAGGGCACCAGCAGCGAGGTGGCCTGCGTGTGAAACGACAGCGCCACGACGAATCGCTCGGATTCGGCCAGCCGCATCACGGCCTGGGTTTCGGCCTCGGATGCCGGGGCCGGGCCGCGGTAGTAGTTGCTTTCCGGGGTGTCGCTGCTGGCGGTGGGGCCTCCCTGACCCCATCGGAAGGGATAGTTCCGGTTCAGATCGACGCCATCGGTCGGGTCGATCCGTCCGTTGCCGTTCGTGTCCCGGGCGTTCTTGCGGTCCATCTGGTCCGACACGTGCAGGAACGCCCACGTGCCGTCCGGATTCGCCTGGGGGACGCACCAGATCTCGAAGCCATCCACCCAGCGGCGCGTGTTCTTGTCGGTTTCGTACCGCTCCAGCAGTACCTGGATCGCGTCAATCACGAACTCGATGGACAGCAGTTCGCCACCGTGGTTGCCCCCGATCAGCAGCACCGCGGGCTCGTCCTCGTCGCGGTCCGGGGCGTCCGAGATCTTCAGGGCCAGGATGGGGCGGCCCTGGGCGGTCCGGCCCAGTTCGACCAGGCGACTGATGTCGGGAAATCGCTGGGCGTACGCCGCCAGCAGATCCTGGACCATGTCGGGATCCTTGTAGGATTGGTCCACGCGGAAGCCCGCCGGAGTCGCCTCGGGGGGCTTGCCCTGCCGGGCCTGGTAGGCCGTGTCCCGGTTCGCGAAGGGTTCGCCAGGACCGGCTGGGGGCGGGTCCGCCCGCGACGGCGAGGCCACGGCCAGGGTCAGCAGTGCCAGGACAGGGACAATGCATGCGGGCCGTGGACTTCGGAATGCGAACAGAAGGGCGGCATCGTGACGCGCGGTCATGTTGCGGGCGGTCCCCTGGTGTCGTCTGGGGGCCAATCTAGCGGGTTGCGGCGACGGGTTCAAGTCCGCGGACAGTCCGCGGCAGGCGGGGAATTTGGGACCGCCCGCGGGCGGCGCGTGGACGGTGAACCGATCGCCAGCGGCGACGCGGAGGCGATGGGGCCTGGATGCGGGCCTGGATGCGGGTCCGGATGCGGGCTCGGACACGGGCTCGGATGCGGGCTCGGGCTTTGGCCCCGGCTCGGGTCCTGGCTCGGGTACTGGCTCTTGACAGCGTTCGTGCCCGGCGCTAGATTCCCCTCTGCCTTGGTGGCCACGCGGGAATAACTCAGTGGTAGAGTGACAGCTTCCCAAGCTGTAGGTCGCGGGTTCGACTCCCGTTTCCCGCTCTAAAGGAATACAAGCAGTTCGACGGGCAGGGCGACAATCCCTCTCGAAGTTCGTGGACCACTTGCAGCCGCCCCTGCTCGTAAGTACAATGTGCCTACTCGGAGGTGTTCCATGCGAACCCGCATCGTCAAGATCGGAAACTCGCAGGGGATCAGGATTCCCAAGGCACTGCTGGAACAGACTCGCTTGAAAGGCGAGGTTGAGATCCTGGTTCGCCGCGATTCCCTGGTGATCCGCGCTGCCGGAAAGGCCCGCGCCGGTTGGGAGGCTGCCTTCAAGCAGATGGCCGACCTTGGCGATGACCGTCTTGCAGACGTCGCCGAAGTCATCGAACACTCCTTCGACGCGGAGGACTGGGAGTGGAAGTAAGACGATTCGACGTCTTCCTCGTGGATCTCGACCCGACCGTTGGAAGCGAGATCCGAAAAGCCCGTCCCTGCCTGGTGGTGTCGCCCGACGAGATGAACCTCCACATCCGCACCGTGGTCGTCGCCCCGATGACAACCAAGGGCAGGCCGTATCCCTCGCGAGTCGAGACCCATTTCGACGGCAGGGACGGCCAGGTCGTCATCGACCAGATTCGCACCATCGACAAACTGCGACTGATCAAGCACCTGGGCACACTCGATCCGAACGAGGCTGCCGAGGTTCTCGATGTCCTGCGCGAGTTCTTCGCGCCCTGACCGCTCCTTCTCGCCCAAACGCTCCGGTCTTCCCAGATGAGTCACCGCGAGGATCGTTGGCACTCGTACCTCATCTTGAACCTACTGGCTGTGTACCTGCAGGTCGCACATCGAAGACGGCTTCGCAGTTGCAAGAGTCTTTCGCATGGGGACTCGGGTAGAGATTGGCGGAATTGCTGGCACCATCTTGGAGTGCCCCGTGCCTTCTCCTTGCCGCTTCGCAGGCGAAACGGGTTCGGGCTTTCGCGTCCATCAAATCAGTGAAGGCAACGCCGCAGATGGACCTGGATCGAAGACCGAATCGCGACAATGGCGACTGGATTTGGTGAGGGGGCGACCCCTTGTCTCCCACCCGGGAATCTGGGATAACCGTCGGCGATGAGAAACGGCATTCGAACCCACCGGACCCTACTGGCGGCCTGCCTGGGATGCGCGTTCGCCGGGGCGACGGTCCTGGCCGCATCCGAGGCCGTCGCCCAGCCCTCGCCGGCCCCGATCATCGCGGTCTTCGACATCGAGAACCAGGGCGCGCCGCTGGATGCGGACACGGTGGGGCGGCTGAGCAACCTGATGTTCGACCTGCTGGCGGGCGCGGGCTTCAAGTTGACGCCGCAGGACCAGGTCCGCCAGCGGGTCATCGAACTGAAACGCGAATCCTACCGGGACTGCTACGACCAGTCCTGCCAGATCGAGCTGGGCAAGACGGTGGCGGCCCAGAAGTCGCTGTCCACCCGCCTGCTTCGGATCGGGGACTCGTGTCGCCTGTCGGCCGCCCTCTACGACCTGCGGACCGAGACGACCGACCGGGGCGCCACGGCCGAAGGGCCATGCACCGAGACGGGGATGGCCCAGGCCGTTCACCAGGTGGTCGGGCGACTGGCCGCTTCGACCGGGACGGGTGGCGGCGCCGGGGCCGTGGAGGGCGTGACGCTGGACCGGGGCGAGGCGATCGTCAACGCGCCGACGGACCGTTTCGGCTTCCTGTTCGTGAAGACGGACCCGCCGGGCGCCACCGTGTTCGTCAACGGGCAGGAGAAGGGACAGTCGCCCCAGCAACTGGAACTGCCCGAGGGACGCTACGTGGTCGTGGCCGAGATGGGGCGGCTGTACCACCCGGCGCGGCAGGAGGTCGCGCTGACGATCGAGGGCGCGCGCCTGCAACTGGACCTGCGGCCTGCGCACGGGACGGTCAAGGTCGGCAGCACGCCGCGCGGCGCCGAGGTCTGGCTGGACGGCGAGAAGGTTGGCACCACCCCGCTGGAACTGCCGCGCAAGCCGTCCGGGACCTACCGCTTGCGCGTGCAGGCGCCGGACTACCTGGCGGATGAACGGGACCTGGTCGTGGCGGACGGCGGGGTGGCCGAGCACCACCCGACGTTGAAGCCCAACTGGGGCACGCTGCTGGTGGAAAGCGTCCCGCCGGGTGCGGCTATCGTCCTGGACGAGGTCCGCACCGGAAACGTGACACCCCATCGGTTCGACCGGGTGCGACCCGGTGTCCACATCGTGCGCCTGGCGTTGGCAGGCCATGGGGAGCGTTCCGACAAGGCGAACGTCGAGCGTGGCGCCGAGGCCGCAATCAGTGTGACGCTGGATCCGATGCTGGGGTTGCTGGTCGTGACGTCGGCCTATGGCGACGGGACGCCTTGCGAGGGCGACCTGACGCTGGATGGGCGCAAGGTGAGCCAGACCCCGTGGCAGGGTCAGGTGCTGGCGGTCGCACATGACGTCGCCGTGCGGTGTCCGGGGGGCAGCGGCCGACAGGTCGCTCGGGTGCAGCACAATGCGCGGACGGATGCCGCCATCCAGGTGACGGGACGGGCCCCCGGCGACGAGGGCTCGCGTGCGCCGCGTCCGGGTGCGGTCGGCGGGACGGTTGGCGCGGGTGGGCTTTCGGGCGCGGCATCGGGTGCCCGGGAGCGGGCGGTTCGGGTGCCGCTGTCGCTGTCGGTGTCCGAGGGGCTGCTGCGGTATGAAGGCGCCACGCATCGTTCCAGCGTCGGCATGGGGCTGGACCTGGGCCTGCGCTTCCGGGGCGCGCCCTGGCTGGTGCCTGGGCTGGGGCTGTGGTGGACGGTCGAATCGCCGGTGACGGTCACGCTGCGGCCGGGCATCCAGTGGTACTTCGGGTCGGTCCCGATGTACGTGCGGACCGCGCTGGCCGGCATGGTGACGCCGACGGTTGCCGCGGGATTCGTGGCGGGCCTGGGCGCCGACATCCCGTTGTGGCGGCATGGATTCCTGGCGCTGGAGGCGACGGCGACGGTGTGGTCGCGAACGGTGGTCCCGGTGGACTTCCGGGTGGGAATCGGGCATGCGTTCTGAGCGACGGGCCGGTCCGGTGGGTCTGGTCGAAGGCAGGGGCGAGGCAGGGATGCTGGGCAGGCGAATCGTCGGCGTGGTGATGACGGGCCTGGTCGTCTGGGGTGTTGCGGGCTGCGGTGCGACGGACGCCGACCTGGTGCATGCCGTTGCGCGGATCCGGGGCACGGACTTGGGGACGGATTCAGGGACCGGTGGCGACACGGGTGGCGGGACGGGTACCTGGGATGACTCGGTGTCCGGCCTGACGTGGCAGAATCCGCCGTACACGGGGAGCAAGAACTGGAGTGAGGCGAAGTCGTATTGTGCGTCGTTGTCATTGGCTGGGGGCGGCTGGCGACTGCCGACGATCAGCGAACTCCGGAGCTTGATTCGGGGATGTGCCGCGACGCAGACGGGCGGCAGTTGCGGGGTGACGGATTCGTG
>JARKOL010000119.1 GCA_029975745.1 Myxococcota bacterium | reverse complement strand
GACCTGGCTGCCGGCGATTCCGCTTGACCCCGGAAGCATTCCTGGCTAGATTACCGCCCGCTCGGGTGTTCCTTGGCATGGCAGGTGCGGGCTTGGACGACGAAGCGTGGATGGAACTGGCGCTCGCCCAGGCGCGGCAGGCGTACGACGCGGACGAGGTTCCCGTCGGCTGCGTGATCGTGTCGGACGGCCAGGTGCTGGCCCAGGCGCGGAACGAGGTCGTGGCCCTTGGGGACCCGACGGCGCACGCCGAGTCGCTGGCGATCCGGCGGGCGTTGCGCGAGCATCGTGACCGGGTTGCGGGCGCGACGCTCTACGTGACGCTGGAACCGTGCCTGATGTGCGCGGGCGCCATCGTCCTGGCGCGGATCGGTCGCGTGGTGTTCGGATGCGACGACCCCAAGGCGGGGGCCGTTCGCAGCCTGTACACGACGCTGTCCGACAACCGGCTGAACCACCGATGCAAGGTGACGCCGGGTGTGCGGGCGGCCCAGGCGTCGGACCTGCTGGTGCGGTTCTTTGAAGCGTTGCGGGCGCGTCGCTCTTCGTGAGTGCGCGGTCCGTATCTGGAGAGATGACCGAGTTGGCCGAAGGTGCACGATTGGAAATCGTGTGCAGGTTAACCCCTGCCGGGGGTTCGAATCCCCCTCTCTCCGCCGGGTTCGTTTCTTGACTTGGAGAGCTGGCCGAGAGGTCGAAGGCAGCTGACTCGAAATCAGCCGTGGGCTTAAGCTCACCGGGGGTTCGAATCCCTCGCTCTCCGCTGAATGTCCGTATGTCGCACTGGATTCCCGCCCGCTGTTTTCCTATAGTCCTGCCCGGATTCGTCCCGAACGCGAGACTGGATGCATGGAACGAGCGCCCGCAGTGGCCGGTACCTTCTACGAGGCGGACCCGTCGGCGCTTCGTCGCCAGGTCGATGACCTGCTGGCGGCATCCAAGGCCAGCCCGAGCGGCGCTTCCCAGTCCGTTGTCGCCGTGGTCGCGCCCCACGCGGGCTACGCCTTCTGTGGGGGGGTGCTGGCGGACGTCTATCGCGCCATCGACGTGCCGTCACGCGTGGTGATCCTGGCGCCCAATCACACCGGTCTGGGCCAGGCCGCGGCGGTGTCGCCGGCCGACGGCTTCGCGACGCCGCTGGGGACGGTTCCCCGCGACCAGGAACTGTCCGCGGCCCTGGTCGATGAGGGCTCGCTGGTCTGGGACGACCTGGCGCACGCCGAGGAACACGCGGTCGAGGTGCATCTGCCGTTTCTTCTGGTGCGCAATCCCGGCGTGCGCGTGACGGCCGTCTGCCTTCGGACGATGTCCCTCGCGATGTGCGAGGCGATTGGACGCGACATCGCCGCGGTGCTGGCGCGGTTCAGCGAGCCGGTGCTGCTGATTGCCAGTTCCGACATGAACCACCACGAACCCAGGCGCGTCGCGTTCCGCAAGGATCGGATGGCCCTGGAGCGCATTGCCGAACTGGATCCCCGCGGCCTGTACGCCGGCGTCGTCGAGCACCACGTGTCCATGTGCGGGGTGGTCCCGACCGTCGTGACCCTGGTGGCCGCGAAGGCTCTGGGCGCGAAGCACGCGGGGATCGTTTCCTACCGCACCAGCGGCGATGTGGATGGCGACCCGTCCAGCGTCGTGGGGTATGCAGGCGTCGTCGTCACGCGGGAGCGCCCGCGCCTGGTGCTGCGATCCTTCATGGATTGACGCGGGTGGATCAGGGGTTGACCACGGTGTAGTAGTAGCTGCCGCGGCCCTTGTACTCGCCCTTCTTGCCGCCTTCCTCGACCTCGAACGCATAGACGCCGTCGAAGTAGTACATGACGGGCTTGGCGAATCGGGAGATCACGAACCGCGCGGCGGTGCCGGCCGATTCCAGGAAGTCCTCGCGCGACGTCATCTTCGTCGCCTTGATCGCGCCCCGGAACCGGCCCTTCGGGGTGGTGCCCGAAATCTCCATCATTCTGGGGGCGAAATAGCCGGACTTCTGGGGATCCGGGTACGGATCGCTCAACGTCACCTCGAAGTCGGTGGACTCGAACACCACCTGGCCTTCGTGGAACAGGACGGCGAAGCGGATCGGCGCGCCGCCGTAGGTCTTGGGCGTCCGGATGTCCGAGACCAGCAGCGTCGTCTTCTCGTCCAGCGCCCGGAAACGCGCCCAGGTGCGGGCCTGCTCGTGCGGGCCGATGCTGGACACGGAATGATCGGCGTGGACCAGACCGGTGATCTGGTGCTCCTTGTCCTCGCCCTCCAGGCGAACGGTGCCCGTGACGCGACCCACCGGGGTCATGTAGTGGAATCCGTAGTAGCGGTCCTTCCGGCTGCCGTACTGGGCGCGGGCGGTGCCCGGCTTCCACGGCGGCACCAGGTTCTCGATGACCAGTTCGGCGGTCAGCTTGCCGTTCTTCAACCGGATGCGCAGGCCGTCCACGGGGCCGTACAGCAGGTTGTCCCCGAAGCGCAATTCGAACTTGTCGGGCGCCCAGGACCATTCGCGGCTGTCGTAGTTCGTCGTGGTGTTGTGCTTGCGGCCGTCCGGCGTCTTGAACTCGGCCTTGACGGTGGCCTTGCCGTCGCCCGGTCCCATGTTGCTGACCAGGAACTGGACGTAGGCGCCGTAGTCCCCATCCAGCCGGAACACGAACGACCACCACTCGCTGTAGAACTCGTTGGTCCGGTTCTCGGATCGGTCGTAGTGGGGCTGGACGTCACTCAGACTGACGCGGTTCGACGCGGGACGAAACGGCGTCAGGGGATCGGCCGATATGTGGGAAGGGACCAGGAGCGCCACGGCGGCGAACAGGACGGCGATGAATCGGCCTCTCATCTGGCGTACCTCCTCAGGGGGCTCCGGGAACGGACCGGCCGGCGGCAGGTCCCAGGCGGCGCCCCTGGACGGGATCGAGCGGGGACTATTCTTGCACAGCAGGGCGAAAACTTCACGGCGCGCCGGTCTGGCCCGCGCGGTTTCGCAGGCGCTCCACGACATCGCGGACCGGCGCGCCCCGGTGGACGGCCATTTCGCAGACGGCCAACGCCCGGGGCTCGTCAGGTTGCGTTTCCAGCAGCATGCACAGGTTGCCCAGCGCCGCCGTCATGCCGGGGCGCAGGTCCAGCGCCTGACCGAACGACCGCGCCGCCTCGCGAAGCTGACCCCCTCGCGCCTGGGCCAACCCCAGGTTGTTGTGCGCCTCGGCATTGGTCGGGTCGATGGCGAGCGCGCGTTCGAGAGCCTGCGCCGAGCGCTCCCATTCGCCGTCGTTCTGCAGCTCGATCGCCAGGTTGTTCCACAGGCGCGTCGAGCGCGGGTAGGCGGCCAGCGAGGCGTCGAACAGCGCCCGGCCGCTGCGGTAATCGCTGTTGCGGGACGCCAGCATCGCGCCGAACGCCACCGCGACCGCCAGGATCAGCACGACCGGCATCCGGGCCAGCAGGGGCGCGCGCCCGCCCAGACGGGTCCAGGCCAGGTCCAGCAGTCCCGCCAGCGCCAGGGCCGCCCCGGCGGAGGGCAGGTACAACAGGCGTTCGGCGAACAGGATCGAGTTCGGGAAGAACAGGTTGGACACCAGCGCGTACGGGAGGGCCAGCAACGCAAGGCCCAGCGCGATGGCCGGGGCCCGGCGGCGGGTCCACGCGAACAGCGCCACGACCGCGGCGACCGTGGCCAGACCCAGCCAGGACTCCGGGGGGAAGCCGGCAGCGGGCAGTCCGGTGGCGTCGAATCCGTAGTCGATGGTCAGCCGCGCCGGGGCGACCAGCAGGGCGAGGGCCTTCCAGACCAGGGCCAGCGCCGATGTCATCCGCTCGGCCGTCCCCGCCAGCACCAGCGGGTTGTCCTGCCAGGGGATGTGGGCGGCCATCCAGCGGCCCAGCGCCCAGTGCCGCAGCGCCAGGTAGCCGAACAGCGTCATGGCCGAGGCGGCGACGAACAGGACTCCGGAGCCTCGGGGCTGGTGGCGAGGGGCGAGGGCGAAGATCAGGACCCCCAGCAGCAGCGGCAGCGTGGCGCCGGCCTCCTTGGAGAGCAGCGCCAGGGCGGTCAGTGCCGCGGCCCAGAAGGCCCCTGCCGCGATGCGAAGGGACGGACGAGGAGCGGTCGGGGCGCCCTCCGTCAGGAACCGGCGCGTCGCCAGTGCCAGCGCCGCCAGCACGAACGTCGCGCACAGCAGTTCCTCGCGATTCACCGCGAAGAACACGGCCTCGGCATGGACGGGGTGGGCCGCGAACCAGGCGGCGGCGGCGGTGGCCGGCAGCAGGCGCGCGCCGAGGGCGCCCGCCAGTCCCAGCAGCGCCAGGGAGGCCAGAGCGTGCAGTATCAGGTTGGTCGCGCGGTACGGGCGCGGGTCCAGTCCCGCGGCGGCATGGGTGGCGGCCAGGGTCAGGACCGACAGGGGGCGATAGTTGGGGATGTGGCGGTGGTCGGGGGCGTCTCCCCATGCGTTGCTGGACAGGATGCCGGCCAGGTCGATGTCCCCCACGACGCGGGGGTTCTCCACCACGGCCCAGCGGTCGTCGTGCAGAAACGGGAAGTCCACGCCCCCAAGGCCGGGCAGGACGGCCGCGGCGATCACAAGGGCGACGGACACGGGGGTTCGCCAGCCGGTCTTCCTGCGTTGTGGCAGCGCTTCCACGGCGCGATTGTACACCCTCGGCGGTGCGCGCCACCCCATCGCAACGGGCGGCTCGCGGGACGATGCACTTCGGGGAGGCCCGAACCTGCCCGCGGAATGAGCGCGTCGCGGATCGCTTTGGTTGACAGGCCCGTTGCCGACCCGGATAATCTGCACGATTCGGACCTCTCTGACTGGAGGGTGCTGGGATGACCAATCGCCTGTGGGCGTTCCTGCCGATCGTGGCCGTGTCGTTCGGCGTCGGCGTTTCGGGGTGCGGGAGCACCAAGGGCGAGGCCAAGGCCTTCTCGACCATCGAGATTGACCCGGCCGCCACCCTCGTCGAGGTGGACAACAGCTTCTCGGCCGACTACACGGTGACCATCCGGAACACCGGTCAGAAGCGCGCGCTCAACATCTCCGAGATCCGTCTGGACTATACGCCGCTGACCGAGGACGAGGCCCTGATGGGCGGCGCCTTCAACGTCAGCCTCCCGGGCCTGCCCGCGACCGTCAAGGCGGCGGGCGAGGGCGACCTTTGGGAGCAGTCGGTCGATTTCATCGTTTCGTTCACGCGATTCGAGGATTTCCTGCCCCGCACCGCCACGGTCACGATCGTCAACGACAACACGGTCGATGCCGGCCGCCAGAACCTGCAGATTCGCTTCCAGACCCGGCAGTGCGAGCCCAGCCTGGGGCTGCCGGCCCAGATCGACTTCCTGCAGGTCGGCTTCGAGGACACCAAGGACGAACTGCTGGCGCTCAACAACACGGGCTCGTGCCGGCTGGTGATCGACTGGATCCGGCTGGACGGACGGCCGTCGTTCGAGGTCGTCATCGGCGATCAGGTGATCCCGGCCTCCGAGGACTTCGAGCAGATCGTGCTGGACCCGCCGTTCACCGTCGAACCCAACTCTTCCGCCATCTGGACGACCCGCTTCACGCCGATTGACGGCGAGGCGGATCGGGCCACGCTGATCCTGCATTCGAACAACACGAACTCGGTCGAGGGGCTGAACCAGATCGAGCTGGTGGCGAACTCCACCGGACCGAAACTGGAGGTCGATCCGAACCCGATCGAGTTCGGCGCCAAGATGATCGGCAAGGTGGCGCCCTTGAACGTCAAGCTGATCTCGGCGGGCACCGCCGACCTGGTCATCACGGGGATCCAGGTCGTACACGTCGAGTCGCTGGGCGAGTTCGCCATCGACCTGACCAGTCTTCCCAACGGGGCTCCGACGGCGGCGAATCCGCTGACGCTGGCCGTCAACGAATCGGTCGAGGTCCGCGCGACCTACATGCCGCCCAGCCAGCCCAGCCCGCTGGACGAGAACGACGTGCCCATCCGGGACACCGCGAACCTGGTGATCGACAACAACACGTTCGGCGGCGAGACGGTCGTTCCGATGAACGGGTTCGGCGTCGCGGCCGAGTGTCCGTCTCCGGTCATCCTGATCGAGGAGGGCGAGGAGGTCGGGCCGGTCACCGTGCTGCATCTGCACGGCGAGCAGAGCACCGCGGCGAACGGCACGATCACGAAGTACAGTTGGACCGTGCAGCAGCCCGAGGACAACAAGTTCAATTTCGTTCCGACGGCCACGTTCCCGAATCCCACGCACCAGGCCAACGTCGCGGGCGAGTACACGTACTGCCTGGACGTTTGCGATGCGGACAAGTGCTCGTCCGACCTGGACTGCCGATCCACGGCGTGCAAGAAGGTCACGGTCATTCCGGATCAGGCGATCCTGTGCGAGCTGACGTGGCGGACGCCCGGCGATCTGGACGAGTTCGACGAGGGCCAGGACGCTGGGTCGGACCTGGACCTGCACTTCGCCCACCCGTTCGCCACCGGGCCGGATCTGGACGGCGACGGCAAGCCCGACGGCTGGTTCGACATCCCGTACGACGTGTTCTGGTTCAACAAGAACCCGGACTGGGAGACGATGAACCCCAGCGCGCGCGACGATCCCAGCCTGGACCGCGACGACACCGACGGCGCGGGCCCCGAGACGGTCACCCTGGACGCGCCGGTCGCCGGCCGCGTGTATCGCGTCGGCGTCCACTACTGGGATGACCACGGATTCGGTCTGGCCTATCCGCGCCTGAAGTGCTACATCCGCGGCGAGCTGGTGTTCGATCGGAATCTGGAGGATTCCGGGATTCACCTGCTGCGTTGCGACATGTGGGAGGCCGCGACGATCACGTGGCCGCAGGGTATCGTGACCGAGGTCAAGAAGCCCGACGGCAGCCCGAAGATCACGCCCCAGTACCAGAACGCCGCCTTCGTCAGCATCACCGGCGGCAACTGCAACCCCTGATCACCGCACGATCGAAGCCTCGTCGAACCGCGCACCCTCCATGTCCCCGGTGAGTCGCGGGGCCCCGTCGTCCGGCGGTTTCCATCCTGAATTCGATGGTTGAATCCATTCAGGATCCTGTAAACTACGCCCGCGCGAAGGTGCGTTTCCGCCGGGACGGCGGTGCCCAGGAGGTTTCGGATGAGTCGTTTCGCCAGGTGGGCAGGGATTGCCGCTCTTGTGTTCTCTTCTTCGTTTGGCGTGGTCGGCTGCTCCTGCTCCGAGGGAGGCAAGGCCGCCAAGGACCTGAACCTGGACTACTCGCCGCGCACCATCGACTTCGGCACGGTGGCCATCCTGCAGGAGGCCTGGGTCACGGTGACGCTGACCCACGTCGGCTTCTCGGGGACGATCGAGTTCGGCGACATCCGGATCGAGGGCGGCAGCGCCGAGTTCTCGTTCGACATGCCCGAGCGAATGGCCCTGGAGCCGGGCGAGTCCACCAGCATCACGGTTCGGTACAATCCGGTCGATTCGCAGGATGACGGCGGCGCGCTGGTCATCCGCCACAACGTGGCCCAGCAGAACAACGAGACGCGGATTCCGATCACGGCGGGCGGCTTCTTCGCCGACCTGGTCGTCAATCCCAATCCCATCGACTTCGATCGCGTCCCGCAGGGGTCGCAGAAGGATCTGGACGTCATTCTGAAGAACGTCGGTTCGGACCAGGTGGTGATCCGCCAGATCATGCTGGACCTGGCGGGAAGCCCCGACTTCGGGATCCTGGACCTGGTGCTGCCGGTTGGGGACACGCTGCCGGTGACGCTGCGACCGGACGAAAGCATGGGCGTGGTGATGCGCTACACCCCCCGGAACGACGATACGAACCCCGCCCAGGACGCATCGGTCCTGCGGGTCGAGGGGGACAGCAAGGGGACGAAGTCC
>JARKOL010000102.1 GCA_029975745.1 Myxococcota bacterium | reverse complement strand
CTCGGGGAACCCGATGGCGACGGTGCCGTAGTTGAGGCCGGCCGGACCGATGCCGATGCGGCAGACGGGCGAGCCGGAGCGTCGCGCCGTGATCGGGATCTCGACGCGCTCCTTGCCGCGGGCGTTGGTGGTGATGACCAGCTTGGCGGTGACGGTGCCCTGGTCGGGCCCCAGGTTGGTGAAGGTGACGATGATCGGCTTGGACGAATTGCCCAGGAGCTGGGATTCGCCGCCGCCGGTGGTCACGGGGAAGGTCGGGTCGGGCCGGATGGCGAATTCGTCGCCGTACTGGGCGCCGGAGGCGTCGGTGATCTCCATCGAGAAGACCTTGAGGACGCCGTGACCCTCGTTGGACAGGGTCAGGGTGCGCTGGACGGCGACCTTCTGGGCGCCGAAACCCATGTCCAGACTGTCGGGAATGACGGTCAGGATCGGCGCCTCGACCTTGCCGAACAACGGGATCATGGTCGGGGAATGGGCCGAGTCGCTGCTGGCGATCGAGACGTAGCCGATCGGATTGCCGTCGTCGGGTCGGGGCACGGCCGCGGTCCACTGGACCTTGAACGCCAGCGGGTCGCCGCCGGGGGCGATCGAGGACGCGCCCTCGGGCACCTCGGCCAGGGCGATGTTCGCGATGTCGGTGCTGCCCGGGAACACCTGGATGCCGCTCTCGGGAATCGTCAGGACCGCGTTGCCGGCGTTCTCGATCGTGACCGTCCGATCAACCGTCTTGTCGATCTCGACCCAGTCGAAGTCGATCTCGCCCGGGATCACGACGATCCGGGGCCCCAGCTCGCAGCCGGTGACGTCGAAGGACCACACCGAGTTCTGGCCCTTGGTCTCGCCCATGACGATCAGGGTCGTCTCGTCGCACAGTCCGTCCCGAGGCTCGTAGCGCACCACCAGGCCCATCTCGCCACGGGGCGGCAGGGTCGCCGGAAGCGCCGCGCCGTCGGCGTGCGAGATGCCCTCGATGGTGAAGTCCATGCTGCCGTCCAGCCGCAGGTACATCGACGTCACCGTGACGATGTCCGAGCCGACGTTGCGCAGCACGACGTCGATGTCCTTGTGCGTCCCGACGTGGACCTGCCCGAAGTCGATCGGGTTCGGGATCGCGATGATCTCGGCCACCTTGCCCAGGGCCGACACGGGGATCTTCGTGATGTTGCCCTGCTGGGCCACGTTGTGGCGGACCACCAGGAACCCGTCATCCGTGTCCGAGTCGATCGGCGCGTAGTACACCGTGATCGCCGTCGATTCCCCCGGCTCCAGCGCCATCTTGTCGGGCATGTCGAAGGTGAACTCGTTCGTGTTCAGCCCCTCGAACGCGATGCTGCCGAACTCGATCGTGCCCGACAGTCCCACGTGGGTCAGCGTCACCGTCTGCCAGCCCGAATCGCCGATCGCGACCTGGCCGAAATCCAGGGTCGATGGGAACCACGCCAGATTCCGGTCCAGTTCCGCCTGGGAACTCTTGCAACTGCACCCCTGGGTCGACATCCCCAGCATCGCAGCCACCGTCAAACCCAGTACCGCCAGTCGAATGTGCCTCATGCGTGACCTCCAGCAACCCGA
>JARKOL010000099.1 GCA_029975745.1 Myxococcota bacterium | reverse complement strand
CGCCTGCTGCCGGATTCCCGGGACACCTCTGGACATCCGCGTGATGCCCAGGTCGCTTTGAAGTCACGAGCGCGCCCAGCGAGCACGACTCCCGGCGGACGCCGTGGGGCGCAGCGGGCGGGTCGCCGCCGTCAAGCCGGCGGCGGGAGATCTGCCTCAAGCGGCAGCAGTCCAGGGTGGGCGGCGGGAGAGCTGGGGCAGTGGGCGAATCATGGCCAGGGTCAGGAGGCCGCGACGGTTCCCGGAGTGCGCCAGGACAGGATCAACCGCCCCCCTCGCGGCCCTTTCGCATCTTGACAAAGCAGGTGGCTGCCCATAGACTGCCCGCCATTGGGTGGATCAGCAGAAGTGCTTGATTCACTTGGGAAATGTCCCCGCACCGGGGCCGGCATCCAAGGCAGGCCGCCCGAAGGAGAAAATCAGGATGGCGAACCGACGCATGATCACCGTCGATGGGAACGAGGCGACGGCCTCGGTGGCGCACCGGACCAGCGAGGTCGTCGCCATCTACCCGATTACCCCGTCGTCCAACATGGGCGAGTGGGCGGATGAATGGTCGGCCCAGGGCCGCAAGAACATCTGGGGCCTGGTGCCTTCGGTGTCCGAGATGCAGTCCGAGGGCGGCGCCGCCGGCGCGGTCCACGGTGCGCTGCAGGCGGGAGCGCTGACGACGACCTTCACGGCGTCGCAGGGCCTGCTGCTGATGATCCCGAACATGCTGAAGATCGCGGGTGAACTGACGTCGTTCGCCATGCACGTTTCGGCCCGGACCCTGGCGACCCACGCGCTGTCGATCTTCGGCGACCACAGCGACGTGATGGGCTGTCGCAACACCGGATTCGCAATGCTGTCCTCGGCCACCGTCCAGGAGGCCCACGACTTCGCGGCGATCGTCCAGGGCGCGACCCTCCGTTCCCGGGTGCCCTTCCTGCATTTCTTCGACGGCTTCCGGACGTCCCACGAGGTCCAGAAGATCGAGGAACTGACCGACGACGACCTGCGCGCGCTGGTCACCGACGAGCTGGTCGCCGCGCACCGCGCTCGCGCCATGACGCCGGACCGCCCGATCCTGCGCGGCACCGCCCAGAATCCGGACACGTTCTTCCAGTCCCGCGAGGCCTGCAACCCGTTCTACGACGCGTGCCCGGCCATCGTGCAGGCCGAGATGGACCGGTTCGCGAAGCTGACGGGGCGCCAGTATCGCCTGTTCGACTACCACGGTCATCCCGAAGCCGACCGCGTCGTGATCCTGATGGGGTCGGGCGCCGGCGCGACCCAGGAATACGTGGACTGGGCCAACGCCCGCGGCCAGAAGCTGGGCATGGTCCGCGTCCGCCTGTACCGCCCGCTGGACGTCGCCGCCCTGATCGCGTCGCTGCCCGTTTCGGTCAAGTCGGTCGCGGTGCTGGACCGCACCAAGGAACCGGGTGCCCTGGGCGAGCCGCTGTTCCTGGACGTCGTCGCCGCGCTGCACGCCGTGCGGGCGGCCGGCACGTCGCCGTTCGCGAAGGACCCCGTCGTGGTCGGCGGGCGCTACGGCTTGTCGTCGAAGGAATACACGCCCACGATGGTCAAGGCCGTCTTCGACGAACTGGCCAAGGACAACCCCAAGCCGCGCTTCACCGTCGGCATCCACGACGACGTGACGAACCTGTCGCTGGACTTCGACCCGGAATTCGACATCGAGCCGGACGACGTGGTTCGCGCCGTGTTCTTCGGGCTGGGTTCGGACGGCACCGTGGGCGCCAACAAGAACAGCATCAAGATCATCGCCGAGGAAACGGACAACTGGGGCCAGGGCTACTTCGTGTACGACTCGAAGAAGGCCGGCGCCGTGACCATCAGCCACCTGCGCTTCGGCCCGCGCCAGATCCACGGCGCGTACCTGATTCGCAAGGCGAACTTCGTCGCGTGCCACCAGTACACGTTCCTGGACAAGTACGACATGCTGGGGATGGCCGCCAAGGGCGCGACCTTCCTGCTGAACAGCCCGTACCCGGCCGACCAGGTCTGGGATCACCTGCCGCTCGAGGTCCAGAAGGACATCATCGAGAAGCAGTTGAAGCTGTTCGTCATCGACGCCTACGCCGTCGCGCGCGACACCGGCATGGGCGTGCGCATCAACACGATCATGCAGACGTGCTTCTTCGCGATTTCCGGCGTGCTGCCTCGTGACGAGGCGATCGCCCAGATCAAGAAGGCGATCAAGAAGACCTACGGCAAGAAGGGCGATGTCATCGTCCAGAAGAACTACGAGGCCGTGGACCACACCCTGGCGCACCTGATCCAGGTGCAGGTCCCCGGTGCCGTCACCGCGACCCGCCGCCGGCCGCCGACCGTTTCGGCCGCCGCTCCGGAGTTCGTCAAGCAGGTCTCGGGCGTCATGATGGCGAACCAGGGCGACAGCCTGCCCGTCAGCGTGTTCCCGAAGGACGGCACCTGGCCGACCGGCACGACCCAGTGGGAAAAGCGCAACATCGCGCTGGAGATCCCGGTCTGGACGCCCGAACTGTGTACCCAGTGCAACAAGTGCGCGATGATCTGCCCGCACGCGGCGATCCGGCCCAAGGTCTACCCGGCCGAGGCCCTGGCGGGGGCACCCGAGGGCTTCAAGGCCGTCGATTACAAGGCTCCGGACTTCAAGGGCCAGAAGTACACGCTGCAGGTCGCGCCCGAGGACTGCACCGGCTGCGGCCTGTGCGTCGTCGTCTGTCCGGTCAAGGACAAGGCGGACCCGAAGCGCAAGTGCATCAACATGGAGCCCCAGATCCCGCTGCGCGAACAGGAGGCCGTGAACTACGCGTTCTTCCTGGGCCTGCCGGATCCGGACCGCACCCAGTTGAAGGCGACCGTCAAGGGCACCCAGTTCATGCAGCCGTTGTTCGAGTACAGCGGCGCCTGCGCGGGCTGCGGCGAGACCCCCTACGTCAAGCTGCTGACCCAGATGTTCGGTGACCGCGCGTTGATCTCGAACGCGACCGGTTGCTCGTCGATCTATGGCGGCAACCTGCCGACGACGCCGTACTCGCAGAATGCCGATGGGCGCGGGCCCACGTGGAACAACAGCCTGTTCGAGGACAACGCCGAGTTCGGGTTCGGGTTCCGGCTGGCGATCGACACGCACAAGGAGCAGGCCGAGTCGCTGCTGAAGGCGCTGGCGTCCAAGGTCGGGGACGACCTGGCGACGGCGATCCTGGACGCCGACCAGTCCACCGAGGCGGGGCTGAAGGCGCAGCGCGAGCGCATCGTGGCACTGCGCGCGGCCCTGGCGACCGTGGGCACCCCCGAGGCGGCCCGTCTGGACCTGCTGGCGGACTACCTGGTCAAGAAGTCGGTGTGGATCCTGGGCGGCGACGGCTGGGCCTACGACATCGGCTATGGCGGCCTGGACCACGTGCTGGCCCAGGGGCGCGACGTCAACATCCTGGTTCTGGACACCGAGGTCTACTCGAACACCGGCGGCCAGGCGTCGAAGGCCACCCCGATGGGCGCGTCGGCCAAGTTCGCGATGGCCGGCAAGGCGATCGGCAAGAAGGATCTGTCCATGATGGCCATGGCGTACGGCAATGTGTACGTGGCCAAGGTCGCGATGGGCGCCAAGGACGCGCAGACGGTCAAGGCGTTCGCCGAGGCGGACAGCTATCCGGGCACTTCGATCATCATCGCTTACAGCCACTGCATCGCGCACGGCTTCGACCTGATCAACGGCCCGGCCCAGCAGAAGGGCGCGGTCGAGTCGGGCCACTGGCCGCTGTTCCGCTGGGACCCGCGGCGGCTGGCCGAGGGGCAGAGCCCCCTGGTGATGGACAGCGATCCGCCGACGATGAAGATCGCGGACTACGCGCGCAACGAGACGCGCTATCGCATGGTCGAGCGGGCGAATCCCGAGCGCTTCGGTCGCCTGATGGAGCAGGCCCAGCGCGAGACGACGAACCGCTTTGCCGTCTACCAGCAGCTTGCCGCGATGCACCTGCCGGAAGGCGCGAAGGCCGAAGTCGAGACCGAGGCTTGATGCGGACGGCGTGTCCCGGGGGCCGGCGCGACCGACCCCCGGCGACCGACACCCGGAGCTTCCCCGCGGGGAAGCCGACATGGAGGACGACATGGACCTTTCGACCACGTACCTGGGCCTGAACCTGGCGCACCCGATCACGGTGGGCGCGTCCCCGCTGGTCGATGACATGGACAAGGTGCGGCGGCTGGAGGATGCCGGCGCCGCGGCCATCGTGATGCACAGCCTGTTCGAGGAGCAGATTACCCGCGAGCAGCTGGGCACGATCATGGACATGGAGCTGCACGCGAACTCGTTCGCCGAGGCGCTGTCCTACTTCCCCGAGCCGGCCGAATACCGCCTGGGGCCCGAGGCCTACCTGGACCAGATTCGCAAGGTCAAGGCCGCCGTGTCCTGCCCGGTCATCGGGTCGCTGAACGGCGCGACGGGCAAGGGCTGGGTGGACTACGCGAAGAAGATCCAGCAGGCCGGCGCCGACGCGCTGGAACTGAACGTGTACTACGTGTCCCAGAAGTTCGGGGACGATGCGACGGCCGTCGAGCAGCGCGTGCTGGACATCGTTTCGGGCGTCAAGGCGGCGGTGGCGATTCCCGTCTCGGTCAAGCTGTCGCCGTACTTCACCGCGCTGCGCAACTTCGCGGGCGCGCTGGTGGGCGCGGGCGCCGACGGCCTGGTGCTGTTCAACCGGTTCTCCCAGCCCGACATCGACATCGAGGCCCTGGAGGCGTCCTCGACGCTGCACCTGTCCGATTCGTCCGAACTGCTGCTGCGGCTGCGCTGGGCGGCGATCCTGCACGGCCAGGTCAAGGCGTCCCTGGCCATCACCGGCGGCGTCCACACCCCCGCCGACGCGATCAAGGCCGTGATGGCAGGCGCGGATGTGGTCCAGGTCGTGTCGGCCGCGCTGAAGGACGGTCCCGAGGTCGTCAAGGCGCTGCGGGACGGCATGGCGCAGTGGATGGAGGCCAAGGAGTACGCTTCGCTGACCCAGATGAAGGGCAGCATGAGCCTGCTGAAGAGTCCGAATCCCGAAGCCTACGAGCGCGCCAACTACATGCGAATCCTGAACGGCTGGCGCTAGTCTTTCGTCCCCGCAAGCCGTCCAACTTCCCGAATCCAGTCGATTGTCGCAGGCAGCTCCCGGCGAGTTTGGAGGCCGTCGCGGCACGGCTTTTCGCCGCCCCGCGAAATTGACACCCCGCCGGGCCGCATCTAGAATGGTTGCCGCGGGATTCCCCGCCACAGATGAGGTCGAACGCATGCCGATGGATCCGAAGAAGCCCAGCGAAGACGGCCGTCCGAAGGGGGGCAGCGACTTCCTGCCCGTCAAGACCGAGCGCGGCTCGGCCATGGGCGAAATCCTGCTGCGCGAGAAGCTGATCAACGTCAAGCAGTTGGAGGAGGCCCAGCGCGTCCAGGGCAGCGGCGAGAACCTGACCCACACGCTGGCGAAGCTGGGGTACCTGGAAGAAAGCCAACTGATCAACTTCCTGTCCCGGCAGTACGGCGTGCCGTCCATCAACCTGGACGAAGTCGAGATTGCCGAGGAGGTCATCAAGCTGGTGCCTCGCGAGGTGGCCCAGCGGCACAAGCTGGTGCCCATTGCCCGTCAGGGCGCCACCCTGATCGTCGCGATGACGGATCCCGGCAACATCTACGC
This sequence comes from Myxococcota bacterium, assembly GCA_029975745.1. Lineage (GTDB taxonomy): Bacteria > Myxococcota_A > UBA9042 > DTJE01 > DTJE01 > DUVQ01. The sequence goes on along the minus strand of JARKOL010000099.1, from coordinate 21,106 downwards.
GATGGACGACATCAAGTTCCTGACGGGCCTGAACGTCGAGGTCGTCGTCGCGTCCGAAACCGCCATCGCCAGCGCCCTGGAGCGCTATTTTGGCAAGACCGACTATGACGACGCGCTGCGGTCCGTGTTCGACGAGATCGCCGAGATGGACGGCGACGCCGTCAACCTGCTGGCCGAGGAGGCCGAGGAGGATCTGGACGAACTGAAGGAGGCGACCGAGGACGCCCCGGTCGTCCGCCTGGTCAACATGATCCTGGTCGATGCCGTCAAGCGCGGCGCGTCCGATATCCACGTCGAGGCGTACGAAAAGGATTTCCGCGTTCGGTACCGCATGGACGGCGTGCTGTACGAAATCATGAAGCCGCCGATCAAGCTGCGCAACGCGATCACCAGCCGTCTGAAGATCATGGCGGAACTGGACATCGCGGAGCGGCGCCTGCCGCAGGATGGTCGCATCCGGCTGGTCATGGGGCGCGACAAGGAGGTCGATTTCCGTGTCTCGGTGCTGCCGTGCCTGTTCGGCGAGAAGGTCGTCCTCCGAGTCCTGGACAAGTCGGCCCTGAAACTGGACCTGGGGGCGATCGGTTTCGAGGAGAAGCCGCTGAAGCACTTCCGCGAGGCGATCCACCAGCCGTGGGGCATGGTCCTGGTCACGGGTCCCACCGGGTCGGGCAAATCGACGACGCTGTACTCGGCGCTGTCGGAACTGAACACCTCCAGCGACAACATCTCGACCGCCGAGGATCCGGTCGAAATGAACATTCCGGGCATCAACCAGGTCCACGTCCGCGAGGAAATCGGCCTGTCGTTCGCCGCGGCGTTGCGGTCGTTCCTGCGGCAGGACCCCGACATCATCATGGTCGGCGAGATCCGGGACTTCGAAACGGCGGAAACCGCGGTCAAGGCCGCGTTGACGGGCCACCTGGTGCTGTCCACCCTGCACACGAACGACGCGCCCTCGACGGTCAACCGTCTGCTGAACATGGGCATCGAGCCGTTCCTGCTGACCGCCACGTTGAACCTGATTGCCGCCCAGCGACTGGTGCGGCGGATCTGTCGGGAGTGCCGCGAGCCGGTCGAGGTGCCGCCCAAGGCGCTGCTGGACCTGGGCTTCTCGGAGGAGGAGTCCAAGACGGTCGTGCCGATGAAGGGCAAGGGGTGCCGCGTCTGCAACGATACGGGCTACAAGGGGCGTGCGGGCCTCTACGAAATCATGCCGATCAGCGAGGAACTGAAGGAGTGCATCCTGCAGGGGTACTCGGCGCTGGAACTGAAGCGCGAGGCGCTGCGGCTTGGAATGATGTCGTTGCGCATGGCGGGCCTGGCCAAGGTCAAGGCCGGTGCGACCACCATCGAAGAGGTTGTGCGCGTGACGCGCGCCGACTGAGACGGGGATGATGATCGGAGAACCCGAAGGCAGACGTGGGGCCGGGTCGGTGGACATCCACCAGCTGCTCCAGGTCATGGTCGATAAGAATGCGTCCGACCTGCACCTGACGGTGGGCACGCCGCCGCAGTTGCGCGTCGATGGAACGCTGTACCCGGTCAAGGTGCCGCCTCTGGGAGCCGCGGACTGCCAGCGGCTGTGCTACAGCGTGCTGACCGAGGCACAGAAGAAGAAGTTCGAGGAGTTCAACGAAATCGACCTGTCCTTCCAGTGGCGGCAGGTCAGCCGGTTTCGCGCCAACTTCTTCCGCCAGCGCGGCAGCGTCGCCGGCGCGATCCGCCAGATTCCGGCGCGCATCCTGAGTTTCCAGGAGATCGGGTTGCCGCCGATCGTCAACCAGTTGGTGGACCGGCCTCGCGGGCTGATCCTGGTCACGGGCCCGACCGGATCGGGCAAGTCCACGACGCTGGCGTCGATGGTCGATGCGATCAACACGCGGCGTCGTGGGCACATCATCACCATCGAGGACCCGATCGAGTACCTGCACCAGCACAAGAACTGCATCGTGAACCAGCGCGAGGTGGGGTCCGACACGGGCGGGTTCGCCGAGGCGCTGCGCTACGTCATGCGCCAGGACCCGGACGTCGTCCTGGTCGGCGAGATTCGCGAGACGGAAACGATGGAAACGGCGCTGCGGCTGTCCGAGACGGGCCACCTGGTCATGTCGACGCTGCATACGAACAGCACCGTCCAGACACTGCACCGCGTGATGGATCTGTTTCCCCCGGATCAGCAGGAACGCGTGCGGACGCAGTTCTCGTTCGTCATCGAAGGCATCATGTGCCAGCAACTGCTGCCGCGCGCGGACGGCAAGGGGCGGGTGCTTGGGATCGAACTGATGGTCCCGAATCCGGCGATCCGGAACCTGATTCGCGAAGGCAAGGCGCACCAGTTGTACTCGCAGATGCAGATGGGACAGACCAAGTTCGGGATGCAGACGATGAATCAGCACCTGTTGAAGCTGCTGCGCGAGAAGGTGATCACGCGCGAGGAAGCGCTGGCCCACGCCGGGGACATGGACGAGTTCGTGCAGATGCTGGCCCAGAACGGCCTGTGATGCCGGGGAGGCTTCCATGAAGTTCGCTTGGGAAGGCACGACGCGTGAAGGCCAGATGCGCAAGGGCACGGTGGATGCCTCCAGCAAGGCCGATGCCGAGTCGAAGCTGCGCCAGATGGGCGTCCAGCCGGCCTCGGTCAAGCGCTCGCTGGCGTCGCTGGAGCTTCGCATGCCCCGACTGGGGGGCGTCAAGACGAAGACGCTGGTCGTCTTTACGCGGCAGTTGTCGACGATGATCGACGCCGGTCTGCCCCTGGTCCAGTGCCTGGAGATCCTGGCCAGCCAGGAGCCGGACAGCGACTTCCAGCAGGTGATCTACGGGGTGAAGGCGCAGGTCGAGCAGGGGTCCACCCTGGCGGACGCCCTGAAGAAGTACCCGAAGGTGTTCGACACGCTGTTCGTCAGCCTGGTGGCCGCCGGTGAGGTGGGCGGCATCCTGGACACGATCCTGACGCGCCTGGCCCAGTACGTCGAAAAGTCGATGAAGATGAAGCAGAAGGTGGCCAGCGCCCTGAAGTACCCGTCGTTCGTCTTGATCGCCGCCGGCGGCATCATGGTCGTCATGCTCTGGAAGGTGATTCCGTCGTTCGCGGGCATGTTCCAGAGCGTCGGCAATCGCGAACTGCCGTTCCTGACCCAGCTTGTCGTCGATATGTCCAACAACTTCATCGACAACCTGCCCTGGATCACCCTGATCGCGATCGCCATCACGGCCGCGTTCATCATGTTCAAACGGTCCCCGTTCGGCGAGCGCTTCCTGGACCTGGTGCTGCTGAAGATGCCGGTGCTCGGGTCGCTGGTCCGCAAGGCGGCGATTGCGCGATTCACCCGGACCTTGGGAACGCTGGTGTCTTCGGGCGTGCCCATCCTGGACGGTCTGGAGGTCGTCGCGAAGTCCGCCGGCAACAAGATCATCGAGGAGGGCGTCATGTACGTCCGCGCCAAGGTGGCCGAGGGCAAGAACATCGCTGGCCCCCTGGACGAGACCAAGATCTTTCCGAAGATGGTCGTCCAGATGATCGGCGTCGGCGAGCAGACCGGCGCCATGGACGTCATGTTGAGCAAGATCGCCGACTTCTATGACGACGAGGTCGATGCGTCGGTCGATGCGTTGACGTCGTTGATCGAGCCGGTGATGATGATCGTCATCGGCGGCATGGTCGGCTTCGTGCTGATCGCCATGTACCTGCCCATCTTCAGCATGGCCGACAATCTGTCCGGAACCAGCGGGCAATAGTATCGAGTCGGGGGGGTCATGCTCGGCGGCAACGGGACCGAAGGAGGCGAACCGCCCGAGCGGGACCTGACGCCGGCATTGGTGCGCCAGGGGACGTCCAGGGACAACGCGACCGTCGAGAATCCGGCGATGCTGGGCGCCGCGTCGCTGCGTCGAAAGATGCTGTGGATGTCGTGGCTGCGCATCGTGACCATGCTGGTGCTGGTCACGGCCACGGCGATCTTCTCGGGCGACACCCGCACGACGTTCATCGAGCTGGTCCAGGACACCCTGATGTGGGTCGGGCTGGTGGGCCTGGTCCCGGCGGCGCTGTACTTCCCGGTGCTGCTGGCCGTGCGGTCGTTGCGATGGCTGTACGTGATCGCCGTCGTGCAGCTGCTGCAGGACTGCCTGTTTTCGTCCGTGATGGTCGCCTCGACGGGGGGCAGCGGGTCGGCCTTCACCTTCTTCTTCAGCCTGAACATCGTCGTCGCCGGCATCGTGATGGGGCGCCTGGGGACGGTGGTGTCGATCGTGCTGTCCTTCGGGATGCTGGTGGGGATCTCGCTGATGGAGCTGGGGCACCTGCCGGTGCCGCCGTTCCTGGCCGATGTGCTGGTGCGCTCCTCGATGAACGCGGTGCTGTATTCGATCGGGTTGAACTCGGTCGCGTTCATCAGCATCGGCATCCTGTCGTCCTACCTGTCCGAGCAGTTGCGTCGGTCGGACATCCAGCGCGAGCGCTACCGGGCGACGCTGGAAGACCTGAAGCAGCTGCACGAGAGCATCCTGGCGTCCGTCGAGACCGGGATCGTGTCGTGTCGGCTGGACAACCGGATCCTGCATGTCAATCGGGCCGCCGAAACGCTGCTGAACCTGGATGTCCAGCGGGTGCGGGGCCTGCACCTGTTCGACGTGCTGCCCGAACTGCGCGGTCCGATGGAGCAGCCGGGTATCGGCCCCTTCGAACTGCGCCGAGGTTCGGGAGCGCAAGAGGTCTGGTTGCGGATCGCCGTATCGCCCTGGATGTCCCGGGTGGGCGAGATGATCGGACGCATCGTCAGCGCCCAGGACGTGACGGCCCTGAAGCGCCTGGAGGCCCGGATGAAGGCGGACGAGCGTCTGGCCACGCTGGGCAAGCTTTCCGCCGTCGTCGCGCACGAGATCCGCAATCCCCTGGCGGCGATCTCGGCGTCCGCCCAGATGTTGACGATGACGGCCAGCCTCCAGGACGAGGATCAGCGCGCGCTGGATATCGTGGTGCGCGAGACGGACCGCCTGAACGGCTGGATTACCGACCTGCTGGACTATGCCCGCCCGCGCAAGGGCGACATCCGGCTGGTGGACCTGCACGCGCTGCTGGGGCAGGTGGTCCAGTTGGCGTCGGGATTCCCGAACGCCGAGGGCATGACGATCGAGGGGGATGTCGAGCCGGGGCTGAAGGTCTGGGCCGATTCCGACCGCCTGCACCGGGCGTTCCTGAACCTGGCCAAGAACTCGCTGGAGGCGATGTCCCAGGGCGGGCAGTTGGTGATCCGCGCGCGGCGCCGGTGGGTGGATGGGCGCCAGTGGGCGGTCGTCCGCGTCATCGACAACGGCTGGGGCATTCCCGCCGAAGAGATCGGGCGCATCTTCGACGCCTTCTACACGACGAAGCCGCGCGGCACCGGTCTGGGCCTGGCTACGGTCGTCCAGGTCGTCGAGGAGGTTGGCGGCTTCGTGGCCGTGTCCAGCGTGCCCCACGTGCGGACCGAGTTCGAGGTTCGGTTGCCGCTTTCGATCGACGAGTCGGAGGTGGCCGGATGAGCGAGGCCCGCTTCGACTTCGAGCGCGGGGTGCATCTGCTCGGGTCGATCCTGTGGATGGACGCCGCGCGGCGGGACGTGTTGAGTTTCGTGTCCTCGGCGCGGATTGACCGGGCCGCGTGGGTGCATCGCGCCGTCTGCACCGATCGGACCCGGACCCTGTTGCGCGCGCTGCGGCCCGACTTCCAGGCACTGGTGGTCCCGTTCCAGCGCAGCCTGATGCTGGGACCGCTGGAACTGACGATGGTGCCGGCGGGCTACCTGCCGGGATCCTCGCAACTGCTGGTCCAGGGGGCCGGCGAACCCTTCCTGTACGTGGCGCACGTCAGTCTGCGTCCTCACCGGATGGCCGAGCCGCCCGGCTTCGTGAAGGCTCCGACCCTGGTGCTGAGGACTCCCTACGGGGACCCGCGCTTTTCGTTTCCGGATCGCGAGGAGGCACTGGCCCAGGTCGTGGATCGGGCGCGCGCCTTGCTGGGCGCGGGGCGAGTCCCGGTGTTCCTGGCGTCGGCGGTGGGCAAGGCCCAGGAGGTGACGCGGGCGCTGTCGGATGCCGGCGTGCCGGTTGCGGTTCATCGTTCGATCCATGCGGTGTGCCGCCAGTATCGCGCCCTGGGATTCGAGCCCGGCAGGGTGTCGCAGTTCCGTGGCGGGGCGCGTCACGACCAGGCCATCGTGTGGCCCGAGGGGATGCGCGGCTCGCGGGCGATCATCGGCCTGAAGCCGCGAGCGACCTTCGTCTGGCTGTCCGGCCTGGCCCGGGCGTCCGAGGCGATTGCCGCCATGCGGGTGGACGAGGGCATTCCCTTGACCGGGCACCTGGATTCGGAGGGGCTGGAGCGGTTCGTCGAGCGGGTCGAGGCGCGGCGGGTGTTCACCGTGGGCCACTGGTCCGAGTCGTTCGCCGCCACGCTGTCGCGTCGTGGGGTGCAGGCCCAGCCGCTGCACCGCGAGGTCCAGTTGAGCCTGTTCGGGGATGGGGGAACGGGACGCTACGAGGGCTCGCCCTTCCGGTGACGGCGGCGCGCGAACGCGACGGCCGCCAAGGTCAGCACGCCCAGAAGGATGCCGACAATCGACGAGGTCCGGTCGCCGGACGGCGCATCCGCCACGCACCCGCCGCTCTTCCGAATCTGGCCGGTCGAGACGCACTGCCCGTAGTAGTAGGTGGTTCCCGGGGGGCAGGGTTCCGGGGGGATCTGGTCCAGGGTGCCCAGATCGTTCGCCCCGGGCAGGTCGTCGGCCGGATCCGCCCGGCACTCCCCGTCGTAGCAGGCGGTGCCCCCCGGGCACAGGCCGCACAATCCGCCGCAGCCGTCAGCGCCGCACAGGCGCCCCTCGCACAGCGGCAGGCAGGGGTCGTGGCACAACTGGTCGGCGCCGCAGGTCTGGGGAGCGGTGCAACTACCGCAGGAACCGCCGCACCCATCGGAGCCACACTCCTTCATGACGCAGTTCGGGAAGCAGGTCTCGCCGGCGCAGGTGCCGGCGGCTTCGTTGCACTCCTGGCCCGGGGCGCAGGTGCCGCAGGTGCCGCCGCACTTGTCCGGGCCGCACGCCTTCCCCTGGCACTGGGGCACGCAGGTTCCCGTACACTGGCCCAGGTCGCTGCAGTCCTGGCCCGGCAGGCACTGGCCGCAGGTGCCGCCGCAGCCGTCCGAGCCGCAGGCGCGGCCGTCGCACTGGATCAGGCAGGGCTCGCACTGGCCCCACAGGGTGCAGGAGTCGCCGGGGTCGCATTCGCCGCAGGTGCCCTCGCAGCCGTCGGAACCACACTGCTTCGCCAGGCAACTGGGGGCGCAAGGCTTCGTCTGGCACTTCGCCGCGGCGCAGATCAGGGGGGCGGTGCAGGAACCACAGGAGCCCGAGCAGCCGTCGGTGCCGCACTCGCGACCCGTGCAGTACGGTTCGCAGACGCACTTGCCCTGGGCCGAGCACGACCACTGGAAACTCGACTTGCAGTTGCCGCAGGATCCGCCGCAGCCGTCGGAACCGCAGTCGCGATCGGTGCAGTTCGGCACGCAGTCGCAGCGGCCCTGGGCGTTGCACGTCTCGTTGGCGGCGCACTGGCCGCAAGATCCGCCGCACCCGTCAGGACCGCAGACCTTGCCGTCGCACTGCGGCGTGCAGGGGCAATCGCGCGACACCGTGCCGGACGGGTCTTCCCCGGTGGCGTTGCCGCATCCGTAGCGGTCCTCGTTCCAGCCGCAGGTCAGCAACTGGGCGCCGCAGTCCTGGGTGCAAAGCAGGCCCTCGTGGCAGAACAGGGCGTACTGGTACACGTCGCAGCAGCCTGCCGCGGGAACCTGGCCGCAGGACGTCGCGACCTGGGTGGTGCCTTCGGGGCAGGCGGCACGCGCCAGGGGTGACGCCAGCAAGACGATTGCGACCAGCGGCAGCATCCAGGGGGCGGTTCGCATGGTTCCTCGTGTCTGGAAGACCGCCGACATTCTAGCGGATTCCCGTTCCCTGGGACAAGGTGCGAATGGTCGTTGCAAGGGGGCGTTGGAAGGGGCCCGAGGGGGCCTGCACGAGGCCGGGGCACACCTGCGTGAGAGTCATGCAAGGGGGGCGTCGGGATCAGGCGACCTTCTGCAGCATGGCCTTCAGGTAGTCATAGAAGCGCGCGGTCGATGGGATCGACACGCGCTCGTCGGGGCTGTGGGCGCCTCGGATGTCGGGCCCGAACGAGATCGTGTCCATGCCGGGGGCGCGCTCGCCGATCACGCCGCACTCCAGGCCCGCGTGGATCGCGGTGACCTCGGGATCCTTCCCGGTGCGCTCGCGCCAGACCGCCTTGGCGACGGCCAGGATCTTCGAGTCCAGGTTCGGGCGCCAGCCGGGGTACTGGCCCGTCAGTTCCGCGGTGCCGCCGGCAAGCTCCACCGCGGCCTTCAGACCCAGGCGGACCGACTCCATCGCCGAGGCGACGGAGGAGCGGCTGTTGCACAGGATCTTCGCCAGGTCGCCCTCGATGCCGACGATGGCCAGGTTCGTCGAGGTGTCCACAAGGCCCACCAGATCCTGGTTCATCACCAGCGGACCGTGGGGCAGCGCCAGGAGCAGCCGCACCAGCGTCGCCCCCTGGTCCAGCGGCAGGTCCGCGCAGCAGGCATCCTCGAGGGTCAGCGTGACGCCCGGGTCGGCCTTGCCCAACTCCTCGCGGATCAGGTCCTGGAAGGCGGCGATCGCCTGCGCGAAGGCCTCCAGCCGGTCCGGTGCCATCCAGACGCAAGCGGATGCCTCGCGCGGGATGGCGTTCCGCTTGCTGCCGCCCTGGATGCACGAGACCCGGATCGAGCCGTCCAGCACCCCGCCCGCCGCCAGCGCCCGGGCCAGCACCTTGATGGCGTTGCCGCGCGCCTTGGCGATGTCCAGGCCGGAGTGCCCGCCCAGCAGACCCGCAATCTTCACGGTGCGGGAAACGAAGCCGTCGGGCGCCGGGGACCGATGGACCGGCAGGGTCAGCGACGTGTCGCCGCCACCTGCGCACCCGACGAAGATCGTGCCCTCGTCCTCGCTGTCCAGGTTCAGCATGATGCGGCCCTTGATGATGCCGGGGTCCAGGTTGAATGCCCCGGTCATCCCGGTCTCCTCGTCGATCGTACACAGCAGTTCCAGCGGGCCGTGAACGGCGTCGGGATCCTCGGCGATGGCCATGGCCGCCGCGACGCCGATGCCGTTGTCGGCGCCCAGCGTGGTGCCTCGCGTGCGGATGTGGTCGCCGTCCACATAGGCCGGAATCGGGTCCTTGTGGAAGTCCAGCGCCACGTGGGAGTGCTTCTCCCAGACGATATCCAGATGGCCCTGCAGGATGACGGTCGGTGCGGATTCGTGGCCCGGGGTCGCGGGAACGGCAACCGCCACATTGCCGATCGAATCGACGCGGCAGTCGAACCCCTGCTCGCGAGCCCAGTCGATGACGTACTGCCGGGCGGCCTCCTCGAACTTCGAGCCGCGCGGAATGGCGACCAACGCTTCGAAATGACGGAACAACAGCCGGGGTTCCTGATCCTGGATTGCAACGGACATGAGTGCCCTCCAAATTGGGGTACAGCCTACGGTCCGGCAGAATATCCGAGCCGGTCCGGCGTGGCAAGCATGCCCGTCCGGCACGCTCGCCAGGACGTGGAAATCGACCTCGCTGCCTGTATCGCATCCGGCAATCGCGCGCCGGTTGACCCGGTGGGAGAGGGCGTCGATACTGGCCGGGACTTTCGCAGCGAGGTCCGCGTGTCCCGATTCCGGAATGTCCGAAGTGGCGTGGTCGCCTGTGTGGCCACGATCCTGGCGTCAGGTGCCCTGATCGCGCGGGACGCCCAGGCCAAGGCGGCCGACGAGCCGCTGGCCCTGATGTTCATCGCGCCGGCCGGGGATTCGCATTCCCGTGGATTCCTGGCCCTGCTGGTCGCGGCCTATTCGAAGCGCGCGGGCCTGGTGCTGCTGGAAGGGGCCGAACGAGACCGCATCCAGGCCGAGATCGACCTGTCGAAGTCCGGGATGGTCGCCGAGGACTCGCAGGTCCGGGACCGGCGCATCAAGCCGGATGTCACGGTCGAGGTCCGGCTGCTGGACGTGGGGAAGCCGCCCCCGATCCGGCTGGACGTCGTGGCCCAGGGCCCGGCCGGGCGCGAGGCGTTCACCGTGACCCTCGCCTCCAGCCAGGAGGCGGACCTTCTGGCGGCGTTCGACGAGCCCATCGCCCGGACCGTTCCGGAAGGGCGGCGCGGGCTGTTCCTGCGCGGCTGTCTCCATGACGCCTGGGCCCTGGCCGACCCGCAGGGCGACCGTTGCGTGGACGACGTCCTGGCTCGTTGCCGGAGGGAAGCCGCCGGCCGCGACCTGCTGGTCTGCGTGGGGCGCCAGGCGGCTGAAGTGCGCAAGCGCGTCCTGGCGGCCCGCGACGACCCGGCGGACGCGACCCCCGAGGAACGGGCGCTGGTTGCGCGGTTGAAGCAGGACCCGAAAGGCAGCTTCAGCGACGCCGACCGGCGCCTGCTGGAAGGCATGGCGAAGCGCTCCCAGCAGCGGAAGGAGGACCTGCGCAAGGCGCTCGACCGGTTCCGCGAGCGGATCGCCGAGGTCATGGGCGGCCTGCTGGCGCCCGAGTTTCGGGTGATCTCGTTCTCGGACCAGTCGATCGAGACTTTCAGGCTGACCGGGGCCGGGTTCACGGGGGTGCGCTGGTCGGCCCACGAGGCATCACCTTCGTTCCAGATGACCGTGAAGTTCACCGCGCCGGATCGACGGTGGACGCGCAACGATTTCGGCACGATCCGGAAGTTCGTCGATCAGCTGCGGAGTTTCGGCCTGAAAGGCACCGGCCCCCACGGCGAGGTCTTCGACATTCGCCTGATGACGTCGGAGGCGCACCGGGCAGCGGGCTCGGTGGACACCGTGATCTCGACGGACTTCTTCGCCCGCATGACCTCGATTTCCCCCTACGAGCCCATGTACCGCACGGAAAGCGAGTCCGACTGACCGGCCGCTTCATCATGGCCGAAGAGGGCGCGACCTTGCCCCTACAGGCCGTTCTGCTGGAGGACGTCCTGCAACTGCTCGACGAACTGGGCCGTCCGGAGCCGGACCCATTCGCCGAACGCCGCGTTCCCGAGCTTCAGGTAGCGGTCCATCTCGAGGTCAAGGGTCAGCTCCACCTCGCGGACCGCCTTGGTGTCGCCGTCCCTGACGCGCAGGACGGCGCGGGTCGAGGCATCGCGCGGGTCGGTCCCGATCGAGTGCATCTCGAGGACCGCGTCGGAGGCGAGCTGGGGCGCCTGGGCGCTGGGACCGGTGCCTTCCTCCAGCAGGCCGGCCTTCGCCAGGTCGCGCTCCTGCTGGATGGCGGTCGCCGATCGGGCCGTGCCGTCCAGGATCTTGACGCCCTTTCTCTTGCCGAGCCAGGCGATGGCCTCGGCCGTCAGTTTCGAGTCGCCGCTGACGCGGACCGTCCTGGGGCCGGCCTGGGCCGGGGGAGGGGCCTGACGTCCCCCCATGTGGAAGGTGATGCTGGCGTGGATGTCACGGGGCTGGCCCGTCACCTCGTTCTTCCCCGTGAAGGGCGCCAGCCCGGACCAGGTGGTCGTGGTGCGCGAATGATACTGGGTGGACAGGAACTCCCCGATGCCCGCGATCTCGACGACGCGACTCTTCCCCGGAACGAAGCGGTAGGTGACCGAGTTCCCGAACCCACTGGCGCGTTGCAGATCCTTGAAGTGCAGCACCATCTTCGAATAGCCGTGCGACTCCGGCGGCTCGGCCGAGGGGCGGTCGAATCGCACCTTGGTGAGGATCAGCGTGGGCACGGACGCCCCGCCGGGTGCGACGACCCCTTCGACCATGACGAATTCGGTGAAGTACTCGGCCTTGAACGCCGGGCTGTGCCATCTGCCGGCGAAGGTCTTGCCGTCGTAGCGGAACGATTCGAACTGCTCGCCGAGCTTCCACCTCTCCTGTCGCGCCTCGTCGTGGGTCCGGCGGATCTGGTCCTCGGGATTCTTGTGGACCCCCTCGTTGAAGGTCTGGACCTCCAGGTAGTCCAGCGTGACCCACAGCTCCGCGCCGGCGTCGATCCGACGAACATCGCTGGCCTTCGGCGCTGGGGAGGGGGGGGCGGCTCGTACCCCGGCGATCGGAACCAGGCCAAGGAGCAGGAAAGGCAGCAGGAGCGGGAACACGCGCTGGAACCGGGATCGAAGCCTCGCCGAACATGCGCAATGGGCAGTCGTCGCCAGGGACATGGGCCACCTCTCGAAGGAGCGGACCACATGGTAGCCCAGGTTGGCGCATCCGTGGGCCCTGCGGCGCAACGAACCGGCGGCCCCACGGGGGCGCGGGCGCTTGCGCGGCGTCGGGATCGTTTGTACCATCGGCGGGAGGAACGCGAAGGATGGACGGGATGTTGCGAAGACTGTTCCTGCCGGCTCTGGTGATGCTGTTTGGAATCTCGTGCGCGCCGGGCATCCGCGACGTGTGGATCGGGTCCGGCGAGTTCGGCGAGGCCCGCTTCTACACGCTGGACCTGAACCTGTCCGAAAAGAAGCCCTTTGCCGTCATGAAGTGGTACGACGGAAGCGAACTGCTGCTGGCGGTCTGCGCGCTGGACGAGGAGGACGGGCGGGTTCGCTTCAAGATGGATATCGATGCACGCGCGGCGTCCTGCGATCGAATGGTGGAGCCGGTGCAGTTCGTTGGCGAGATGGGGAGGGACGTGGTGACGGGGACCGTTCAGGACGCGTCCGGCAGGCTGCTGGGGCCGTTCCGTGCCCTTCGATTCAAGCGCTAGACCCGGCACAAGGAGACAATCGTGGCGATCCTGCGATACCGAGATGACGACGGGAAGGACCGCGAGGTTTCGGTTGGTGCGGGGACTCCCGAGGTGCTGGTGGGGCGCAATCCCGAATGCGCGCTGCGAACGCGCAACAACACGGTGTCTCGCCTGCATGCCAAGGTCTGGTGGGCGGATGGGGTCTTTCGGGTTCGTGACCTGGACAGCGCGAACGGCACCTGGTGCAATCGTCAGCGCCTCAAGGAAATCCAGCTTGAGGACGGGGTCAAGCTGGTGTTCGGCGCGTTCCCCGTGTCTTTCGCGCTGGAGCCCGCCGAGCGGGAGGGCGCGGCTGCTGCCCAGGCCGTGGTCGAGGAATCGACGCGCGCCGTGCCCGGATACGGGACCGCGGCCTACGACCTGACCGCGGTGGCGACGCCGGTGGCGGCGGTGGCCGAGCCGGAAGGGGCGACCCGGGTTGACGTGGGGGCGCGTGCCCCTTCCCCCGCGGTCGTGGAACTGGATCTGGAAACGGCGTCCTCGGAAAGACCCCCCTCCGTGCAGGGGACCGTGTCGTACGTGGCGGTGTCGGCGCCGAAAGCCAGGCCCGCATCGACGCCCAAGCCCGCGCCCGAACCGGCACCCAAGCCCGAGCCGGCGCCCAAGCCCGCGCCGAAGCCCAAGCCCGAGCCGGCACCCAAGCCCGAGCCCACGCCCAAGCCCGTGCCGGCACCCAAGCCTGCGCCGGCACCCAAGCCTGCGCCGGAATCCGCGGCTCCGGTGTCGCCGGCCGGCGCCGTCCCGCAGGATGCGATGGATGCGCTGCGGAAGGCGCAGGCCGAGATCGAGGCCCTGAACTTGGCCAACCTTGCCCACGTCCGTCGCTTCGCCAGGCTGGGGGCCGGGACCGGGGGCGCTGCCGTCTCCGTCGCCTCGGGACCGGCGCCCGACGACGCCCGATTGGCGCTGGATCGGATCAACAACCGGGTGTCCGATCTGCGGACGGCCGCCGACGTACTGGGGGGACTGCTTCCCGAGGTGCTGGAGCGAGTGCCCGCGGACGACGCGGTCGAGCAGGTTCACGCGGCGCTGCAGGAACTGACCCAGGGGATTCGCGAGGTCAAGTCGCTGACCGTCGCGGCGCGCAATCGCCTGACCTAGGCGAATCGTACGAGGATGATGGAGGAACCGACCGACACCCTCCCCGCACCCGGGGACGCGCTGATCGTCCTGATTCCCGGTGAACGGCACCACGAGTTCCATCCGGCGACGCTTCGGTTCGATCGCGGCCGCGGCCTGATCGTGGATGTCCAGGCGGCCTGTGGCTGGCGCCGGGGGGAGCGTGTCCTGCTGGCATTCCTGGGCGAACAGCGCTTGTGGTGGCGGCCCGGCGTCGTCGGCGAACTGGTCTCGGCCCGGCGTGCCTACGTGGTGCCCCAGGCCCCATGGCGTGCGTTCGAGCGCCGGGAGCACATTCGTTCCATGCTGCACCTCCCCGCGTGCGTGACGATCGGGGAAACGCCGTCGGGTTCGGCCCTTGTCCGCAGCCGCATCGAACTGAGCGCATCCGGTTTTCGGTGGTTCGGGGCCGTGGCGGCCCGGCCCGGGGATGCTGTGGTGTTGTCGGTGGACCTTTCGCAGGCGGGCGGTTCACGCGCCGACCTGCGCGCACAGGTGGTGCGCGTGGAAAACCGGGGGGCCCAGGTCGAGACGGCCGCCTCGTTCCTGGGGATGCCCCTGCCCGTGCTCGAGCAGATCCTGTCCCTGGTGTGCCGTCAGCGCCTGGTCGAGCTGGGGGCGAGCCTCCCCGATTCCGACGGATGCGAGCGTCCCGCCGGATAGCCCTTCCAACGTTTCTTCGCTATAGTCCCGGCGTTGCTTTTTCGGGGAGTGCTTCATGAGGACTCGTTTCGCTTGGACGATCGTCGCGGGCCTGATCGCTCTGGGGATTTCCGGGGCGGCGGTCGCCGATGGGCTGCGCCCCATCCAGATCGAGGACGTGATGCGCCTGCGGACCATCGGGGCGGTCACGGCGGACCCGGCCGGGGGTTTCGTGGTGCAGATCACGGCGTGGGATGGGGGGCCGCGCTTCCTGCGCGACCTGTGGCATCTGGCGCCGGGCGGGGAGCTTCGTGCCTTGACCGTCGGCGGAACCGGGGGCGGATCCCATGCGTTCGCGCCGGACGGTCGGTCCCTGGCCTTCTCGGGCACCCGGAACGGGGTGGCTGGGATTCACGCGCTGCCGATGGCGGGCGGCGAGGCTCGGACACTGGCCGCCTTGCCCGTCCCGGCCGACAACCTGCGCTGGGCCGGCACGGGCGTGTTCTTCACGGCGCCCGTCTTCCCGGACTGCGGCGCCGATCTGGCCTGCACCTCGGCGCGCCACGCCGAGCGGGCGAAGGGCACCAGCGCCCTGGTCTATGACGACCTGTACCATCGCCCCTGGAACACCTGGGCCGACGGCACCCACAACGGGCTGTTCCGGCTGGATCCGGCTTCCGGGAAGGTCGAGGCCGTGGCGCTGGGGGCGTTCGACGTGCCGCCCATCCCGTTTGGCGGACGCGAGGACTACGACGTGTCCCCCGACGGTCGGGTGGTCGTGTACACCGCGAAGAAGGTGGCCGATCCCTGGCTGTCCACCAACGACGATCTGTTCGAGGTGGTGGACGGGGTCGAGCGCAGGCTGACCGTGAATCCGGCCTCC
The DNA here is from genome assembly GCA_029975745.1 of Myxococcota bacterium. Taxonomy (GTDB): domain Bacteria; phylum Myxococcota_A; class UBA9042; order DTJE01; family DTJE01; genus DUVQ01. The sequence continues at coordinate 5,610 of JARKOL010000099.1, read as the reverse complement.
GATCGCGCGCCGAAACTGTCGCCCGACGGGGGGCGCATCGCGTTCCTGTCCCAGTCGATCCCGGGCTTCGAGTCCGATCGGATTCGCCTGAAGATCCTGGACCGGAAGACCGGCGACATCATTACCGTCGGGGACACGATCCTGAACTGGATCGTCGAGTTTGCCTGGATGCCCGACGGGAAGTCCCTGATCGCGATCGCCGAGGAGGATGGACACCTGTTGCCCTACCGGGTCGAGGCGCGCAAGGGCGTGCCGGCGCGGCGCCTGGGTGGCCGGTTCGTCTATCGCAAGCCCGTCGTGTCGGCGGACGGCAAGACCGTGGTGTTCACTCGCGAGACGATGGTCGCGCCCGCGGATCTGTACCGGATGGACCTGAAGACGAACGCGGAAGCCCGGCTGACCGATCTGAACCGCGAGACGCTGGCGGGCCAGGAACTGCCCCGGATCGAGGAGATTCGCTGGGACGGCGCCGTGGTGGACGGCAAGCCCCAGTCGGTGCATGGGTTCCTGGTGGTGCCGCCCGGCGTGGACGCCGCCGCGCCGCTGCCGCTGGTGGTGTTCGTTCATGGCGGGCCGCAGGGGGCATTCCTGAACGCGTTCCACCCCCGTTGGAATCCGTTGCCGATCGCCGCCCAGGGCTTCGTCGTCGCATTGCCCAACCCCACGGGTTCGGTGGGGTACGGCCAGGACTTCGTGGATGCCGTCAGCCGGCACTGGGGCGACAAGCCCTACGAGGACATCATGGCGATGGTCCAGACGCTGTCTGACCGCCCCGAGATTGACGGCACCCGAGTCTGCGCGATGGGGGGCTCCTACGGCGGCTACATGACGAACTGGATGCAGGCCAAGGCGGGCGATCGGTTCAAGTGCCTGATCAGCCACGCCGGCCCGTCGGCGCTGGAGGTCAAGTACGGGACCACCGACGAGTTGTGGTTCCCGGAATGGGACATCGGGGGGACGCCCTGGGACAATCCGGACGCCTACCGGATGTGGTCGCCGATCACGTACGCCAAGGACTTCCGGACCCCCATGATGGTCATCCACGGGGCGAACGACTTCCGCGTGTCGCTGGAGCAGGGGCTGGTGATGTACCAGACGCTGCGGCGTCAGGGGATCGAGTCGAAGCTGGTCGTCTTCCCCGACGAGGACCACTTCATCAATCGTCCGGTCAACCGCAGGTTCTGGTACGACACCGTCAACGCCTGGCTGCGCCGCCACCTGTCCGGCGGGTCGGCGGACCAGGCTCCCGGACAATCCGCAGAACCATGACCTCGGCGTCCTCGCCGTTCTTGTAGTACCTGCGCCGGATGCCCACCGTCACGAATCCGAAGTCGTCATACAGTTTTCGCGCGGAAGCGTTCGAGACCCGGACCTCCAGGGCGATGAATTCCGCCTGTTCGCGCCGCGCATCGCGGATCAGTCGCCGCATCAGCAGGCTGCCGATGCCGTGGCGGCGGCAGGTGGGAGCGACCGCCAGGTTCAGCAGGTGGAATTCCGGCCCGGCGGCCCAGTAGATCGCGTAGCCCACCAGTCGATCGTCCGCGTCCCTGGCCACGACCGACCTCGAGACCTCGTTGCGGACCTCGTGTTCGAAGGCCTGGCGCTCCCAGGGATCGATGAAGCAGGCACGTTCCAGTCGCAGGACATCCGGGATGTCGTGGTCGGTCAGCGGCGCCAGGCGAACCTGCGCGGGTTCCACGGGGTCCCCAGCGTCATTCTTGTCCGCGGCGTCCATCGGTTTCCCAGTGCCGGGGGTTACGGTTCCTTCAGGTCCACGAACGCCATCACCGTCGGCTTGCGATCCATCCGACGCCGGAAGAACGCGCGGATCGACGCCACCAGCGTGGACTCCAGCTCCTTGCGGGAGGCCTCGATGGGCAGATCAGCCACCTGCTCGGCGGCGCTGTCGGCCGCGGCGTCCAGTAGTCCGGGCTCCAGCGTCGGGCACCCGACCGACTGGATATCGACGTGGACGGTCCACCGCTTGCGGCCCCGCTGGGCCTTCAGGTGCGCCGCCACCACGCCGGTCCATGCGATTCGCTTGCGTTCGTCCAGCCGCAGTTCCCCGGCGTCGCCGACCAGCGGCCCATCGACGTAGTGGAACGTCAGGGGCACGTGCTCGACGACGGTGCTGTCGGACGGGCCGACCTCCAGGAGGTGGCCGTTCTCCAGGACGCGCACCTCCTCGACGCCGGACGATTCAGCCAGCACCCCGTGCGCTCGCAGGAAGGCGTATTCGCCGTGAATCGGCACGAACGTCCGGGGTCGCACCAACTGGAGCAACTCCAGCAGCTCCTCGCGATAGGCGTGCCCGGAGCCGTGGACCTTGGCGACGCGCTCGTGGACTACGGTGGCGCCCAGGCGTGCCAGGTTGTTGATCATCCGGGCGATCGGCTTCTCGTTTCCCGGGATGATGCGGCTGGACAGGATCACCAGATCCCCGGCATGGATGCGCAGGTCCGGGTGGTCCATGTTCGAGGCGCGATACAGCGCGGACCGCGGCTCGGCCTGGCTGCCGGTACACAGCACCAGCATCTTCGGGTCGTGGACGCGCTCGATGTGCGCCGGGGCGACCAGGTCCTGGGGCGGCGGATGCTGGAAGGTGCGGCGCGCGGCCTCCATATAGACGTTCAGGCTGCGTCCGACCAGCGCCACCCGGCGTCCGCACGCCTGGGCGACGTCGATCAGGGCTCGCACGCGATGCACGTTCGAGGCGAAGAGCGACACGATCACGCGCCCCTCGGCGGCCTCGATGCGCTCGCGCAGCAGTTCCAGCACCTCGCGCTCGGGGCGCGTCCGGCCGGGAACCTCGGCGTTCGTGCTGTCCGCCATCAGAAGGCGCACGCCCTCGTCGCCGATGCGCCGGAAGGCTTCGGTGTCGAAGGGACGGCCGTCCATCGGGTCCAGGTCGATCCGGAAGTCGCCGGTATGAACCACGGTGCCCACGGGCGTTCGCATGACCAGGGCGTGGCAGTCCGGGATGCTGTGCGTCACGCGGATGAAGCGCACCTGGACTCGCCCGATGTCCAGCGTCGATTCGGGCGTCACCGGGATCAGGTTCGGCTTGTTCGCCGAGCCGTACTCGGCGGACTTCAGGCGGATCAGTTCGCACACGAAGGGCGGGGCGTAGACCGGTACCGGCAGTCGGCCCACGATGTGCTCGACGGCCCCGATGTGGTCCTCGTGGCCATGGGTCAGGATCACGGCCCGGACGCGGTCGCGGTACTCGTCCAGCAGGTCCAGATCCTGGACCATGCGTTCGGCGCCGATCATCGAGGCGTCGCAGAACTGGACCCCGGCATCGACGATGAACCAGTCCTCGCCGACTCCGAACAGGGTCATGTTCATGCCGATCTCGCCCAGGCCGCCCAGGGGCAGGATCTTCAACAGGTCGGTGTCGATCCGTCGGGTGTCGTCTTCGTCGATTCGCATGTCGCTTCCGATTCGAGTTCGTTGTCAGGGGATGACGCCACACCCCGAGGCCGGGCCGCGGCGGCCGTTGCCTTGCCTAGCGACCGTTCAGCAGTCGCGCCGCTTCGGGGGCGAAGTAGGTCAGGATCATGTCCGCGCCCGCACGCCGGATCGCCAGCAGCGATTCCATCATGGCGCGGTCGTGGTCCAGCCAGCCGCGCTCGGCGGCGGCCTTGATCATCGAGAACTCGCCGCTGACCTGGTAGGCGGCCAGGGGCAGGTCGAACTCGTCACGGGCCATCCGAATCAGGTCCAGGCAGGGACCCGCGGGCTTGACCATCAGGATGTCGGCGCCTTCCTCCTCGTCCAGCAGCATCTCGACCATCGCCTCGCGGGCGTTGGCGGGGTCCATCTGGTAGGACTTGCGGTCGCCGAACTTCGGGGCGGACTCCGCGGCCTCGCGGAACGGCCCGTAGAACACGGACGCGTGCTTGGCAGCGTATGCCATGATGGGGATGTGCTCGAAGCCGGCCTCGTCCAGTTCCTCGCGCAGGAAGCCGACCCGTCCGTCCATCATGTCGGAGGGCGCGACCATGTCGGCGCCGGCGCGGACGTGGGACAGCGCCTCCTTGGCCAGCAGTTCCAGCGTCTCGTCGTTCAGCACGCGGTGACCGTCCAGCATGCCGCAGTGGCCGTGGTCGGTGTACTCGCACAGGCAGACGTCGGTGATGACCACCAGGGCATCCCCGAACTCCTTCTTGAGGGCGCGGACCGCCCGCTGGACGGGGGCCTTGTCGTTGTAGGCCTCGGTGCCCAGGGCGTCCTTGCGTTCCGGAATGCCGAACAGGATCACCGCGGGGACGCCGGTCTTGACCAGGCCGTGGGCGTCCTTGACCAGCTGATCGACGGACAGTTGGAACTGGCCGGGCATGGCGCCGATGGGCGTGCGGACGTTGGTTCCCGGGCACGCGAACATCGGGTAGATCAGGTTGTCCACGGACAGCCGGGTCTCGCGAACCATCCGGCGCAGGGTGTCCGTGCGTCGCAGGCGCCGCATACGTCGTTCAGGAAATCCCATGGTGGGCACTCCGTTCAAGCAGCCGAAAACCGGATAGCACGAGGGCCCGTTTGGGTCAAGGCAGGTGGTGGCGGAGGCCCGGGTCCCCAAAGCGGCTCCAGTCGTGCTATTGGAGGGGAGCCCGGGTTCCGGGAGGGGCCTGGCCGGGCGGACGAGGTTCTGGAATCGCGATGCGGGACATGAATCGCCCAAACCTGCTGGCCATGCGACCCGACGATCTGGTCGCCCACCTGAAGGCTCGCGAGGTCGTGACCTCGGACGGCGAGGTGCGGCGGATTCTGGCCCACGTGATCTCGCTGGGCCGGGACGGTTTTCCGGATGCTCGCCCGGTTGCCCGGCGCGTGACGGACGCCGTCGAGGCCACGACCTGTCGCGATCGGCCCCGGATCGTCGAGCGGGCGGCCGACCCGGCGGACGGCTTTCTGAAGTACCTGTTCCAGGCGGAGGACGGGGCGCTGTTCGAGGCGGTCCGAATCCCGTTGCAGCGGCCCGGGACCTTCACGGTGTGCCTGTCGTCGCAGGTCGGTTGCGCGATGGGGTGCGTGTTCTGCGCAACCGGGCGCCTGGGCCTGGTGCGCAACCTGGACGCCGCCGAGATCGTGGGCGCGTTCCTGGCCATCCGCGACGAGGCACCGGGGCGCGTGACCGGCGCGGTCTTCATGGGGCAGGGCGATCCTCTTGCGAACGCCGCGGCGGTGACGCAGGCGTGTCGGGTGCTGTCGGACCCCTGCGGCGGTCGGATCAGCGCCCGGGCGATCAGCGTTTCGACCGTGGGGCCCGCGGCCCGAATTCGCGCCTACACGGCCCAGGCGCACCCGTATCGGCTGATCGTTTCCATGGGGTCGTTCCTGCCGTCGCGGCGCGCCCGCCTGTTGCCCGTCGTGGGACGCGAATCCCTTCGGGACATGGCGGCAGCCCTGCGCGAACACGCCGAGGCGACCCGGGATCGGGTGACGGTCGCCTGGGTCCTGATCGACGGCGTCAACTGCGACGATGCCGAGATCGACGCGCTGGTCGCCCTGTTGGGGGACGTGCCCCTTCGCGTCAATCTGATCGAGGTGAACGATGTCCGCCCGGACGGGTTCAAGGCGCCCGCGCTGGAACGCCTGAACGCGATTCGT
>JARKOL010000075.1 GCA_029975745.1 Myxococcota bacterium | reverse complement strand
GGACGTGCCGGCCTAAGGACGCGTGGCTGGCGGGTGCCCAGGCGGCGGCCCGCTTCTGCGACCTGTGGACCTTCGCCTGGGATGTGCCCTTCGGCCCCGGGACGCCGCTGGGGCGGCGCGGATTCCGGACCACCGGCGGCACGACGGTGTCCGTGGCGCATCACCACCTGGACCCCTACGGCGTGGCGATGGCGCTGGAGCACCTGAGGCTGGCGGGCCGGACCGGGGATCCGACGCGGCGGCGGGTGGCGCGCTGGCTGATCGACTGGTGCGGGCAACTCGTGGCTTCCGAAGCCGATCCGCTGGGGCGGTCGCCGAGGCACGCGGGATGGCAGCCCGAGCAGGTGAATCACACCGACTGGGCCTACTGGTCGCAAAGGCTGACGCCCCGGGGCAGCTTCTACTCCGACATCGCCTGGGTGCCCGCGCTGACCCTGGGGGCGCTGCTGGACCTGCGCGAGGCGTTTCCCGACGTGGTGGACTTCGCCATTCCCGCGCCCAGGATTCCCAAGGTCCCGGGGGCGGGCGCGATGTTCAGGGCCTGGACGCGAGTCAATCGACTGGCGTAGATCGACCGGCGTAGATTGATCTTTCCGCGTCCGGCGTGTACCCTGCATGCCATGGATTTGCGCAAGAGCAAGTACGTCCTGCCCAACCTGTTCACGCTCTCCAGCGTGTTCTTCGGGCTGTTCGCCATCGTTTCGGTGTTCGACGGGTCCGACGTAGGCATTCGGCGTGCCGCGATAGCCATTCTGGTGGCCATGGTCGCGGACGGTCTGGACGGTCGCGTCGCCCGGATGACCCGCGCGGAAACGAAGTTCGGCGTCCAACTGGACTCGCTGGCGGATGTGGTCAGCTTCGGCGTTGCTCCGGCGATTCTTGGGTATGCGTTCGCCTTGCGGCTGTTCGATGTCGAGGGCGGGGTGCTGGGGCTGGCCATCGCGTTTGTCTACGCGGCCGGCGGAGCGCTGCGCCTGGCCCGGTTCAACGTGATGGCCGAACGCCATCGCAAACCCACGCCGTGGTTCACCGGGCTGCCGATCCCGGCCGGGGCGGGCATCGTGGCGACGCTGGCGTGGGGTCTCGTGGACCTGGGCGTGACCCCGGAGGCTCGTGTCGCGCCGATGGCCGGAACGATGGTCGCCATGGGCCTGCTGATGGTCAGCAACGTTCGCTACCGCAGCTTCAAGCACGTGCGGATGGGGTTGGTCGCCCGCATGGCGGTCCTGGTGCTGTTCGCCGGGCTGATCATCGCCATGCTGAAGACCCGCGCCTCGTACACCCTGCTGGCGTTCGGTGCCGCCTACGTCTTCCTGGGGCCGGCCGAGTGGCTGGTGACCGTGGTGCTGCGGCGCCGGTCGGTCTGGCGCCCCGAGGACGAGGAGTAGCTCGCGCCCCCGGTCCGGTCCGTCTTCACCCCTCCAGTACCGCGGCCCTTGCCAGCCGGTCCAGCGTCACGGCGTCGGGTTCGAAGTCGGCCGCGCGGGCGTTCTCGACCGCCTGGGTCGCCGTCTTGGCTCCGCACAGGGCGGTCGTCACGCCCGGCTGCGCCAGGACCCACGCCACGGCGGCCTGGGCGGCGGTCATGTCCTGGGCGCGGGCGATTCGTTCGATGCGGCGAGCCGCCGCGACGTAGCGGCCCAGCGTCGGCATCCGGAACCGGGCATCGTTGCGGCGGATATCGCCCGGAGCCAGGACCGGGCGTTCGTCGAACTTGGCGGTCAGCAGGCCGCGCGCCAGCGGCTCGTAGGCCAGCACACCCAGGCCCAATTCGATGCACCGGGGCAGGATGTCGTGCTCGATGTCGCGGGCGAACAGGTTGTACGGCGGTTGCAGGGTCGCCAGCGGACCGCCGGCGGCCGCCCGAGCCAGTTCCGCCGCGGCGAAGTTCGATACGCCGATGGCGCGGACCTTGCCGGCCTGCACCAGGTCGGCCAGGTGGCCCATGGTGTCCTCGATCGGCCAGGCGGGATCGAACCAGTGGACCTGAAGCAGATCGATCCGGTCGGTACGCAGCCGTCGCAGGCTGTCCTCGCACTGGCGCACCAGGCCGTCGCGACTCAGATCGACGTGCATCAGGCCGGGGCGCGGTTCGACCGGGCCGCACTTGGTCGCCACGAACACGTCGTTGCGCAGGCCCTCCAGCGCCTGACCCAGCACGGTTTCCGCGTGGCCGTTGCCGTACAGCGGGGCCGTGTCGAACAGGTTGACCCCCAGGTCCGCGGCCCGGTGGACCGCCTTGATCGAATCGCGGTCATCCACCCGCCCCCAGTCGTGCCCGCCGATCGCCCAGGTGCCGAAGCCGATGACGGACACCTGGAACCCCGTGTTTCCCAAGGCCCTGAATCGCATGGGCACCGCCTCCGGTGCGGCCCGCAAGGCCGCGGCTTCCTTGACACACGAACCCCCCGCGCCGTAGGATTGTACCCGACCTTGGCAGTCCGGCGTCCGGCAATCATGGTGTCGGACCTTGTCGAGGGGTCTTCCTTTTCCCCGGGGTTGACGATGACGCGAAGCATGTTCCCGGCGATCCTGGTGGCGACCATGCTGGTCGTGGCGCTGTTGCCCGGCGCGCGTGCCGCCGAGGCGCCACCGGGCGGGTCACCTCCGTCCCAGGACGAGTCGCGCAGGGAGCGCGCCCGCGAACTGGCGGCGCAGGGCCAGTCGCTGTACGACGAAGGGCGCTTCCTGGAGGCCGCGGCGGCGTTCGAGCAGGCCCAGGCGGCCTTCGCGCACTTCGCCAACCTGTACAACGTCGCCAAGGCATACGAGAAGGCGGCGGACTATCAGAAGGCCGCGGTCGCCTATCGCGGCTACCTGGACCTGCATGTCACGATGACGGGCGCCCTGCCCGCCGACGCGGACGATGTCGAGCGGACGATCGCGGTGATGAAGGACAAGGCCTACCTGGCGCTTCCGGAGGTCCGGATCGAGTCCGAGCCGCCCGGCGCCGACGTGGCCATCGACGACCCCGAGCGGATTCTGGGCCAGACGCCGCTGGTGATCCACCTGGCCGAGGGCGACTACACGGTTCACGTGGGGAAGCAGGGCTTCCAGCCGTTCTCGAAGGGGTTCGGGGTGCGCTCCCGCGAGCCCCTGCGAATGACGTTTTCGCTGGAAAAGATTCGCGTCGAGGGGATCGTCAGGGTGACGTCCAACATCCGCAGGGCGCGGATCTACGTCGATGGCAAGGTCGTCGCGGTGACGCCCTACGACGAGGATCTGGTGGTCGAGGCCGGTCGCCACCAGATCACGGTCGAAAAGGAGGACTACACCCAGTTCCAGCAGACCATCGACGTCGTGGCCGACGCGAGCGTCTCCGTCCATGCGGAACTCTACCTCCGACGCAAGGGCTTCTCGTGGCGCGGTGGCGTCGGGATCACCTCCATCCTGCTGGGGGGCGGGTCGCTGGGCACCGGGCTTTGGATGCGGTCGCTGGCGGCCAAGGAGTTCAACGACTCCAGCAAGTTCAAGACCTACAGGACGTGGACGTACGTCGGCTACGGCGTCGGCGCGGGCCTTGCCGCGCTGGGCACCGGCCTGCTGATCTGGGAATTCACGCGGGCGGCGGTCCGGCCCGAGGACCGAATCTCGTCCGATGCGCGCGACCGGATCCCCAGGCTGGTCGGCGGGACCGATGGGCAGGGTGTCTGGCTGGGTGCCGTGGGGACCTTCTAGGACAGGAGTCTTCGATGAACCGCTTGGTGCCATGGCTGAGCGTCCTTGCCGCCGGGGCGGTCGCTTCCTGCGTGTCCGGGGTCGAGCCGCCGCAGCCGACCCCGCTGGTGACGGTCGCGGGTGGGGCGTTCCTGTTCGGCAGCGAGCAGCCCTGTTTCAATGCCGACGAGGCGATCGTCACCTGCCAGGGCAACGCCTACGGGATGCCCCAGGTCTTTCCGACCGCGCTGGTCGAACTGCCCACCTTCCAGATCGAGGCCCACGAGGTCACGAACTTCCAGTACAGGCATTGTGTCGAGGTGGGGCCGTGCGCCGAACCCATGGCGACGAACACGATCGGGATTGACGACTACTACGGCAACCCGGCGTACGACCGATATCCGGTCGTCAACGTCACCTTCGACATGGCCGCCACCTACTGCGAGTTCCTGGGCCGTCGCCTGCCGACCGAGATCGAGTGGGAGCGGGCGGCAGCCGGTGCGGCGACGCGCGAGGGCGACAAGCGGCGCTGGGCCGTCCCGACGTTCGACATGGACATCAACCAGTGCGCCAGCAGGTTGTTCAATATCAACCTGAAGATCTGCAACGGTCGGTCGTCGCCGGTCGAGGTGGGCATCAGCACCGACGACAGGGTCCTGGAAGGGAACCAGGTCATTCACGACCTTTCGGGCAATGTCTCGGAGTGGGTGGACGGGTACTATCGGCTGGATCCCACCTGCAAGCAGAAACTGCCCGCGGCGTGCGACTGCTTCGCGTGCAATGTCGGGGACAACCAGTGCAAGGAAGACTGCTACACGCAGTGCCCCGAGTGCGCGAACGATCCCGACTGCTTCGGCCAGTGCCGGGACCAGTTCCCGCCGCGTGGCCTGCCGCGCTGCATCGCCTTTGCCCAGACGCTCGGGGCTCGGGACCTGGTGACCGCCCAGGGGACCGAGCGCATGGTTCGGGGCGGCAACTTCCAGGTGGATTCCCGAAACACCTGCCGTGCGCGGACCACCGATCGCTTCTTTCACCAGGCGTTGACGGTCGCGCTGCCCGCGTACGGCTTCCGTTGCGCCGCGGATGCCCCGTGATGTCCCGCCACCTTCGGCCGTTGCGCCTGACGCTACTGCTGCTGTTCCTGCTCCTTGTCCATTCGGCACCGGCCGTTGCCGTGCCGGATCCCGCGCTGCTGGCCCCCCTGGTCGAACTCGAGTCGCGGGGCGCCCGGGTTTCGGCCACCTTCTTTCGAAACGGGGGCGAGGTGGTCCACCTGCATGGGGACCGGCTGCTGAACCCGGCATCGGTGGCCAAGGTGTTCACCGCGGCGGTCGCGCTGTCCGAGCTGGGGGCCGACCACACGTTGCCAACCCAGGTCCGCGTGGTCGGCAAGGCCCCGGATGCGGTCGAGATCGCGATTTCGACCCGGGGGGACCCGCTGCTGCGGGCGCGGGACCTGGACAGCCTGGCGCGCTGCGTGGCCGAGGCGGGGTTCAAGTCCGCGCAGCGACTGACGATCGTGCTTGATCCGTTCAATGGGGCGCACGTGCCCCCGGCCTTCGACCGCAAGTCGACGGACGCGGCCTACCGGGCCGGCGTGGCGGGTTTCCAGGTGGATCGCAACGCGATCGTGGTGTCGATTGCGCCCGGGCCCACCGGGCAGCCGCCGCGGGTGACGGTCACTCCCGAGTCCGACGCGGTGCGCGTCGTGAACACCGCGGTGACGGCTGCGCCGGGAAAGGGCCGGGGGCCCGAGCCCTCCGTGGTCGTGGTTCCGGCCCAGGACGGGACCTTCGAGGTTCGCGTGTCCGGCCGCTCCCCGGCCAAGCGATCGATCGCGGTGTCGAAGCGGGTCGAAGACCCCGCGGCACATGCAGGCGGGGCGTTCCGGGCGGCGCTTCGAAGGGCGGGGGTGCGGGTGAAGGGCGGCGCGAAGGTCGGGCCGATGCCCTCCGGCGGCCGTTCGGTGTGCAGCCGTACCTCCGCGTCCGTCAAGGACATGCTGTTGCCCGTGCTGCACGACAGCATCAACCCGATCGCGGAAACGCTGCTGCGTCTGGTCGGCGCCCACCAGTCCGAACGGGCCGTCGGGTTCACCGAGGGCGCTCGGGTGCTGGGGGATTGGCTTCGGAATCGGGTCGGCATCCCGGCCGCGGCGTTCAAGTTCTCGAATGGTTCCGGGCTGTACGACGCGAATCGCGTGTCCTCCAGGGCGATCGTGCGCCTTCTGACCCATGCCCGTGATGATGCGCGGGTCCGCGCACTGACGACCCTGATGCCTTTGGCGGGCGTCGATGGAACGGTCAAGCGTCGTTTCAAGGGGACATCCCTGGCAGGCAACCTGCGGGCAAAGACCGGGACCCTGGACAACGCGGTGGCGCTGGCCGGGTCCGCGACCTTGCCGGACGGGACGCACTTCGACTTCGCGGTCATCGTCAACGCAGGGGATTGCAAGGACGGTCCGGGGTGCGACCGACTGGATCTTCCGGCGGTGCGGCGTGCGATTGATCGCGCGGTCGTCGCGGTCTGGCGCAGTGTCGGTGGGCCGGAGGCCCCGCCTGCGCCGGAATCGTCCCCGGCGCCGGCGAAGCGGCAACCCTGAGCGACCTTCGCGCCCGTGTCCATGCGGGGGGCCCGGCAGTGTCCGGCGGGCTCAGCGGCGGTGGATCACGCCCACATCGTCGATCCAGAAGGCGTCCGGGATCACCTTTCGGATGGATTCCTTGTGGCGCTTGACCTTCCAGCGGCGGTCGATCAGCAGGTTCAGGATCGCGGTCTTGACGCGCTGGGTCTCGCCCTCGTCCAGCAGGCGCTCGACCAGAACGTCGCCCATCTCCTCGCTTCCCAGGTCGGCCAGCCCTTCCAGTGCCTGGACGCGGAACTCCTCGTTGTCGTCCTTCAGGAACCCCAGCAGCATGTCGCGCACCCTCGGGTCCTTGAACTCTCGCAGGTTGCTGACCAGTTCGACCTTGCGCTCGATGTCGCGGTCGAACACCGCCTCCATGCCCTCGATCAGCGTCATCAAATGGGTGACCGTCTGATCGGGTCCGACGATCTCGGTCAGGGCCTTCGCGGGCCAGAAAGGCGCGTTCTGCGTCTGGAGGAAGCGCAGGATCGGAGGGACCGCGGGCGGCCCCAGGCGCACCAGCGACTCGAAGACCATGCGCTTCTCTTCCTCGTCGCCGATCGTCTGCTCGATCCGGAAGGTATAGCGCTGCAACAGCGCCTCGATCGCTTCCTCGGTGCCCAGCTCCGCCAGGGAGGTCAGGGCAAGCTGGCGATCCTGGGCCTGGCCGAACTTGTTGGACGCCTTCTTCAACAGGCGAGCGACCTGGGGCGAATGCCCCGCCTTCGCGGTCCTGCCCTCCTGCTCCGCATCGCCTCCGGATCCGAAAAGCCTGCCGAAGAAGCCCATGTCGTGTCTCCTGGGTTGACTCGGCCCCAAACTCCGGGCGGGACCTCCCCGAATCATCCTCCGGGTCGGTTCCCTCGACAAGGATCGAAATCAGTGGGGACAATACCCGCCGCTGCAACAGGAACCGCACGCAGGGGACGGCGGTTCGGGGGCGTGGTGTCCGCCCGACGATGCGCCAACGCACGCCAGGCTGAGTTGCCGCACCACGTCCTCGGAGCCGCAGCCCGGGCACTTCAGGTCGCCCAGATCCTGGGCGCCGCGCACCAGTTCCTCGAATCGTCGGTCGCATCGGGAACAAACGAAATCGTACAGAGGCATGCTGGCACCATTCCTTTCGGGGTTCAGGGTGGCCCGTCCTGGTCCGCGGCCCGCGGGTCGGCGGTTTCGGGCTCGGGCTTGTCCTGGCTCGATGGCCACGCCAGGGAAGCCCCCATCAGTGCGCCGAAGCCGGTCGTCACCCAGGGGTCCGAGGTGATCGGGCATCCACCGGATGTGCAGCCGATCTTGGCCCAGTATAGATAGCCCGCCAGGCCGCCTGCCAGGGTCGTCAGCACCACCTTCGCGACGGGCCACCATCGCTTCTTGGCCCAGGGGTTCTTCATGGGTCTCCCTTCGGGGTGATGTCGGGCTGCAACGCCCCTCCCGTCCACCCCGGCCAAAGATAATCATCGCCCTGGGAACGGCAAGGCGGGAACCGTTTCAAGTTGACTTTCGTGGCGATATCACCTTGTATGGTCGCGTTACGCGATGCCGACGTCGGCCGGCTGGGCCCCGCGCCCAAGGGTTGGCCTTCGCCGGGTTGCGTCGCCAGGAGGGGGTCATGAGCCAGGACAAGCCCGTCCGCCAGGCCAAGGGGACCGTGTTCGTGCGTCCCGAGGTCTGCAAGGGCTGCGCCTACTGCATCGAGTTCTGCCCGACCGAGTGCCTCGGGTTCTCCGAGGAGTTCAACGCCAAGGGCTACCACTATCCCGTGCTGAAACATCCGGAGGAGTGTACGGGCTGCGGGCTCTGCGGGCTGTACTGCCCGGACTTCGCCATTTTCGGCATTCGCCTGAAGGACATCCCGCAGGCGGCATCGGAGCCCCCGGTGCCGCCCAAGGCCGGGTGACATCGTGCGCTTCGACTTCGCCAATGGGATTCACGGCGGCCCGACAGGGGCCGGGAACCGGGGGCTCGACCGTTCGGCGGACGGGTCCGGCGACGGGACTGACACATGGAGGCTGCCTTGACTGCCGATCCCTTGGGAGTGCTGACGGGCGTCCACTTCATCGACGGAGACCATGCCGCCTGCGAGGGGGCCCTGGCCGCGGGCTGCCGCTTCGTGGCCGGCTATCCGATCACGCCGTCCACCGAGATTGTCGAGCGCTTCGCATCCCGGATCCCGCTGGTCGGTGGGGTCTTCATCCAGATGGAGGATGAACTGGCCGCGTCGATCGCGGTTCAGGGCGCCATCTGGGGCGGGCAGAAGTCCATGACGGTGACCTCGGGGCCCGGCCTGTCGCTGATGATGGAGCACATCGGCCTGGCGGCGTTCACCGAGGTGCCGCTGGTCATCATCGACGTCCAGCGAGGCGGTCCCTCGACGGGCCTGCCCACGCTGCCCGCCCAGGCGGACATGATGCAGGTCAAGTGGGGGTCGCACGGCGACTACGAGATCATCGCGCTGTGCCCCAGTTCGCCCCAGGAGTGCTTCGACCTGACCGTCCGGGCATTCAACCTGGCCGAACAGTGGCGCACCCCTGTCTTCGTCATGATGGACGAGGTCGTCGGGCACATGACCGAGCGGGTCCAGATTCCCGCGCCCGAGGCGATCGAGGTCGTGGAGCGGCGCTGGACCGGGCTCAAGCCCGGGGACTATCGTCCGTTCCAGCCTGCCGAGGATCTGGTGCCCGACATGGTTCGCGTCGGGGACGGCTACCGGATTCACGTGACCGGCCTGACCCACGACGAGCGCGGCTACCCGGCCATGAATCCGGCGGCCCAGGACAAGCTGGTGCGGCGGCTGGCGACCAAGATCCGCGACGCCGGGGATGCGCTGGTCGATGTGCGCGAGGAGGCGTGCGAGGATGCCGACGTGATTGTGGTGTCCTACGGCATCACGTCCCGGGTGGCGCAGGCCGCCGTCGAGCAGGCGCGGGCCCAGGGCGTTCGAGTCGGCCATGCCCGCCTGGTCATTGCCTGGCCGTTCCCGTCGCAGCGGATGGCCGAGCTTGCGGCCCGCACGAAAGCCTTCGTGGTTCCCGAGCTGAATCTGGGCCAGATGTCGCGCGAGGTCGAGCGCGCCGTCGCCGGGCGCGTGCCCGTCCGGCTGATCGACCACGCGGGCGGCACCGTCCACGAACCCGACCGGATCCTGGCCGGTATCCTGGAGGCGGCGCGATGAGCACGGACACTCTGGACACCCTGGGCCCCGAGGGCCTGCCCCACATGGACAACCCGTCACTGCCGTACCTGCGCGGCGAGCGCATCCCGCACATCTGGTGCCCGGGGTGCGGTATCGGCACCACGGTCAACTGCTTCACGCGCGCCCTGGGCGAGGCCGTGTCCGACCTGGACAAGGTCGCGATCGTGTCCGGCATCGGCTGTACCGGGCGCGTGGCCGGCTACATGAACCTGGACTCGTTCCACACGACCCACGGGCGCGCGATCCCGTTCGCCGCGGGTCTGAAACTGGCCCGCCCCGAGATGAAGGTGGTGGTGTATTCCGGCGATGGCGACCTGTTCGCGATCGGCGGCAACCATTTCGTCCACGCGGCCCGGCGCAACATGGATCTGATGGTCGTCTGCGTGAACAACTTCACCTACGGCATGACCGGCGGCCAGTTGGCCCCGACGACCCCCGAGGGGGCCAGCCAGACCACGATGCCCTTCGGGAACTTCGAGAAGCCGATGAGCCTTCCGTTCCTGGCCGACGCGGCCGGCGCGTCCTTCGTGGCGCGGTGGACGGTGTTCCATGTGCGCCAGTTGACCCGGACGCTGCGCGAGGCCCTGGGAAAGCAGGGGTTCCGGTTCATCGAGATCCTGGCCCCCTGCCCGACGCTGTTCCTGCGGCGAAACCGCCTGGGCGACGGCGTGGACATGGTCCGGGTGTACAAGGAGCGCAGCAAGATCCGCGACGGCGCCGACACGAAGGATGTGGACCTGGGCATGGACGGGGACATCATCGTGGGCAAGTTCGTCGATCGGGAGCGTCCGACCTGGTTGCAGTCGATGAACGCGCACTACCAGCAGGTGTTCGGCGAGCGGTACCGACCGTGGGGAGGCGTCCGTGAGCAAGACTGAGATTCGCATCGGCGGACTGGGAGGGCAGGGCGTCATCCTGTCCGGCATGATCCTCGGGCGCGCGGCCTCGATCCACGATGGTCGGCACGCCACGCTGATCCAGGCCTTCGGACCCGAGGCGCGCGGCAGCGCGTGCAGCGCCCAGGTCACCGTGTCCGACGTGCCGATCGGCTATCCCTACGTGCGGCAGCCCGGAATCCTGATCGTGATGTCCCGGGATGCCTACACCCAGTTCGTGCCCCAGATCCACCCCGAGGGCATCCTTCTGTACGAACAGGACCTGGTCCAGCCCGAAAACCTGCCCGCCGGCGTTCGCGCCTTCGGCATCCCGGCGACCCGCATGGCCGAGCAGTTGGGGCGACGGCTGGTGCTGAACATCATCATGGTCGGCTTCTGCACGGGCGTGACCCAGGTGGTCTCCGAGGCATCGGCACGCCAGGCCGTGATCGATTCCGTGCCTCGGGGGACCCAGAAGCTGAACCTGGACGCCTTCCAGGCGGGCTTCGAGTTCGGCCGGAATCTGGTCGTTGCACCGTCGCCCGTCGCACCTTAGAATGCTTCCTGGCCGTCATCAGGAGTCTTGTCCATGCGCGCCGCTTCCCCCCTCGTCGAAGGGTATCCGAAACGAATCCCCCTGCATGACGGATCGGAGGTCATCGTCCGACCGATGAAGCGGTCCGACGAGGTCCGCATGCTGGAGTTCTTTTCCGGCCTGCCCCTGGAGGACCGCCAGTTCCTGCGCCACGACGTCACGCAGCCCGAGAACGTGCATCGCTTCGTCACCGACGTTCATCGCGACACGGTGCTGGCGCTGGTTGGCGAGCGCGACGGACGCATCGTGGCGTCGGCGACGTTGCAGCGCCACCACTACGGCTGGATGACGCACGTCGGCGAGATCCGGGTCGTGATTGCCCGGAATCTGCAGCGCCACGGGTTCGGTGTCGGGTTGGTGAAGCTGCTGGTCAAGGCGGCGATCCAGGCCGGCGTCGAGAAGATCGTCGCCGAGGTGCCCAGCAACCGGACGGCCGCCCGCAAGGCGTTCGAGCGCCTGGGCTTCCAGCGCGAGGCCATCCTCAAGCGCCACGTCAAGGATCTGTGCGGCCGCAAGCGCGACCTGGTCATCTACGCCAATGACGTGTCCCACATCTGGGAGCGCATGGAGTCGATGGTCCTGGACTTCAACCCGACGCTCGGGGGGTAGGCGCTTCGCGGGCTCGTGGAACCCCGGTGATTTCGGGCGCATCACTCCGCGATGTCCGGGGCCGGCGGGGGGGCCGTCGGCTTGATTTCGGGCCGTGGTCGTCGTATCGTGACCCGCACTCGCCTCCGGAGGCTGGGTTGGGTTCCCGCAAGGTCGTTTCGGTCGTTGCCGCCGTGGTGGAACGGGAGGACGGGCGGGTGTTGATCACCCAACGACTGCCCGCCGCCGTATTTCCCCTGTTCTGGGAGTTCCCGGGGGGCAAGGTCGAGCCGGGCGAGGACGATGCGACGGCCCTGCGTCGGGAGATGGTCGAGGAACTGGACGCCCGCGTGGAGGTCGGCGCGCTGGTGGCGCGCAAGTACCACAAGTACAAGGACTTCGATATCGATTTCCGCGTCTATCGCTGCCGACTGTTGGGGACGGAACTGGCGTGCAGGCACTGCGCCGACCTGCGCTGGGTCCGCATCGACGAGATGGGGGACTATCCGTTTCCTCCCGCCGACGAGGACGCGATTGCCGTGCTGATGCGCGAGTTCGAGGGGAGGTCGCGTTGATGCGGCGTTTCGCGGTTCTGGTGCTCGTGGGGGTGTGCGTCGCCGGATCGCGGCCTGCTCAGGCGCGCGAGGACGAGGACTGGATCCTGCCCGCGATGGCGGCGGAACTGGAGCGCAGTCGCGAGTCCCTGCGCCTGGAGGGCTACGACGCGCCGTACTACATCTCGGCGACCGTTCGGGACGTGCAGCGTTCCTACGTGTCCGGCAAGGCGGGCGCGCTGTTCCAGAGTACCGACTCCCGCAACCGCCTGGCTTCGGTGGACGTTCGGGTCGGCGACTACACGATGGATTCGTCCGAGGATCCCGACGAATTCTTCAACCAGAACCAGAAGTACCAACCGAACAATCTGGTGCCGATCGATCGTTCTCCCACCGCCCTGCGGCGGGCGCTGTGGCTGCTGACCGACTTTCGGTACAAGGCGGCCCTGATGTCGTTCCTGACGGTCAAGGCCAAGGCGGTGAACGATCCGAAGGACCGCGCGGCGGACAGCATGAGTCGCGAGACGCCGTATTCGCACATCGAGCCGTCGCGTGCATGGAAGTTCGATCGGGCGCCCTGGGAAGGCGTGGTCCGCAAGGTGTCGGCCGTCTTTCTGGACTACCCCCAGGTGTTCGACTCCTCGGTCGAGGTGGGCGCCGTTCAGTTGACCCGCTTCATGGTCAACAGCGAGGGCACCCGCGTTCGCACCGTGGACACCTACTACCAGATGTTCGTGACGGCGGTTGCCCGTGCCGATGACGGGATGTTGATCCAGGATGTGATCTCCTACTACGGGCGCTCGCCCGCCGATCTGCCGAGCCTTGCCGCGGCCCTCAAGGACGCCCGCACGCTGGCGGATCGGGTCCTGTCGCTGCGGGAGGCCGAGGTGCTGGACCCCCAGACGGTTCCGGTCCTGATGTCGCCCCAGGCGACGGGCGTGTTCTTCCACGAGACGGTCGGGCACCGCCTGGAGGGATTTCGCCAGAACAACGAGGAGGAGGGGCGCACCTTCAAGGGGCAGATCGGTCAGCGAATCCTGCCGGAGTTCATTGACGTATTCGACGATCCGGGAATGGAACGCTGGAACGCGGTGCCGCTGAACGGGTACTACCGGATCGACGACGAGGGTGTTCGCGGGACGCGGGTCGATCTGGTCGAAAAGGGCATCCTTCGGGGCTTCCTGATGGGGCGCCGCCCGGTCGAGGGGGTGGAGCGTTCCAACGGCCACGGCCGATCCGACGGGTTCCAGCGCCCCGTGGGCCGGATGGCGACCCTGGTGGTCCAGGGGCGTTCGCCCGTGCCGGACGCCACGCTGAAGCAGTTGCTTCTGGACGAGGTTCGTCGCCAGGGCAAGCCGTTTGGCCTGATGGTCGAAACGATTGCGGGCGGAGCGACCAACACCAGTTCCTATGGGTTCCAGGCCTACAAGGGACAGCCGCGCGTTGCCTGGCGCGTCGATGCCGAGACGGGCGAGGAAACGCTGGTCCGGGGATTCGAGATCGTCGGTACGCCGCTGTCGTCGATCAACCGGATCCTGGCGACCGGCGATCGGTACGACGTGTTCAACGGCTACTGTGGCGCGGAGTCGGGCATGGTGCCGGTGTCCGCCGTGGCACCGGCCATGCTGTTCGCCGAGATGGAAACCCAGCGCGCCCAGCAGGAAACCGAACGGCCCCAGATTCTGCCGCCTCCCGCGGTCCAGGGGGTCGGGAGCGTGCGATGAGCGTGGACAACGTCGAATCCGGTCCGGGCTCGGGGGCGGTTTGCGTCGCCTCGACCAGCGTGGGGCGCGTCCGGACCCGGAACGAGGACGCCTTCCTGTTGCGTCCCGAGCAGGGACTGTTCGTCATTGCCGACGGCAGGGGCGGTCACCAGCGTGGCGACGTGGCGGCCCGGATGTGCGTCGAGGCGATCGATGAGTGGTTCGGCGACCGGATCGACTCCCAGCTTCGGAACCGGCTGTTCGGTCTGGTTCGCGGGGCCCTGGGGCTGCGCTCCCGCGTCGAGACGGACCTTCTGGCCGCCATCGAATACGCCAACCGATGCATCTACGACCTGGGGCGATCCAGCAGTACCCACCAGGGCATGGGGACGACGCTCGTTGCCGGCCTGTTTCACGGGACGCAGCTTTTCGTCGTCTGGTCCGGGGACAGCCGCCTCTATCGGTTTCGCGCGGGCCGGCTGCGCCTGGTGTCCCGGGATCACTCGCTGCTGAACGAGTATATCCGCCTGCGAATGGTGCGCCCCTCCGAGGCGCGCGCCTTCCCCCATCGCAACGTGATCACGAAGGCGCTGGGCTTGAAGCCCCACTCCGAGATCGAGTTCGTGCGGCGTCGCGTGATGCCCGGCGACGTGTACGTCCTGTGTTCGGACGGCCTGAACGACATGATCGAGGACGCGCGGATCGCCGACGTGGTGGGCGGACCGGGCACCCTCGCGCAGCGATGCGACCTGCTGGTCCAGGCCGCGCTGGACGCGGGCGGGGCTGACAACGTGACCGTGCTGATGGTCGGTGTTCCGTAGCGACGCCATTCCCCCGCGGCTTGCCAACCTCGAACCTCGTTCCCATGATCCCCGGGTCGAATTCGCCGCGAGGCGAGGAGGGGACCATGGAGATGAAGATCACGTTTCCGGGCGGTCTGCGCGTGGACGCCGAGTACGACGGGCGCGTCATCGCGACCGATCAGGGGGTTCGCGCCGGCGGGGAAGGTTCGGCGCCCGAACCCTACAGCCTGTTCCTGGCATCGATCGGAACCTGCGCCGGGATCTACGTGCTGAGCTTCTGCCGGAATCACGGGCTGGCGACCGACGGCGTCCATCTGACCCAGCGGATGCAGTACGACCCGCAGGAGCGCCGCATGGCGCGGATCGACCTGGAGATCACGGTGCCGCCCGGCTTCCCGGAAAAGTACCGGAAGGCCCTGGAGCGTTCGGCCGAGTTGTGCGCGGTCAAGCGGGCCCTGGCCAACCCGCCCGAGATCACGGTGCGTTCGGCGGAGGGGTAGGCGTGGTCGCCGGAGCCCCCGAGCGGATCGCCGCGACGCGCTCCCGGGCGTACTCCGAGACGTTCGCCAGGATCCGGCCCTGGGGGGTCTTGGGGTCCTGGGGAGTCAACGAGGCGAGGGTCTCGAAAATGCGAAGCGCTTCCTGAACGTTGCCCATGCCCTCCAGCGACGAGGCGAACTCGGACATCAGCAGGGGGTCCCGGTCGCCCGACTGGACCAGTTTCTGCAGCACGGCCACCGACTGGGCGAAGTTGCCGTTCGCATTCAGGGCCGCCCCCAGGTTGAACAGCGCGTTCGGGGTCTCCTGGATGCCGACGGCCGTCTGGAATGCCTGGATCGCCTCCTCGTTCTTCTTGTTGCCCACCAGCGCCTGCCCCAGAACCAGCCAGGCCCCGTGGGAACGGGGATCCATCTGGACCGCCTGGCGGGCCGACACCTCGGCGTCCGCGGGCTTGTCCTGGACCATTCGCAGCGTGGCCAGTTCGGTCAACCAGTTGGGATCGGCGCGCTTCGATACGGCCTGAAGGAACGCCTCCTCCGCGGAGCGGG
Organism: Myxococcota bacterium; assembly: GCA_029975745.1. Lineage (GTDB taxonomy): Bacteria > Myxococcota_A > UBA9042 > DTJE01 > DTJE01 > DUVQ01. Next base: position 10,677 of record JARKOL010000075.1, on the reverse strand, counting down.
CGTCGCCCGCGCGCTTCAGCGCCATGCCGAACAGGGCGTGCAGACCCGGCTCGTTCTTGCGCGCCATCAGGACGGCGTCCATGTGCTCCAGGAACAGCTCGCCTCGGGCGCCCTCGCGGAGGGCCTCCAGCGCCAGACCAAGATGCGCCATGCCGTTCGTGGGCTCCAGGGCGAGTGCGCTATCGAAGAGATTCTTGGCGTCATCCAGCGCCAGTCGATGGCGCGCGACCATGCCGCGGAGCGCCAGGACCGTCGCCTTGTCGCGGGGAAACGCCTTCTCGACCAGGCGCGCGTCGGCCAGCAGTTCGTTGGTATCGGTGTTGGCCAGGTCGTCGGGGTTCCAACCCAGCAGGTGAACCCGGGCGCGCGCCACGCGCAGAATCGCCCGCGCGTTCTGCGGTTCCAGCGCGCGTGCCCTGGCTGCCTCGGCCAGCGCCAGGCCGTACTCACCCGCCTCCATGGCCGCGTCGGCGCTCCGCAAGTGGTCCGACACCCGGGCACAGGTGCTCCAGGAGCGCAGCATCTGTGGCCAGGCGTTATAGGCGATGGGCAGCAACAGGACGACCGCGATCGCGATGGCAACTCGCATTCCTCTGGAGCCGCACGCTGGATTCGATGACATGACTCCTCCCCGGGGCGGTTCTTGCCCATGGATTCGCGGCCGGATTATCGCGCAAGCATCGTTGGATGGGAAGCGCCACCGCCCACCGCCCTTGACCCGGGGCCATGCGGACCGATAGTATGGCAAGCGGGGTTTCTTGCGAGGCGCGAACGTGGGGCCTGTGGGCGACAATCGCGGCATCATCACGGAAATCAACGTGACGCCGATGGTCGATGTGATGCTGGTGCTGTTGATCATCTTCATGGTGACGGCCACCTACATCAGTCGAAAGGGATTCGAGGTCCAGTTGCCCGAAGGCACCACGGGGGACGAGGTGGCGGAAACGTCGTTGTCGCTGCGAATCGCGGCGGACGGGCGGATGCTGCTGAACGACGAGCTGGTCGATATGGACGGCGTGCGCGCTCGCGTGCCGGCGATCCTGGCCGAGCACCCCGGGGTCATGGCGGTGGTCGATGCGGACCGGGCGGTCGAGTACGGCCGCGTCATGGGTCTGATTGACGTGCTTCGGTCGATGGGGGTCCGGAATTTCGCGGCGGCGCTGGAGCAGCAAGGCGATGGTTCCTAGCGCGAATCCATCCGGCGAACGGCAGTCGGCGCGTCGGCGCCTCGTCTGGGGAGCCCTGCTCTCGGCGGTACTGCACGTCCTGTTGTTCGCGGCGCTGCTTCGGGTGGACCCCCCGCCCCCCGTTGCGGTGGAACAGGCTCGCGAGGCCGTTCGGTTGAAGGTGCTGGACCGTGCCCAGGAGGCTCGGCAGGAACGCGAGCGTCGCGAGGCGAGGGAAGCACGCGAGGCGCTGCAACAGGGCCAGATCATCGACATTCCCCGACCGGCCGTCGAGGAGGTCCCCGACCAGGCTCGGTTCCTGAGTCGCTACGACACGCGGGTCGAGCGGGAGCAGCGGTCTCGTCACCGGGGGCGGCCCGGGGCGACGGGGGTGCCGGGAAAGCCCGGCCGTCCTGGCGAGAAGGAGGAGCGGCCCGAAGTCCAGCCTCGCGCGTCGGTCGCCGACGAGGTGGTGCTGCCGGGGCCCGAGGCCGACGGCAAGTCCAGGGCCGAGGGCAAGTCCCGCATGGACCTGTCGACCCTGGGCCGGATGATGGTGCCCTCGCTGGGGCCGGGGCGCGGCGCCGCGGCGCGGCTTGGGCGCGGCAGCGGGGGCTCCTTCGGCACGGACGGTCCCTCGGGTTCCGACGATGCGCTGCTGGGGGTGGCGGACGAGGGCGAGACCACCATGGTCAACTCCCGCAGCTTCCGCTACTGGGATTTCTTCCAGCGGGTCAAGGAGAACGTGCGAGGGACATGGAATCCGGACACGGTGTACCAGTCTCGTGATCCGACGGGCAAGGTCTACGGGAACCAGGACCGGTTGACCGTGCTTGCCGTCGAACTGGATGCCCAAGGGGACGTGCGCAGGCTGGAGGTCGTGCGCGAGTCGGGCCTGCCCTTCCTGGACCAGGAGGCAGTGCGTGCTCTCAGGGAGGCTGGGCCGTTTCGGAATCCTCCCGTCGGGCTGGTGGATGACTCGGGCCGGATCCTGTTCAACTTCGGCTTTCTGCTCGAGGTCGGGGCGTCGCGCGGTCGCTTCTTCTGGCAGCGACCCTGATGTGCCCAGGTGCGGCGCGATCCAGATCCTGGGGGAGCGCGTCCTGGGTGGGAGGTGTCTTGCGCGCGATTCTTCTGAACTTCTGCGGGGTCGTGCTTCTTGGGGGGCTCCCTCCGTGGAACCCGGCGGCCGTGGCGCGCGAGGTTCGGACTCCCCACTTCGTCTTTCGTCCGGACGCCGGCTCGGAAGGCGTTGCCGAGCTGCTGGCCCGGGATGCCGAGGGGCGTCGCAAGTACGTCCTGGGCGTGCTCGGAATCGACGACTCGCGCGTGATCGAGGTGGGCATCGCGTCCGACGACGAATCCATGCAGGCGATGGTCGGCAGTTCTCGCCCGATTCGGGAGTGGGTCGCGGGCCTGGCCATGGCGGACCGGAACCTGATCGTGATGTCGGCGCGCGGCAACGAGGTGTTTCGCGTTCGCGACACGTTCGTCCATGAACTGGCGCACATCTACCTGGATGCCGCGGTTCCGAACCAGAACCTGCCCCGGTGGTTCCACGAGGGCTTCGCCATGCTGGTGGCCGAGGAACGCGTCGCGGATCGCCTGCAGTCCGTGATGGGCGCCGCCGCGACCGAGTCCTTCATCCCGCTGGCGGACCTGGTGGACCACTTCCCGGCGGTCGGGCCCCAGGTCCACCTGGCCTACGCCCAGTCGATGCTGTTCGTGCGCCATCTGCAACGCAGCACGGGCGGGCGGGGGATTGCGAACCTCCTGGTCGAACTGCGTGCCGGCATGCCCTTCGAACTGGCCTTTCCCCGGGTGTTCGGCGCGACACCGGACGAGGCGTTCGCGCACTTCCGGGCCTCGATGAGCCGCTACGACGGCCTGGTCGTGTTCCTGACCAGCGCCGCGGTGCTGTGGGTCGCGATCATGCTGCTGTTCCTGTGGGTCTATCGACGCAAGCGCGCCCGTGCCCGACAGAAGCGCGAGTTGTGGGCGTTGCAGGAGGAACTGGCTCGGTTGCAGGTTCCGGGACCCGAGGACGTGCAGTAGTCGTCGCCCGGGTTCCGATGCCGGAGCGGATCAGCCCATCTCGGCGGACATGCGAATCAGATCGACGCAGCGGCAGGAGTAGCCCCACTCGTTGTCGTACCACGTCAGGATCTTCACCATCCGGCTGTTCGGCATGACCATCGTCGACTTCGCGTCGAAGATCGAGGACGCCGGGTTGTGGATGATGTCGGTCGAGACCAGTTCCTCTTCCGAGTACTCCAGGACGCCCTTCATCGGGCCCTCGGCCGCCGCCTTGATGGCCGCGTTGATCTCCTTGACCATCTCCTTCGGGTCGCGGACCTGGATGCGCTCCAGCTCGCACACGAAATCGACCAGCGAGCCGTCCTGCACCGGCGCGCGCACCGCCATGCCGTCCAGCCGGCCGTCCAGCTCGGGGATGATCTTGCCGATCGTCTTGGCCGCGCCCGTGGTCGTCGGGATCAGGTTGACGGCCGCGGTCCGGGCCCGGCGCAGATCCTCCTTGTGGATCTGGTCCAGGATGCGCTGGTCGTTCGTGTAGGCGTGGACCGTCGTCATCATGCCGCGCACCAGGCCGAACTGCTCGTGCAGCACCTTGACCACCGGCGCCAGGCAGTTGGTCGTACACGACGCGTTCGAGATCAGCTTGTGCTCGGGCTTCAGGTCCGCGTCATTGACGCCCTTGACGATGATCGCGTCGATGGCGTCCTTCGGCGGGACGGTCAGCAGCACGCGCTTCGCGCCGCCCCGCAGGTGGCCCTCGATCTGCTCGCGCTTGCGGAACACGCCCGTGGACTCGACGACGAAGTCCAGGTCGTACTTCGCCCACGGAATCTCCTCGGGCGACTTGACCGACAGCACGTCGATCGGCTTGCCGTTGACGATGATCTGCGTGTCGTTGTACTCGACCGTGCCGGGGAAACGGCCGTGGGCCGAATCGAACTCGAACAGCTTCGCGTTGAAGCGAACGCCCTTGGCGAAGTTCTTCGGGTCGATCAGGTCGTTGATCGCGCACACCTCGAAGCCGCCCTGCTCGATGGCCGCACGTGCGACCAGCCGGCCGATGCGTCCGAACCCGTTGATCCCGATCCGAATGGTCTTGCTCATCACGTCACCCCGTTGGAAAAGAGGGAAGGACCAAACCTGCGCAGGATTGTAGTCCGGGGGCCCGACCTGTCAATGACCGACGCCAGGATCCCGCACGGTTGACAATCGGAACCTGCCGGTCAATGATTCCGGGGCCCGGATGGAGGTGTGGTGATGGTGACCGAACTGTGGCGCGATGTCGTGATGAAGGCCGTCCTCGAGCGCTTTTCGCCGATGGCCCTGAAGATCCTGTCGGATCAGCGGGTTCAGGCGCTGCTGACCCAGGCGCTGAATCTTCAAGCCGACATGCGGCAGAACATGGAAGCCCAGGTCAAACTGGTGGCCCGAACGCTGGAACTGGCGACTCGCGATGAACTGGCGTCCCTGCGCATGGTGGTGAAGGCGCTGGAAGCCGAGGTCAATCGCCTGCAGGGGGAACTGGCCAAGCGCCGCGACGAGCCGAACGTCGTTCCGCCCAAGCCCGCGCCCCAGCCGAAGCCGCCTCGGAAGGCCGCCGCGCCCAAGCCGGCCGCCCCCGCGCCTGCGCCCGAGCCCGCGAAGAAGAAGCCGGGTCGCAAGCCGAAGGCCTCGTGACGCCTCCACGGACTCTCGTGGAACACGCGGTTCTTGTCGCGTTCTACCAATCGAAGCGGCGCGCGTACACTCCGTGGGCGGAGCCGTCCTGGTTCGCCGACGCCCATGCCGCCAGGAAGTGCGCGCTGTGGGCGGCGATGGCTCCGAACCACTGGTCTCCGGCCGTGTACTGGTGCAGGCGGAACTCCAGGCCTGACGCCGTGCCGTTCGCCGCGTAGCGCTGGGCATAGACGCCCTGGCCCGAGCCGTCCTGGCCGTTGGAACGCCACAGCACGACGAATCGTCCGTCGGCCAGTCCGGTGACCCGCGGTTGGGCCTGGTCGCTGAACGCGGTGGTGTTGACCCGGAACTCGCTGCCGACACGGGTGCCGTCCACGGTGAAGCGCTGGCCGTAGATGCCCGAGCCCGAGCCGTCCTGATCCTGGGATTCCCAGACGACGACGAACCCGTCGGTGCCCAGCATCGTGATCCAGGGGCGCGACTGGTTCTTCGCTGTGGTCGTGTTGACCAGTTCCTCGCCGGCCAGGGCGGTGCCGTTCGCGGCGTAGCGCCGAATGAACACGTCGTAGTCGATGACGCCGCCGCCCCGATTGACCTCGGAACGCCAGGCGACGATGAAGCGTCCGTCCGACATCGTGGCGATCGAGACGTGGTCCTGGTTGCCCGCCGTCGTCTGGTTGACGACGAACTCGCCCCCGTTCGGGGTGCCGTCCGAGTTCATGCGCCGGGCGATGATGGCATCCTGATCCCCGTCCTGCAGGAAGGACTGCCAGGCCACGACGAACCCGCCGTCTCCGAAGGTTCCGACAACGGGCAGGCGCTGATCGTACTGGGTCACGACGTTGATGAGGATCTCGCCGCCGACCTTGGCCCCGGCCGCCGTCATCCGCTGGCCGATGACTGCGTAGCCGCCGCTGTCCTGGCCCATCGAGTCCCAGACGACCACGAAGCCTCCGGAGGGCAGGGGGGCGATCGCCGGGTAGCGCTGGGCGCCCGCGGTGAACGAATTGACCCAGATGTCGGCCGTGCCCAGCGGCCTGCCCTCGGCGTTGACCAGCCGCAGGCCGATCTCCTCGGCCGGGGTACCGCGCATCGACTGATAGGCCACGGCGTAGCCGCCGTCCGCAAGGGCGGCCACCGCGGGCATCCACTGGTCCTGGTCCACCAGCACGTTGACCCGGAACTCGGTCACCTGGCAGTTCGTGCAGCCGTCCCACGAGATGGCGTTGCCGTCATCGCATGCCTCGCCCGGGTCCAGCAGGTTCCCGTCGCAGTCGCCGTCCTTGCCGCACACCGAGGCCCCCGGGTAGATCGAGCCGTCGTTGTCGTTGCAGTCCCCCGCCTCGGTCGCCGTGTACCGATTGATCGCGTCGGCCGCGCACAGGCAGCGCCAGTCGTCCGGCGTGCCGAACCCGTCCTGGTCCTGGTCCTTGTAGTAGGTGCGGCATCCCTGCGCGTTGGCCTCGTCGGTCTGGCCGTTGCAGTTGTTGTCCTTGCCGTCGCAGACCTCGGTCAGGTGGGGCGCGATGGCCGCGTCCGCGTCGTTGCAATCGTCGTTGAACAGGCTGGTGTACTTCAGCGCCGCGTTGCCCCCCGTGCAGAAGCACTTCGGCGGCTGGGCGCTGGTCCCGCGACCGTCCCCGTCCCCGTCGTAGTAGTACGTCTTGCAGCCGACGGCGTTCTCCTCGTTCAGCAGCCCGTTGCAGTTGTTGTCGATCGGCGTGACGCCGTCCGCTTCGCACAGCTCCAGGGCATCCGGATGAATGGCCGCGGACGCGTCGTTGCAATCGCCGCCCCGGGTCGCCGTGTACTTGGACGGGGCGTCGGGGCCGCACAGGCACCGGGTCGGCCGGGTCGAATCCCCGAACGTGTCGCCGTCACCGTCGTAGTAGTGCGCAACACAGCCGTTCGCGTTCTCCTCGTCCGTCAGTCCGTTGCAGTTGTTGTCCTTGCCGTCGCCGCAGGCCTCGGTGGCCAGCGGGTTGATTGCGCCGTTGCCGTCGTCGCAGTCCAGGTTGTTCAGCGCCGTGTACACGCCGGTGGGGCCGCACAGGCACTTGGCATCCGCGGGATTCCCGAACGAGTCGAAATCCCGGTCCGCGTAGCGCGTCTGGCAGCCGGCGGCGCCCTCTTCGTCGGTCTGGCCGTTGCAATTGTTGTCGATGCCGTCCCCGCACGCCTCGGTCTGGCCGGGATGGCGAAGCGGATCGTCGTCGTCGCAATCCCCGCCGGCGGGGGCCGTGTAGTATCCCTCGTCCGCGCACAGGCAGCGCGCGGTTCCCGTGCCGTACCCGTCCCCGTCGAAATCGTGGAAGCGGTTCACGCAGCCCTTGGCGCCTTCCTCGTCCGTGCTTCCGTTGCAGTTGTTGTCGATGCCGTCCCCGCAGGACTCGGTCGCGTTCGGGTGGACGTTGCGGTTCAGATCGTTGCAGTCGCCTCCCACCAGCGCCGTGTAGGGCGGTCTGGGGCCGCAGGTACACAGGCCGTCACCCATGCCGAACCCGTCGCCATCCTTGTCCTCGAATCGCAGCACGCAGCCCTGGCCGTTGTCCTCGTCGATCTGGTCGTTGCAGTTGTTGTCGATGCCGTCGCCGCAGACCTCGGCTCGGCCCGGATTGACCTGGTTGTTGGTATCGTCGCAATCGCCGGCCTGCAGCGCCGTGTGGCGTGACGTGTGGTCCGGGCCGCAAAGGCAGCGCGAGGGCATCGCGGCGGTCCCGTATCCGTCCTGGTCGCCATCATAGTAGTAGGTCTTGCAGCCGGCCGCCCCCTCGGGGTCGGTCACGCCGTCGCAGTTGTCGTCCTTGCCGCTGCACTGCTCGACGGCCGACGGCTTGACCCAGCGGTCCTGGTCGTTGCAGTCGCCTCCCTGCACCGCCGTGTACGGGGCCTTGCCCGAGCACAGGCACTTCGAATCGGCCGTGACGCCATACTGGTCCTCGTCCTCGTCCCGGTAGAAGATCAGGCAGCCTTCGGCCCCCTCTTCGTCCGTGAACCCGTCGCAGTTGTCGTCCCGACCATTGCACACCTCGGGCGAACCGGGACCGATATCCTTGTCGTTGTCGTCGCAGTCGGTGCCGGTCAGGGCGGTGTAGGGGGCCAGCGGGCTGCACAGGCACCGTCGATCCCCCGCCTTGCCCAGCCCGTCCTCGTCCTGGTCCCGGTAGTAGTACGTGCAGCCGACCGCATCCTGTTCGTCCGTCAGCCCGTCGCAGTCGTCATCGGTGCCGTTGCAGGTTTCCTGGCTGGCCGGCGTTCCCTGACAGACCTCCTTGCCCAGGGCGCAGGTCGATACACCGGGACAGGAGCCGTAGGCGTTGGTGACCAGGCAAGGCACCGACTCGGCATCGTCGGTGAACCCGTTGCAGTCGTTGTCCGTGCCGTCGCAGACCTCGGCCGCCGGGGTCTTGGCCGAACAGGCCGTCAGGCCGGACCCGGTGCAGTAGCGCTCTCCGGTGCAGCGTCCGAACGCGTTCGTCACGGCGCACGGCGTGCGCATGGACTCCTCGACGGCCTTTCGGGAGCACCCGCACTCGTCGTCCCGCGGGGCGCACTGGCGCGTCGGAACGCCCTCGATCGAGGTGACCTCCCGGCATTCGTGACTGGCGGGGCACTCCGTGTCCGCCTGGCAGGGAGTGCCGCAGTACCATCCGTCATCGTTGCCGATGCAGGCCGGGAAGCCCGTTGCCAGGGGGGTCTTGCAGGCCGCATCATTGCTGCAAGGCAGGCACAGTCTGGGGAACACGTAGACGCACCCGTAGATGGTGTCGGGCTCGCCCTGGACCTGCAGGCATCGGGTGCCGTCGGGACAACTGGCGCCGCTTTGGCACAACCGCGCGCAGACGCGTCCGTCCGGGGACTCGATGCAGAATCCGGAGTTGCATTCGTCGTTGTCCTGGCACGGGGCTCCGGGCATCCCGGGTTCGATGGGGCCCATGTCGTAGGGACCAAAGTCCGCCGCGTCGGCGCAGTCGAGGCAGGTGTCCGCCAGGCCGTCGGCCACGATGTCCGTACGGCCATAATCGGGCAGGACGAAGGGGACGTCTTCCGGGACGCTGGTGTCCTTGGCGCCGGAATCCGGTCGGGTCACGTCCGGGGCCGGAACGTCCTCGGGGCCGCCGTTCGATTCGCAGCCCAGAAGCCCGGCAACCAGCCACCCAGCCGTGGCGGCGGTCAACCAGCGAGTTCGGAAATGCACGAGGGCCTCCGAAATAATACCGCCACAGTCTATCGGGCGGCGGGCCTGCTTTCAAGGTGATGTCACGCTATTTCAGGCTGCTGCGGCCCTCGATGGTGAACTCGCGATACTCGATGGCCAGACGGGTCGAGCGGATCTTTTCGGCGGCGCCGGCCTCGAGCTGACGGATCCGTTCGCGGGTCAGGTTCATGATGCGGCCGACGTCCTCGAGCGTGACGGGACCCCGATCCGCGATGTCCAGTACGCACGAATCGGCCAGATCCTCGGGCTCGATGTCCGGGAAGTTCAGTTTGATCGACCCGGTCTTCGGATTGATGTCCAGGTACAGGTGGTACTTGCAGCCCACCCAGGGGCAGGGACGTTCGTCATCCACGCATTCGGCCCGGGTCTTCGGGCGGATCGCGTCCAGGTCCTCGTCCAACTGGATCCCGTCCGAGAAATCGACCCGTCCCAGGCGCCGGGCGGCGATGGTGCGTGACCGGCGCTTTCCCTGGTGCCGTTCCGGAGGGCGGCCCCGAGCGCCTGTCATGTTGGTCGACCGATCCTTCGGATCCATCTTCGAGGTCCCCGGGCGACAGGTGGGAAAACCCTAGCACAAGGTTTCGGGGATGAAAAGCGCATTGTTGAAACCGGAATTCGGCGTCCCGCTTGCGGGTGCGGCCTTCTGGCGCCTAGCCGGGGATCGGCCCGGCGCCCAGTTCGGGCCGCGGGTGGATCCACAGATCGACCGGCACGGGGACGTCCTTGGGACGGAACGGCAGCATCACCTTCTGACCGATGCCCGCCGAGTGGTATGCCGCCAGCATGATCTCCAGCACCTCCAGCCCGTCCTGGCCGGACTCGATCGGCGTCTTCCCGGTGCGCATGCATTCGACGAAGTGCGCGTCCTCCTGCGGATACCCGTTGTTCCACAGCCACTCGAAGTCCGGGTACGCCCATCCCTGCGAGCCGTCCACGTCGGGGATGCCCTTCTCGGAGTAGGTCCGCAGTGCGTTGCCCTTCAGCAGGTCGGCATAGATGACGCCCTCCGTCCCGAAGATCTCGAGCGTGCTGTCCATGCCGCCCTTCAGCGCCCACGACGACTCGACCTGACCGATCGTCCCGTCCTCGAACTCGATCACCAGGATGACGTGGTCCTCCTCCTTCGTGATCTCGCCGTGCAGGTACGTCCCCATGTGCGCCAGTACCGACTTGACCTTCGGCTTGCCCAGCGCCCAGCGGATGCACTCGATCGAGTGGCACCCCATGTCCATCAGGATGCCGCCGCCCGCCTGCTCGGGCTGCCAGAACCACGGCGAGTAGGGGCCCGCGTGCTTCTCGCACTGGCGCAGCAGATACGGCTTGCCGATGCCGCCCGTCTCCATCAGTTCCTTGGCCCGGATGAACTTCGGGACGAAGCACAGTTCCTCGGCGTATCCCAGCACCAGCCCCTTGGCCTTCGCCCGGTCGATCATCGTCTGGGCATCGTCCAGCGTCAGCGCCAGCGGCTTTTCGCAGATCACGTGCCGCCCGGCGTCCAGCGCGTCCAGCGCGACCTGGGCGTGGAAGCAGTTCGGGATCCCGATCACGACCGCGTCGATCGCCGGGTCCGCCAGCATC